>NZ_QKYZ01000009.1:0-267468 GCF_003253625.1 Pseudomonas sp. URMO17WK12:I6
CTTGAAACGAATGGTGGGTGATGACGGGATCGAACCGCCGACATTCTGCTTGTAAGGCAGACGCTCTCCCAGCTGAGCTAATCACCCTTCGCTTCGGTGTGGCGCGCATTCTACGGAGCGACCCAACCTCTGGCAAGCACTTTTTTAAATAATTTTCTCAGGCCTTCCAAAGGCTTAGAGAAGGGTTGGCCTATGACCCGGCGAAGACAATAATGCCCCCCTTTGTATAAAGGAGAGACTCACCCCATGTGGTTCAAAAACCTGCTTATCTATCGCCTGACCCAAGATCTGCCTTTTGATGCCGAGGCGTTGGAAACTGCACTGGCCACCAAACTGGCGCGTCCATGTGCAAGCCAGGAGTTGACCACCTACGGTTTCGTCGCGCCCTTCGGCAAAGGCGAAGATGCACCGCTGGTACACGTCAGCGGAGACTTCCTGCTGATCGCCGCCCGTAAAGAAGAACGCATTCTGCCGGGCAGCGTCGTGCGTGACGCAGTGAAGGAAAAGGTCGAAGAGATCGAAGCCGAACAAATGCGCAAGGTCTATAAAAAGGAACGCGATCAGATCAAGGATGAAATCATCCAGGCCTTCCTGCCCCGCGCCTTTATCCGTCGCTCGTCGACCTTCGCCGCCATTGCGCCGAAACAGGGCCTGATCCTGGTGAACTCGGCCAGCCCGAAACGTGCCGAAGACCTGCTGTCCACCCTGCGTGAAGTGATCGGCTCGCTGCCGGTACGTCCGCTGACGGTGAAGATGTCGCCGACCGCAACCATGACCGAGTGGGTTACCACTCAGAAAGCCGCAGACGATTTCTTTGTGCTGGACGAGTGCGAACTGCGCGACACCCACGAAGACGGCGGCATCGTGCGCTGCAAGCGTCAGGACCTGACCAGCGAAGAGATCCAGCTGCACCTGAGCACCGGCAAAGTGGTCACTCAATTGTCGCTGGCCTGGCAGGACAAACTGTCGTTCGTGCTCGACGACAAAATGGTGGTCAAGCGCCTGAAGTTCGAAGACCTGCTGCAAGATCAGGCGGAACAGGACGGTGGCGACGAAGCACTGGGTCAACTGGACGCCAGCTTCACCCTGATGATGCTGACCTTCGGCGACTTCCTGCCGGCACTGGTTGAAGCGTTGGGTGGTGAAGAGATGCCGCAAGGGATCTAAACCGACGCGCGGTCTAAATGTGGGAGCGGGCTTGCTCGCGAAGGCGTCATGACAAACAACATCATCGTTGAATGTCCGACCGCCTTCGCGAGCAAGCCCGTTCCCACATTGGATCTGCGCAATTTTCGAATATGAATAACAAGGATCAGGCCATGCGCGCACTCGCTGCATTGAGTCGTTTTGTCGGCAACACCTTCGCTTACTGGGTACTGATTTTCGCCATCGTGGCGTTTCTGCAGCCGGCCTGGTTCATCGGCTTGAAAGGCGCAATCGTGCCGCTGCTGGGGCTGGTGATGTTCGGCATGGGCCTGACCCTCAAGCTCGAAGACTTCGCCGAAGTCGCTCGCCATCCGTGGCGCGTGGCCCTGGGCGTGGTTGCCCATTTCGTGATCATGCCCGGTATGGCGTGGTTGCTCTGCCAGGTATTCCACCTGCCGCCAGAGATCGCCGTCGGGGTGATTCTGGTCGGCTGTTGCCCGAGCGGCACCTCGTCGAACGTGATGACCTGGCTGGCTCGCGGCGACCTGGCGTTGTCGGTGGCCATCGCCGCCGTCACCACCCTTCTCGCGCCATTGCTGACACCGGCGCTGATCTGGCTGCTGGCCTCGGCCTGGTTGCCGGTGTCGTTCATGGAGCTGTTCTGGTCGATCCTGCAAGTCGTGCTGTTGCCGATCGTACTTGGCGTGGTTGCCCAACGCGTACTCGGTGATCGGGTTCGTCACGCGGTAGAAGTGTTGCCGCTGGTGTCGGTGGTGAGCATCGTGATCATCGTCACGGCCGTGGTGGCTGCCAGCCAGGCGAAGATTGCCGAATCCGGTCTGCTGATCATGGCCGTGGTGATGCTGCACAACAGTTTCGGCTACTTGCTGGGTTACTTCACCGGGCGCCTGTTCAACCTGCCGCTGGCCCAACGCAAATCCCTGGCACTGGAAGTCGGCATGCAGAACTCCGGCCTGGGTGCGGCACTGGCCAGTGCGCACTTCTCGCCACTGGCGGCGGTGCCGAGCGCGTTGTTCAGCGTCTGGCACAACATTTCGGGGGCGCTGCTCTCCACCTATTTCCGTCGCATGAGCGAGAAAGAGGATCGGAAAATCGCTGCTCAGCAGGTGGCCGACTGATCCGAAAACTTGATCCTCGAGTTAATGATGGGCACTCTATTGCGCAACGCGAGGACGACCTCGCGGCTCGATCGAGTGCTTAATCCGGGGACGACCCCATCCATCGATGGAGGTCTTCCATGTCCTGGATCATTCTGTTTTTCGCCGGTCTGTTCGAAGTCGGCTGGGCCGTTGGCCTGAAATACACCGACGGCTTCAGCCGCCCTCTTCCCACCGCATTGACCGTTGCCGCCATGGCGATCAGCCTTGGCCTGCTGGGCCTTGCCATGAAGGAATTGCCGCTGGGCACGGCCTATGCGATCTGGACCGGCGTGGGTGCAGTGGGCACGGTGATCGCCGGGATCATTCTGTTTGGTGAATCCATGGCACTGTTTCGGCTGGCCAGTGTGGCACTGATCATTACCGGGTTGGTTGGGCTCAAGGTCAGCGCTTAGGCCACTGACGTCATCGCGGGCAAGCCCGCGATGAGGCCCGCAAAGTCACCAACTATCTAACGGCGCCACGCAAATCCCCCACCATCGCCTGCAACTTCGCTGGCTCAGCCACTTCAACGGCCACCGCCGGCCCCGCCACCAACGTCACCCGCGACCACAACCGACGGAACAAGCCCTTGTTCGGATCGCGGCTGAAGAAACTCCCCCATAACCCCTGCAAGGCCAGCGGAATCACCGGCACCGGCGTTTCTTCGAGAATCCGCGTCAGCCCGCCCTTGAACTCGTTGATCTCGCCATCAGCGGTCAACTTGCCTTCAGGGAAAATACACACCAGCTCGCCATCCTTCAGATACTGGGCAATGCGGGTGAAGGCTTTTTCGTAGATTTGAATGTCTTCCTGGCGCCCGGCAATCGGAATTGCCCCGGCCGTGCGGAAGATGAAGTTCAGCACCGGCAGGTTGTAGATTTTGTAATACATCACAAAGCGAATCGGCCGACGCACGGCTCCACCAATCAGCAACGCATCGACGAACGACACATGGTTGCAAACCAGCAGCGCAGGGCCCTCATCGGGAATCAGCTCGAGGTTGCGATGCTCGACGCGGTACATGGAATGGCCAAGCAGCCAGATCATGAAACGCATGCTGAATTCCGGGACGATTTTGAAGATGTAGGCGTTGACGCCGATGTTCAGCAGCGACACCACCAGAAACAGCTGCGGGATCGACAGCTTGGCGATGCTCAGCAAGACGATCGACACAATCGCCGACACCACCATGAACAGGGCGTTGAGAATGTTGTTGGCGGCAATCACTCGGGCCCGTTCGTTCTCGACGGTGCGGGACTGGATCAGCGCATACAGCGGCACGATGTAGAAACCGCCGAAGACTCCCAGCCCGAGGATGTCGATCAACACCAGCCAGGTGTGACCGAAGCCAAGGATTTCGATCCAGCCATGGCCGGTAACGCTGTCCGGAATTCCACCGGAATGCCACCACAGCAACAGGCCAAATACGGTCAGGCCGAATGAGCCGAACGGCACCAGACCGATCTCGACTTTGCGCCCGGAGAGTTTCTCGCAAAGCATCGAACCCAGTGCAATACCGACCGAGAATACGGTAAGAATCAGCGTCACCACAGTCTCGTCGCCGTGCATCCATTCCTTGGCATACGCCGGGATTTGCGTCAGATAAATCGCCCCGACAAACCAGAACCATGAGTTGCCGACGATCGAACGCGAGACCGCAGGGGTTTGCCCCAGGCCCAGCTTCAACGTGGCCCAGGACTGGCTGAAGATATTCCAGTTCAGGCGCATTTGCGGCGATGCCGCCGCAGCTCGGGGAATGTTGCGGCTGGCCAGATAACCGAGCACCGCAATGCCGATGATTGCCGTGGACACCACCGGCGCATAGTTGCTGGCGGACATCATGATGCCGGCGCCAATCGTCCCGGCGAGAATTGCCAGGAAGGTGCCCATTTCCACCAACCCGTTGCCACCCACCAGCTCTTCTTCGCGCAAGGCCTGCGGCAGGATCGAGTACTTCACCGGCCCGAACAGCGCCGAGTGGGTGCCCATGGCAAACAGCGCCAACAGCATCAGCGACAGGTGATCGAACATGAAACCGACCGCGCCCACCGTCATGATGACGATTTCCCCGATCTTGATCAGACGGATCAGCGCGTCCTTGGCGAACTTCTCCCCGAACTGCCCGGCCAGGGCCGAGAACAGGAAGAACGGCAGGATAAACAGCAGCGCACACAGGTTGACCCAGATCGAACGGTCACCCTCGATGGTCAGCTTGTACAGAATGGCTAGGATCAGCGACTGCTTGAAGATGTTGTCGTTAAAGGCCCCAAGGGACTGCGTGACAAAAAAAGGCAGGAAGCGCCGAGTGCGAAGCAAGGTGAACTGCGAGGGGTGACTCATCTTCCATGTGTCCCTGATTTTTTTGGTAGAGGGTGGCGTGGATACTGTTATTGGAATGTCGAACGTCGATCCAGGCCACACACATTACCTAATCTTTGCCGGTTATTTCTTTAATCCTGCGATGCACGGTGAGACAAACAGTTCGCCCTTCCACGCGCCCTGCACCGTGCGTTTGGCGACAATCAGCCACATCACCGCCAGCATGGCCACCAACACGCAACCAAAGATACTGAAAAACGTCAGGTTCAAGGTGCTGGCCAGTTTCAGCGTAGTCAGGGAATAGACACCCAGCGGGAACGTGAAACCCCACCAGCCGAGATTGAACGGGATACCGGCGCGCAAGTAACGCACGGTGATCAGCAGTGCTATCAGCATCCACCAAAGCCCGAAGCCCCACAGCGTGATCCCGGCCACCAGCCCAAGGCCCTCAGCTATTTCACCGATCCCCGGCAGACCGTTGGCGGCAAAGATCGCCGGCGCGTCGGCGCCCAGCAGCAACATGCCCAGCGCACCCGTGCCAATCGGCCCAAGCGCCAGCCAGCTCGAGGCGGCCATGTTTTCGTGGGGCAATTTATGCAACGCCATGCGCAGCAACAGGATGGTCAGAATGCTGAACGCCACCGGCAGGGAAAAAGCCCAAAGCACGTAGCTGGTCACCAGCACCACTAACTGCGAATGAGCATCGGCCAGGTGCGGCGCCAGCAAGCCACCACTGGCAGCCGCCACTTCCGCCGCCACCACCGGCAACAGCCAGACAGCGGTCATCTGGTCGATGCTGTGCTCCTGACGGGTGAACATCATGTAGGGAATCAGTACGCCGCAGGCCAGCGACATCGCCACGTCCAGCCACCACAGCACTTCGGCGACATGAATCACACCGTCGCCCCAGCGCGGCAAGCCGAACAACAGAACGCCATTGATGATGGTCGCAAGGCCCATGGGAATGGTGCCAAAAAACATCGAAACCGTGGAGTGGCCGAAAATCCGCCGCGCTTCGTCGAAGAACATGACCCAACGCGCGGCATACATAGCCGTGAACAACACAAACAGGCCAATATTTAATAGCCACAAGCCTTCGGCCAACGCATGCAGACCGGGAGTCGACACCGGCAGTTGCGCAAGCGCAAGCGCCAATACACCAGTGCCCATGGTCGCCGCGAACCAGTTCGGGGTGAATTGGCGGATGGCTTCTCTTGGGTGCTGCAGATGACTGAGCGGCTTGATACCGGGTTTAACGCTACGGGTGCAGGTCATGGCGAACTCCTGTCCTCTAATGAGGGAGGCGCTCATGATAGATCCGAATAGAATATCGATATAACGGGTAATATCTCTAACTGTTATCTGTTTTACAGATATAGCATCAGACGCTGCCTTCAGTCTCGATCACCAATATCCTCGCCACGCCCTGCGGATGAGCCACATGTTCGGTGCCCACCGAGGCATAAAAAATATCGCCGACCTCCAGCAGGGTTTCCTTTTCGAGGCCTGCTTCGCGATAACGCATCTGCACCTGACCGTCGAGCACCACGAACACTTCCTGGCCATCGTTGACGTGCCATTTATACGGCTGATCGGTCCAGTGCAAACGGGTGGTGATACCGTTCATGTTGGCGATGTCCAGCGCCGCCCAGGCGCGGTCACCGGTGAAGGATTTGCTGCGGATGATCTTCATGGGCGGTCCGTCGAAATGAATGGCGGTGCCAAGGCTAACGGTCATCTGACATCGACGCCACAGACTTTGACAGACCGCTCACGAAGCAACCCGATCAGCGCACCGAGCGACAGGATGATCAGTACCGCGCCGTAACCGTCGGTGGTCGCCACCAGCCCAAAGCTGCGGGTCAGATTACCGGCCAGCAACGACGGCAAGCAGAACGCCAGATAACTGAGCACATAAAACGCCGACATCAACCCGGCCCGCTCATGAGGCAAGGCCAGCGGCACGATGCTGCGCAAGGCGCCAAGGAAACCCGTACCGAATCCGCTGCCCGCCACCAGCGTGCCGAAGAAAAACAATGGCAGGCTGGCGCTGTGGACCGCCAGCAGAATCAGCGCAACGCCTGCGGGCAGCAAGCTCGCGCCCAGCAGCAAGACCTTGTCGGCCGGCCGATTGCGCAAGGTGTAGATCATCGAGGCACCGGTCACCGTCAACACGGCCACCGTCGCACCGCCAATCAGATTCGACGTCGACCCGGTGGCTGTCCGCACCAGAGACGGCGCCAGGGAGGCGAAAAAGCCGCCAAGCGCCCACACCGCGAGGTCAATCGGCAGCACCCGCCACAACATTCGCCGCGCCTGAATCGGCACATGCAGGGTCGGGCGCAGCGAAGCCCAGGCACCCGGTTGTCGACTGACGCTTTCCGGCAGACGCCAGACGTACAGCGCTTGCATCGCAAACAGCGCGAACAACATCCAATAGGTCAATTGCAGCGGCAGGGGCGCAAACTCGGCCAATAATCCGCAGCCCATGGCCCCCAGCGCCATGCCCAGCAACGGCGCGACACTGTTGACCATCGGCCCTTGCTGGCGATCGGTGTCCAGCAACGCCGCACTCAAGACGGCGGTGGCCATTCCCGTCGCAAACCCCTGAAGTACTCGCGCACCGATCAACCAGGCGACGCTGTCGGCGTTGATGAACAGCAACATCGCCAGCATATTCAGCAACACGGCGGTAAAAATCACCGGTTTGCGCCCCAGATAATCCGACAGCGAACCGACCGTGAGCAGCGCCGCCAGCAAGCTGAGGGCGTAGACACCGAAAATCAGGGTCAGGGTCGCGGCTGAGAACTGCAGGTGCTCCTGATAGAGGTGATACAACGGGGTCGGCGCGGTGGAAGCGGCGAGAAAACTGAGTAAGGTGATCGCCAGAAACCACAGGCTGGAACGATTTGTCGCTGGAAGAGACATGAGCACACTCCGCAAAAGCTAATTTTTTGCTTTTGCGGAGTCTGCTACTGGTCAGCGCTTAAAGCAAATTCTTTGTGTTAAGGTCCGCCGCATGGCTATTAAAGAAGGTTTACGCCCTGGTGGCAGAAGTGCCAGGGTTCAAGAGTCGATTCATTCGGCTGTCCGCGCGCTCCTCGAAGAGCAGGACCGCGCCTGCGTGACTGTGCCGCAGATTGCTGCCCGGGCCGGGGTGACGCCGTCGACCATTTATCGGCGCTGGGGGGATTTGTCAGCACTGCTCGCTGATGTCGCCCTCGCCCGCATGCGCCCCGACAGTGAGCCGGCCAATACCGGCAGCTTACGCGGGGACGTCCGGGCTTGGGCCGAGCAGTATCTGGATGAAATGAGTTCCGAACCCGGGCGCAACATGATGCGCGACGTGCAATCCAGCGCCACGCCGGGCTATTGCGTGACGATCATTGGCGGGCAGTTGCAGACGATTCTGGATCGCTATCCCGATCAATCGCGGCCAAGTGTCGACCGGCTGATCAATATGGTGGTGGCACCGACGGTGTTTCGCATCCTGTTTGCGGCGCAGGCGCTGGAGGTTGAAGAGTTGCATCGGCTGATCGATATTGCGTTGAGTCAGTAACCCCGCCTTCGCAGGCAAGCCTCGCTCCCGCAATGACGACCAGGATCTGACGGATACACAACCTGCGACACCCCGCCACGCCACGACCTTGGTCGACACTGACTAACTCAGGCGGTCATGCGAGACTGTCTGGATCGGGCGCAGTCCCGGATGTCTTTTGTCTGGAGTTCCCATGTCGCTGTCCACCGGGCTGATCGCCATTGTCGCCCTGGCCTATATGGCCATCCTGTTCGCCATCGCCTTTTACGGCGACCGTCGCAGCACGCCGCTGCCGCCACGGGTGCGTGCCTGGGTGTACAGCCTGTCGCTGGCGGTTTATTGCACCAGCTGGACGTTCTTTGGCGCCGTGGGCCAGGCAGCCGAACAACTCTGGTCCTTCCTGCCGATCTACCTCGGGCCGATCCTGCTGCTGGTGTGCGCACCGTGGGTCCTGCAAAAAATGGTGATGATCAGCAAGCAGGAGAACATCACCTCCATCGCCGACTTCATCGCCGCCCGTTACGGTAAATCCCAGTCCCTGGCGGTAGTCGTCGCGCTGATCTGCCTGGTCGGCGTGCTGCCCTACATTGCCTTGCAACTCAAGGGCATCGTGCTGGGTGTAAACCTGTTGATCGGCGCCGGCGCCGACGCCATGGGCACGCGCGCGCAGGACACGGCGCTGATCGTCTCCCTGGTACTGGCGCTGTTCACCATCGTTTTCGGTACCCGCAACCTCGACGCCACGGAACACCACCGCGGCATGGTGCTGGCGATTGCCTTTGAATCGCTGGTCAAGCTGTTCGCTTTTCTCGCGGTCGGCGCGTTCGTGACCTACGGCCTGTACGACGGTTTCGACGACCTGTTCGACCAGGCCATGCTCGCCCCGCGCCTGGAAGAGTACTGGAAGGAAACCATCAACTGGCCGTCCATGGTGGTGCAGACCGGTGTGGCGATGATGGCGATCATCTGCCTGCCCCGGCAGTTCCACGTGACCGTGGTGGAAAACATCGACCCCCAGGATTTACGCCTGGCCAAGTGGGTGTTCCCGACGTATCTGGCGCTGGCCGCGCTGTTTGTGGTGCCGATTGCACTGGCCGGTCAGATGTTGCTACCCAGTTCGGTGCTGCCGGACTCATTCGTTATCAGCCTGCCTCTGGCCCAATCTCACCCTGCCCTGGCAATGCTGGCGTTTATCGGCGGCGCTTCGGCGGCGACCGGCATGGTGATCGTCGCCAGCGTGGCGCTATCGACCATGCTCTCCAACGACATGCTGCTGCCATGGTTGCTGCGGCGCAACAACGCCGAACGGCCATTCGAAGTGTTCCGCCAGTGGATGCTTTCGGTGCGCCGGGTGAGCATTGTGGTCATTCTGCTGCTGGCCTACGTCAGCTATCGCCTGCTGGGCTCGACCGCGAGCCTGGCGACCATCGGCCAGATTGCCTTCGCCGCCGTGACCCAACTGGCCCCGGCCATGCTCGGCGCGCTGTACTGGAAACAGGCTAACCGCCGTGGCGTGTTCGCCGGACTGGCCACCGGGACATTCCTCTGGTTCTACACCCTGGTGTTGCCGGTTGCCGCCAACAGCCTCGGCTTGCCCTTGAGCGGTTTTCCGGGCCTGGCCTGGCTGCAAAGCAATCCGCTGAACCTGCCGATCACGCCGCTGACTCAGGGCGTGGTGTTGTCCCTGGCGGGTAACTTCACCTTGTTCGCCTGGGTCTCGGTGCTGTCACGCACACGGGTTTCGGAGCACTGGCAGGCCGGTCGTTTCATCGGCCAGGAAATCAGCCCCCGCCCCAGCGCCCGCTCGATGCTGGCGGTACAGATCGACGATTTGCTGCAACTGGCTGCCCGGTTTGTCGGCGAAGAACGGGCCCGTCAGAGCTTCATCCGTTTCGCCTACCGCCAGGGCAAAGGCTTCAACCCGAACCAGAACGCCGACGGTGAATGGATCGCCCATACCGAACGCTTGCTGGCCGGTGTACTCGGCGCCTCTTCGACTCGGGCGGTGGTAAAAGCCGCCATCGAAGGTCGGGAAATGCAACTGGAGGACGTCGTACGGATCGCCGACGAAACCTCGGAAGTGCTGCAATTCAACCGCGCCCTGCTGCAAGGCGCCATCGAGAACATCACCCAGGGCATCAGCGTGATCGACCAGTCGCTGAAACTGGTGGCCTGGAACCGGCGCTACCTGGAGCTGTTCAACTACCCCGACGGTTTGATCAGCGTCGGCCGACCGATTGCCGACATCATTCGCTACAACGCCGAACGCGGCCTGTGTGGCCCCGGCGAAGCGGAAGTGCATGTCGCCCGTCGCTTGCACTGGATGCGTCAGGGCCGCGCCCATACCTCCGAGCGACTGTTCCCCAACGGCCGAGTGATCGAGCTGATCGGCAACCCGATGCCCGGCGGCGGTTTCGTCATGAGTTTCACCGACATTACCGCGTTCCGCGAAGCCGAGCAGGCGCTGACAGAAGCCAATGAAGGCCTTGAGCGGCGGGTCGCCGAACGGACCCACGAACTGTCACAACTCAACCTTGCCCTGACCGAAGCCAAGGGCACCGCCGAATCGGCCAACCAGTCGAAAACCCGTTTCCTGGCCGCCGTCAGCCATGACTTGATGCAACCGCTGAACGCCGCGCGGCTGTTCTCCGCCGCCCTCTCCCATCAGGAAGAGGGTTTGTCCAGCGAAGCGCAGAAGCTGGTTCATCACCTGGACAGCTCACTGCGTTCGGCCGAAGACCTGATCAGTGATCTGCTGGATATTTCCCGTCTGGAAAGCGGCAAGATCAACCCTGATCGCAGGCCCTTCGTGCTCAATGAGTTGTTTGACACGCTGGGAGCCGAGTTCAAGGCACTTGCTCAGGAACAGGGGCTGAAATTCCGCGTCCGGGGCAGCACGCTACGGATCGACAGTGACATCAAACTGCTGCGACGGATCTTGCAGAACTTCCTGACCAATGCCTTCCGCTACGCCAGAGGCCCCGTGCTGCTCGGCGTTCGGCGGCGCAACGGCGAGCTGTGCCTGGAGGTCTGGGACCGTGGACCGGGTATTCCGAAAGACAAACAACAGGTGATTTTCGAAGAGTTCAAACGCCTCGACAGCCACCAGACCCGGGCCGAGAAAGGCCTGGGCCTGGGGCTGGCGATTGCCGATGGACTGTGCCGCGTGCTCGGTCACACTTTGCGCGTACGCTCCTGGCCGGGGCGCGGCAGTGTATTCAGTGTCAGCGTGCCGTTGGCTCGGGCACAAGCCGCGGTGCCGGCCAAGGTTGCCGAACTCAATGGCCATTTGCTCGGCGGCGCACAGGTGCTGTGCATTGATAACGAGGACAGCATCCTGATCGGCATGAACAGCCTGCTCACGCGCTGGGGTTGCCAAGTCTGGACCGCGCGCAACCGTGATGAATGCGCGACGCTGCTCAACGACGGGATGCGCCCGCAGTTGGCGCTGGTGGATTACCACCTGGACGATGGCGAGACCGGAACCGACTTGATGGCGTGGTTGCGCACGCAATTGGGCGAGCCGGTGCCGGGGGTGGTGATCAGCGCCGATGGACGGCCGGAGACCGTGGCCCAGGTGCATGCAGCGGGCCTGGATTACCTGGCCAAACCGGTGAAGCCGGCGGCATTGCGGGCGTTGTTGAGTCGGCATTTGCCGTTGTAATAAATGCGTCTGGCTAGCCCAGAACCTGTGGCGAGGGAGCTTGCTCCCGCTAGACTGCGCAGCAGTCGCAAAACACGCAACGCGGATTGCTTTACGGGAAACGGGGGCTGCTGCGCAGCCCAACGGGAGCAAGCTCCCTCGCCACAGCAAGCCCCCTCGCCACAGATGCCATCGTAAAAGATGGCTTATTCGGGCAACTCGGCCAAGCCATCGACATCCGTCATGGCCCGCTCCAGCAGGTCCGCCGGCAAGCTCTTGCTGGCCCGCGCGCCAAGCAATTTGAGCTGTTCGCTGCGACTGACCAGGTTGCCACGGCCTTCTGTCAGCTTATTGCGGGCAGAGCTGTAGGCCTTGTCCAGCTGCTGCAAGCGATTGCCGACCTCATCCAGATCCTGAATGAACAACACGAACTTGTCGTACAGCCACCCGGCGCGCTCGGCGATTTCCCGAGCGTTCTGGCTCTGGCGTTCCTGCTTCCACAGGCTGTCGATGACCCGCAAAGTGGCCAGCAACGTGGTCGGGCTGACGATCACGATGTTGCGGTCGAAGGCCTCTTGAAACAACGTCGGCTCTGCCTGTAACGCTGCGGAAAACGCCGCTTCGATCGGGACGAAAAGCAGGACGAAATCCAGGCTGTGCAACCCGTCGAGCCGCTTGTAGTCCTTGCCGGCCAGGCCTTTGACATGATTGCGCAGGGACAGCACGTGCTGCTTGATGGCGATCTGGCCGATGCCGTCGTCTTCGGCGGCCACATATTGCTGATAAGCCGTGAGGCTGACCTTGGAATCGACCACGACCTGCTTGTCGCCAGGCAGGTAAATAATCACATCCGGCTGGAATCGCTCACCGTCCGGCCCCTTCAGATTGACCTGGGTCTGGTACTCGCGCCCCTTCTCCAGCCCCGCGTGTTCAAGCACCCGTTCAAGAATCAGTTCACCCCAATTGCCTTGGGTTTTCTGCCCTTTCAAGGCGCGGGTGAGGTTGGTGGCTTCGTCGCTCAGGCGCAGGTTCAGTTGTTGCAGACGCTCCAGTTCCTTGGCCAGGGAAAAGCGCTCGCGGGCTTCGGCCTGATAACTTTCCTCGACGCGCTTTTCGAACGACTGGATGCGCTCCTTCAACGGATCGAGCAATTGCCCCAGACGCTGCTGACTGGTTTCGGCAAAACGCTGTTCGCGCTCGTCGAAGATCTTGCCCGCCAGCTCGGCGAATTGCGCTCGCAGCTCGTCTCGCGAGCCTTGCAGGTCGTTGAGGCGCTGCTGATGGCTTTCCTGCTGCTCACGCAACTCGGCGTTGAGGGAGGCAGCCTGAGCGTCCAGGCGACGCAACTCAGCTTCTTTGCCGGCACGTTCGATGTTCCAGGCGTGGGCTGCGTCGCGGGCATCGTCGCGTTCGATCTGCAGCAATTCGACTTCACGGCGCAGGGCTGCCAGATCGGCTTGTTTGGCGGCGTTGGCCTGGCTCAGGTCAGCGACTTCATCACGGCAGGTGTCGAGCTGGGCGTTCAAGCCATCCTGCGTCAGCTGGGCCATGGCCAGGCGCTCTTCCAGCAATGCCAGTTCGGCCTGCCCCGTACTCGCCCGACGCTGAAGTTGCCAAGCCAGTACCAGCAATGGCAGTGCAGCGCCCGCCAGCCCCAGCAATGCGCTGGTCAAGTCCATCGCCATAGCCACTCCTGCCGATTAGATAAAGCGTGAAGGTTAACCAAGGCGTCAGGTCTTGGACAGCTCAGTCTTCGATCAGGCCGAGTTCCTGCTGGGCGCGTCGGTCCCCTGCGCGCGCAGCCTGGCGCAACAGGTCCTGGCCAATACGGCGATCCCGGGCATTCCCGCATTCGCGGCACATCAATTGGCCGAGGCGGCTTTGCGCGGCCACTACGCCTTCACGGGCAGGTTGCTTGAGTAAACGTCCGGCGAAGTGTTTGACGTTGGGGTTTTCGCCCAGGCGCGGGCTGTCCAGTAGCCACTCGGCCACACGCATCGAAAAGCGCTTGGGTGGGTTAATGCTGGAGGGTGCTGAGGCAGGAGAGACTGGTACTGAGCGAAACTTCATAAAGCACTGTGGGGCAGATCGGAAGGCGCGCCACTCTACTCTTTTTTTCGCACAGGTAAAGTCGAGAAAAGCCTGCACGCCCGTCCTAGAGCAAGCGCTCGGGACAATCCACAGAAGCTGTGGATAACTCAGTGGACAACCGCCCTTGAAGTCGCGCAAAGCCGTGTGGAATGGGGCTCGCAGTCAAACTGACGATTTTTTCACCAGTAAAAAAAAGCGATGTTTTTCATTGACTTAAATTTTCGTTACAGGCACCCACCCTCGGTGAAGCGAGGATGACAGTGGGATGACAGTCCGCGCAACTAATGTGCACAAGTACCTGCGAGGCGGTTATATCGGTGCGCTTTTTCGGCGCGTTTTTACGGTGACGCCTGGGGATAAACCCGGCAACCCGCGCCGCAGATTGATCCTGGCTCGATCGCCCTCTCGGATCAACGGCCGTTTTTTGGGCAATTGCGGGGCACGTGTCGGCCGATGACATTTTCCGACAGCACTTGCGGATGTGGTCGGCCGGCACTTCAGTGTTTTTTTGCGAGCAGGCTTCCCTTCGGCCATTCAATCCGTTAGTATCCGCGGCGTTAGTACCAAGCTGAAAGTCAATTCTGGTCGAACAAATCCCCCCGGTCAGCCTTCCCTGAGAGAAGCCTTCACCGACAAAGCGGGATCGACCACCTCGATGGTTTCCAGGTAAATCTTGCGTCAACACAGCCTTTGAATCGAAAGCAAAGGGTGTTGCGAAGTTCACTTACTCTGACCGAACCAACCTGCAAAAATTGATCAGGATCTTCACCCCGGGCCCAGAACCTTTGCCCCTGATGTGTTGCCTGCCCTCCTAAGTACCTACCTGCCAGCCCAAGCGCGCCAACTTATCAGCGCTTCAAACTGGCTGCTTTGTTCCAGTCGGGTTCTTCGTTCGACCAATGGTGGTCGTCGTCACTGGAACGTTTTAATTTTGCACGGTTCTTATCCGTGTCGCTTGTAGGAACACCCGATTATGTCTACTCAAATCCACACTCAGGATGCCATTCGCACCCTAACCAACGCTTTTGCTCCAATGAACTGCCTGATCATGGCCGCTCGCAAAGGCTGCTTCAGCTTCACTCTGGTCAACGAACACGGCATCGCTCGTCACAGCGAACGCCTGTACCCCGATCAATACTCCAGCGCCGAGCCGCTGCAGGCTGTGATCGAGCGTACTCGCCAGGCACTGGTTGCCTGAGACGCCAGAAAGGCTGAAAACCTCAAAAGCCCTGCTGAAAAGCGTAATGCTGCTCACTTAAGCGGAGCAGCCTTACGGTCCACTGGAAACCGGGGCTTTGATATTTTCACCGTCCCTGGCCTTGAAGGCCTTGGACGGTGATTCAGAAACACCCCTCCGATACCGGTACTTAACCCTGCCAATCATCCGCCTGTACCTGAAATCGGGTTGTCCGCGGCCATCACGATCAGTTGCACAGCAATGTCCCCGCACAACCGCCGGATCTACGCACAAGATTACGCCCATGCTGGGCGCACCATAAAAATCCGATGCCAGAGGTCTGGCATCGGATTTTCGAGGAAGTCCGGCTGAAGCTCAAATACTCAAGTGAACAGCATTACGGTCAGGCGAAACACTCGCTCCCTATCAGGTGAGCGGTTTGCGCAGCAGGATATCGACCGCGAAGACGCCCAGGACAGTCCCGGACACCCAGCGTTGGGTGCGCATGGCAGAAGGTCGCTTGGCCAGGAATCCACTGACCCGGGAGGCGGCGAGAACGATCATGCCGTTCACGGTGACGGCAATGGTGATCTGTACCAGCCCCATCTGGATGAATTGCTGGAAGGTAGATCCTGCGGAAGGGTCGATGAACTGCGGGATCAGCGCGGAATACATCAGCGCAATCTTCGGATTCAGCAGGTTCGTCACAAGCCCCATGGTGAACAGCCGTCTCCGCGAGTGAGGTGGCAGCTCCCGCGCCTCGAAGGGGGAACTCCCCCTGGGCTTCAGCATGTTCCAGGCCAGATAGCCCAGATAAAATGCGCCTGCGATCCTGACGACATCGTAGGCGACTGGCACTGCCTTGAACAAAGCGGCCAGTCCCAGTCCCGCCGCCAACAAGTAGCACACGAAGCCTAGCGCCACACCCGCCAGCGAAATCATCCCGGCCAGCCGCCCCTGGGAAATCGCCCGCGAGGTCAGGTAGACCATGTTGGGACCCGGTGTCAGCACCATACCCAAGGAGATAATGGCCACACCGGCCAGGCTTTCCAGCGCCATCATTGGCGTGCTCCATCGTTCAAAGGGGATGTATCGGCCCGCTGCGGCTCGAACCAGCCGAGGCTGCCGCGGAACAGCGCATGCTGAGCACGCTGTGCCACTGGCCGAACCACGATTTCATCGACATTAACATGTGCAGGCTGATCGGCAACCCAAGCCACAACCTGGGCGACATCGTCCGCGCTCAAAGGCCGGTCGACATCCTTGTAGAGGGCACTGACCCGTTCGGCGTCGCCGCGAAAACGATTCAAGGAAAACTCTGGCGTATGCACCATGCCGGGGAGCACTTCGGTGATGCGCACCGGTATACCCTTCATCTCCAGTCGCAAGGAATGGGTCAGTGCGCGCTGGGCACTCTTGGCCGCGCAATAGCCGCCTCCCCCCTCATATCCGGCTAGCGCAGCCGTTGAGGTGATATTGATGATGCACCCTTGGGACGCGATGAGCCGAGGCAATAGCAGTTGGGTCATCCGCAAAGTCCCAAGGACGTTACTGTTGAACATGTTCGTCCAGTCCTCGGCACTGGCCGCGTCTACCCCATCCAGGCCGATCGCCCCGCCCGCACAGTTCACCAGAAGATCGCACTCGAAAACCTGCACCAAGTCCTCCTCTCGCGCCTGTGTCACATCCAGCACAATGGCGCGTCCGCCGGTTTCGCCGGCAATCTGCTCGAGCCGATCCCCCCTGCGCGCCACAAGGAATACCCGCCAACCACGACTGGCCAAGGTACGAGCGCATGCCTCGCCAATGCCACTGCTTGCACCGGTAACAACTGCTGTTTTCAAGATTGAGCTCCCCATGCTTCGGATAACTGTTCGAAGATCTTCCCCACGTCACGTACCAGCGCGGGACGATCGAAGCTGCGCAGCCGAAGGCGCGTGCCAGCGCCCTCATAAACACCGCTGGCGAAGCGATCCAGGTTCTGCGGTTGAGCCCAGTACAGGGTACCCAAGCCTTCACGCGGCGAGCTGTTGCGGCGGGCGATCACCCATGCCCCCCGCTCGCGGTGCAATGGCCTGCCCTCCTTGCTAAGGCTGCGCGCAAGGTCCCGGTAGCGGGTAGACGCCCCGGTCTGGATTTCCCAAGCGATCCCCAGCAGGTCGATATCCCTCACCTCTCGCCAGAGGAACGGGATTTCGGCGCCACCGACCCGGGCACCGATTTCCAGGAACAGCAATTTGTCATCCAGGTCGAACAGTTCGAGGTGGAAGACGATTTCTCGCTCAGGCGCGAAGACTGCCAGCAGTTGTTCGACGCGCCCCGCAATCCGCCGTTCGTCATCGCCCTCCTCGAGTTCGATACTACCCAGCGGGCTATCCGGACCGAAATCGGCACAGCTGTTCACATAACGCGACGCCGTGACTACCACAATCCGTTGCCCATCCCACCAGCCGTCAACGTGCAGGATGGGGGCCGCGCAGCAAGCCTGGACCATCATCGGCTCCGTGGCCTGCCCGATCTGATCAAGATCCCTTGGACCGCGAAGAAACTTTACGCCGCGACTCGCCGTGCCGTAGCGCGGCTTGAGCACCAGCGGATAGCCATGTTCAGCGGCCAGTCGCTCCACCGCTTCGCGGGAATCGGCAGGCGACGCAGGCAGCACGCCGATCGACGATTGCCGGCCTGCGACCTCCAGCATGGTGAGCTTGTCGCGGAACCGCTCGGTCCACGCGACAAGATCTCCCGGTACCTGCCATCGCTCACGAATAGAAGCCGCATTGAGCAGGTCGCCCTCATTGAGGGCAACCACCAGCGCTGGAACCCCATGTTGCTCGACCAGACGCTCGGCCTCAGCCATGACCGCCTCAGCATCGTCCAGTGAGACGAGCACCGAGCTTGACGCCAGGCGCTCGCTCGGCAGGGACGCGCAGGATTCGGGCGTACAGATCGCCCGAATCTGCATTCCTGCCGGCAGTTCGTATCGGTCGTATAGCGCTTGGCTACCGACCCAACGGTGCAAGCAGAGGACATATTTCATGCCGTGGGATCCACGATGAAGTTGACCGCCGCTACCAGTTCATCACCGATACGCACGGCATCCTCGCGCGAGGTGCCTGTTGCCAGGACATACCCTGAAACGCAGTCGGCAACGGTGTCGAGCGGTGGAATCGTATCGCCCTCATGCTTCTGGATGACTACGGCACGCTCGGCTGCGCCCAGTTCGAACAGGAACGGCAAGAACACCCGTGGAGTCTCGCCTGACTTGGTATGGCGCACATCGACGTCAGGCTTGAGATCGAGCTCGACCTTTCTGACCTTGCCAGGTGTCGGTACGAAGAACTGGATCGCGGCACCCGCTTTCGGCTCGGGCGACACTTGCGGCAGAGTGTCGATACCCAGCGGCACAGTCAGGAACATGCGGTTCAGGTCCAGGCCGAACGCACGCCGCACCAGTTCAGGGGCACCCGAGCCCGCCAGGCGAGCATGGGATTCGAGTACACGAGGCCCCTTGGGGGTCAGCACGAACTCGCTATGGGAGGGCCCCTCTTCCAGTTCTACGGCGTCGAGCAGGCGGCAGGTCATTTCCTTCAGCTCGCTCAGCCATTTCCTGGCCTCGGTGCTCGGCGTGCTGACTTCCCACTCAACGTATTTGTCGTTCATGCGGTACTGGGAGTAACCAATGGGAAGGTGGCGCCCCTGGAACGAGAAGGAGTCGACGCTGACGACCGGCCCCTCCAGGTACTCCTCGATGATAATGTGCTTGACGTCGGCATCCTGAAGCGCCTGCCAGGCCTTGGAAGCAGAGGCTGCGTCATCGCAGGGATGGATATGCAGGCTGGCCACGCCTTCGGCGGGTTTGAGAACCGACTTGCCATGCTCTTTGACGAACGCGACGGCATCCTGCGCACTGGTGACATGGCGATAGGCAACCGGGCTCAGGTTGTGCTCGACCAGCAACTCGCGCATGGCCACTTTGTCCTTGAGCAGGCGCGCAGTCTTATAGGAAACCCCGGTGAGACCGAAGTGATCGACCACTTTGCCCGTTGACTCGCCTGCCACTTCGGTAGTGGTCATGATGCGATCGAACGGACGGTCGCGGTGCAGGGGCTCGAGGACCTTGATGATGGCCTCGGCGTCGTCAATCCTGGCATGCACCACCTGTTCGCAATGGGCGAGGATTTCCTGCTCGTAGTCACCCTCCTGATGCACCAGCACTACGTCGATGCCCAGCTCCTTGGCACCGTGAATGGGCGAGGGACGACCACCGACTACTGCGATACGCTTATTCATGCATGAACTCCCTGTCTACTGTGATGTTTGTTGTGTGATGGTTCTTGAAGCAAAGGCTCAACTGCCGTACACCCGGCGCAGCCAGCGCGCCTTGCCGTTGAGCAGAGGCTGGAACGCCTTGCGCCGGTGCAGCACGCGGGCATTTTTGAAAATGAAGAAGTCGCCTGGTTGCAACACCACCTCTATACCCTGGGCATCGCGCAGGCACTGGCGCAGGAGCCCAAGTGCCTTTTCGCTGTCCAGGTCGAGGGCGGCCACGATGCCATCGTCAAAGCGCAGGCGATAACCGCCCTCGTCGTGCTCCAGCACCGGCAGCACCCTCGGCTGGCCATCGAAGCCCTCGTTGGAGGCAGGGGCACCAAAGGTGTAGGCAGACTTCTGCAACTGGGCGATCGCCCAGCCGGGCAGCTTTGAAAGGACATGATCCACACAAACAATGTCGGTGGAGGCGCCTTCAAAGTTGCGCACGGCGGTAAAGGCCAAGAAGTTCGGCACGGCGGTCGCGACATTTCGGCTTTGATCGGCGAAGGGCCAGTTGGGATTGTCGGTGTGCCAGAAAAACTCCACATCCGCGCCCCAAGAGCTGGTGGTGCCCGCGGCCTCCGGAACCGGAACGACGTTTCTGACCAGCTTGCCGA
The DNA here is from genome assembly GCF_003253625.1 of Pseudomonas sp. URMO17WK12:I6. Lineage (NCBI taxonomy): Bacteria > Pseudomonadati > Pseudomonadota > Gammaproteobacteria > Pseudomonadales > Pseudomonadaceae > Pseudomonas > Pseudomonas sp. URMO17WK12:I6. The sequence goes on from NZ_QKYZ01000009.1 coordinate 20,003, forward strand.
AGTTCTCATACTCGACTGCATGCGGCCTGACACCCAGCAGCCGCAACATGCCAAAGTGCAGCAGATCGAAGTCAAGAACACACTCGGCGTTGGGCAGGAAACCATTGCGCGGCGTCGCGACGTCCGTAGAGAGCGAAATGCCTCTGATGAGCAGCGCTTTGTGCGGGCTGTCAGGAAATGCGCGAATTGCCTCGACGATGTCCCGGCCCAACACTGTGCCGAGCCAGTCCCCGCCGACTGCTCCCACACTCTCAGCGCAGTGCGGCGTTTCGGCCAGCCTCACGCGACAGCCCTCCAGCCCGGTCAGGTCGGGATCATTGACGACCACCACCTGTACCAATGAAGCCTCCTGAACATCCATGGCCATGACGCTCATGATTTGCGGTTCAGGTATGAGGTGACCTTGGGGTCCGGCTGATGGGCGAACGCCTTGGTTCGTCGGATAAACATCCCCAACGGCAGGATCAGGTAGAGCAGAACATAATCCATAGTGCACCTTCCCTAGTGTATGAAAGAGTTAATCCAGCGGTACTGTCTCGCGCCAGTCGACCGCCTCCTCGAACTGAGGCTGCTCCGATTTATCGAGGTAGAAGTCGCCAATCGCCAGCACATCCATGTTGGTACGCATAAAGCAGCGATAAGCTTCGAACGGCGTGTTCACAATCGGCTCACCACGCACGTTGAACGAGGTGTTGACCAATACAGGACACCCTGAACGCTGATAGAAGTGTTCAAGCAGCGCCCGGAACCGCGGGTTGCGCTCCCGGTCAACGGTCTGCACCCTTGCCGAGAAGTCCACGTGGGTGATTGCCGGCAGATCGCTACGCACCAACTTGAGCAAGTCGATCCCGGTAAGCCGCGCACTCTCCTGTGGGATCGCCTTGCGAATGCCCATTGCAATGGGCGAGACCACCAGCATGTAGGGGCTTTCCTCGACGATGTCGAAGTAGTCTGCCGCTTTTTCCTCAAGCACCACGGGAGCGAAGGGGCGGAAGGACTCGCGGAACTTGATGCGCAGGTTCATGTTTGACTGGGTGTCCGAGCGGCGCGGATCACCCAGGATCGAACGGCTGCCAAGCGATCGCGGACCGAACTCCATTCGCCCCTGGAACCAGCCGATGACCCCGCCATCCTCGATGCTGGTGCTCACCCGCTGGTCGAGCTCTTCCGGCGAAAGCCTGTGAAAAACAGCGCCGCAGGCTTCCAGTTCGTCCCTGATCTGCTCTTCGCTGTACTCCGGCCCAAGCAATGCTCCGCTCATGCCATCACGCACGCCAGCAGGCAGTTCGCGGCTCGCTACCCTGCGATACTTGCGGTCAGTCAGCAGCGCGGCGCCCAGCGAGCCACCCGCATCGCCAGCCGCCGGTTGCACCCACAGACGGTCGAATATCCGCTCACGCGAGATCACGCCGTTGGCTACGCAGTTAAGGGCAACGCCCCCGGCCATGCACAGCGCGGTCTCGCCAGTGAGCTCACGGGCGGTCTTGGCCAGGCGCGAAACGACGATCTCCGTGACTTTCTGCACCGATGCGGCCAAATCGAACTCGCGATCGGTAAGGGGGGCCTCGGGCAAGCGCCGGGGGCCACCGAACAGCTGCTCAAAGGCATCGCCCGTCATGACCTGGCCTTTGATGAACTCAAACTTGGTCCAGTCGAGCCTGAAGCTGCCATCGGGCTTCACATCGATCAGATGCGAGAGGATCGTGTCGACGTAATGAGGCTTGCCATATGGCGCAAGTCCCATGAGTTTGTATTCGCCGGAGTCCACCTTGAAGCCGCAGAAATAGGTGAAGGCCGAATAGAGCAGGCCCAGCGAATGGGGAAAGGACAACTCGGCGACCAGCTTGATACCTTCTGGCCTGCCGTGCCAGATGGTGGTCGTCGCCCACTCGCCGACACTGTCGATACACAGGATCGCGGCGCTCTCGAAAGGACTGGGGAAAAATGCCGATGCGGCGTGGGACTCGTGGTGACCATGCACTTCGATTCGGCGACCGTCCCGGTCTCCCATCGCTCTGAGATGACGCACGACCTCACGGTCCATCCGGCGCTTGGTTGATAGCCATTCGCCAAGCACCGGTGCGTAGGTGCGCGCTGCCGAAAGCCCGGCCACGGCGGCCGTCGAGAGTACCCGACGGAACTTCAGTGCCGGGTCTTCGTAATAGGCGACATGGTCGACATCGGCCAGGTTTATACCTGCGTTCCTCAGGACGTACTCGATGGCCTTGCGTGGAAAACCCGGGTCATGCCGTATCCGGCTGAAACGCTCTTCCTGGGCCGCGGCAACGATCTTGCCGTCCACTACCAGACTGGCCGCGCTGTCGTGATAAAAGGCAGAGATGCCAAGCGTAATCGTCATAGCAGCGACCTCACTTTTTCGCGAAACTTATCCAGCATTGTTTGCTCCCTGGGTGGATTGAGCGCGACGAATCCATTACGGACGCGCGCCCAGAGTTCATCACGGTCACTACGAGAAAAAGCACAAAGGTAGGTATCCAGACTCGCGGCAGCCCATGCCGTATGCCCGGTGGAGATGTTGTCGATGGAGTTATGCAGATCGACGAACATCGTCGGATAGCCATAGGCAACCAACGCCTTGTGGGTACGCCGGTAACCGCCCCCTACTCCGGATAGCTCCATCGCCAGGTTCAGCCCGAGAATCTCCGGGCAGTAGGTTTGGGGATATCGCCCGATAGACAACCAGAACACGGGCAGCTCGAAGTTCTCGTCGTTGAAGCAAGCGGCGTTGGCGTATCCAGGGTCGGCGGTGGCCGGCAACTCGCCATGTACTGCCTTGAGCAGATGGCGGTAGATGACGGGATGGTTCTGCGCCTCGATTCCGTTGCCCAACTCATCGAAAAGCGTTTCGAACAGTCTGCTGCCGTACGCCGTGGAGGCTACCGCCGGGTGGGCGAACCCGGCCAGCCAGGCCCCGTCGATCATTGTCAGCGGCGCCAGGGACAGGATATCGGCGACCACCTCATCGCGAGACGGCAGCTCTTCGTCCGGCTCCAGTGCCTGGTTGGAAGCTTCATGCTGGCCCTGCAACCACTGCTGCAGGACACCGGGAGCCCAACGCTCCGGCAACGAGCAATACCCCTTGGTGACGCCACGGGCGGCCCTGGCCAGCCAGCTCTTCACGTAGTGACCGGCATAGGATTCCTCTGACGGCGTGAGCTCCATTCGCAACAGGCGCGGGTAGGCCTGTCGCGGGCTGAATCTGGCGACCAACGCTTGGGTTTCAGCGACCTCGCGAAGAGCCCCGGCGAGTTTGCCGTCGTCTTTCCATACCTGGAAAGCCGGGGTCTGCCTGGGCGCATCGGAGTAAGGCAAGCCGCAGATCCAGCGGTGAAGAATGGCAATATCGTCGCGACTGAAGATTCGGAACATCTTGCCCCGCGGCGAAATCAGGCTGGTGAGCAGTGGACTCGATTCCGGCCTGCCCGCCCGCACGTAAGCGCTGGCGGCAAGATGGTCGAGAAACTTCAAGGAGTCGTCGACTGCGAGCAAGGGCTTCATCGGCACCTTATTCAACTGAGTCTTGTCATGGTATTGACAAGCATCCAGCCGACGTCGGCTGATCAGGTGGCGCGCCGCCTCTCTCGGATCGAGCCAGCGCTCAAGCACATCGAGCAGCGCTTCGTTCATCTCCTCGGCCTGCCGGCGCGCCCACAGGTAGCCTTGGCGTACCCCATCGTTTCCGGCAGCGCCCATTTGCACGAGAAATTCCCGGACTGCCGTTTCGGCGAGCACGGCAAGATCGTCGGCACTACCAGCGGGGTCGCGACGCAGATCGAGAAACTGGCGGGCGGACGGCTCGTTATGGGCGATGAACTCAAACGAGGGCAACAGCCCGCAATGACGCAGGTAAAGGTTGATCCCCAGGATCTGGGCCGTCAGCGACTCCGGAAAATGCCCCAATACGAGCAGGGTCGAGGCAAAGTTGAAGGCACCGTCCGAGATCCTTGGGTCGGCCACTGCTCGCAAGAGATCTTCGCCAGCATCTGCCAGCGCGTGCTGACGCAGCAATTCCAGGTAGCGCTGGATACGACTGGCCCCTGGCTGACCGGCACCCACATCCGCCGCATGGATACTCAGCGCTGCCATGGCATGGCGTGCTTCATTATTCCAGCTGCCGCACACCCCATGAATCAGGTGCTGACTGCCGATCAGAAAGGGAGCCGACTCCAACGCCGCCTTGGCACGCAACGCCTGGGCATCCGCTTCGTTCCCCTCAATTGTCTGTGCCAACCTTCGGAATCCGTCGCGCAACGGCCCAAGCCGCTCGCATGCAACACTCGCCAGCCCCGCCAAAGCCGCCGGGCTGGTGAAGTCGACGTCTACCAAGTCCGTCCCATGCACCTCACCCAGGCAAGTGCGCAGGCTGACCGGCGTGAACATGCGCCTGGCCTCTCCCCCGGTCTCTGCCCCGAGGAAGCTGGAAAAGATTTGCCTATTAGTCTTCATCAGTGCATTGGATATATGGAGGAATTGTTTTTCTTCTTGGCTTTTTTCTTTTTCTTGAACAAAGAACCAAGTGCCTTGCGAATTCGCTTTAACATAGAGCCCCCTAAATTTTCATTGCAGGTATCGATGAATGGCGCGTGCTACGACATCACTGCCAAGGTCGGTAAAGTGCGCGCGATCAACGTATAACCATTCATCATCCGGACGCTCTCTAAAATCATCGATCAAACTGGCAAATCGAATACCCAAGTCATGACAACTGTTGGCCAGACTATCGGCGTAATATTCCGCGACCGTGGGGGCGGATATATCGCCATATAAATGCTGCCAGGTACCAAACCGGGAAATCTGATCAAGCTCATTGAACAGCTTCTGTTCTTCGGCACACGGCGTTCTTACCCAAGTCGCCAAGGGCTGGAGAACAAACGTAAGTTCTGCACCCAAAGAATCCGCGAGGCGTTTCCAGGTAGTCAGACAATTCATGGTGTCTTGCAGCGCGCGTACCAGAGTTTGCGAAACAGGCGGAACCTCAGTCGTTTCGGCCGGCCATTTTGGAAGTTTTCCAGGCGGCAGTTCTGCACCATTTTCCTCAGCAATTTCATCAAACTTTTCGTAATAGTCACCGCAGAAGTAGAACGGTGGCAGATCACCTCGAATGAACTCAGGAAGACGCGCCATGACCAGAGTATTGAAGCCGCCCATGATCACGATGCGTCGCACTTTGGGCAGTCGATGAGCATGCAGCACGAACAGCATCAATTCCTGGGTCGCATTAAAGGTATGCCCCGCGAAATTCAGCCATGGCGTAGCGTCGGGATCATGCGTGGACAGGCGGCTCGCTACCGAGGCGGCATCACTGGAAGCCCCGTAACCCAAGGCTGACGAGGCCCCGACCAGTAAATTCACCTCTGATAGCGTGCTGGCCTCGAGGGTGCCGACACTGACCGGCCGACCTTGCGCATCATAGGCCAGGCGAAATCCGAGCCGATCGGTATTGATCGCTTCCGAACGGTAATCGGCGGCATTGAAACCCATCACATAAGGCAAGTACTGGGAACGACTGCGACTGGCGAATTGATCGTAGGTGAGCATCTGGGGTGTTAACTTCACACGTTCCAGACTGGGATCATCCAGCGCGGTGCGCTTGCGTCTTTTAAACATGGCCAAGCCACTCCTTTAGCGAGAATCGGAATTCCATTTGATCAGCCAACTTTTTTTGGGACGAACGTCTATTTCGATTATTCAATATCGAAAGTGCGAACCTGCCAATAACGGCCCACAGCAAGCCAGGCACCATAAGTTTGAGATATCAACAATCCAAACTGTTAGATGCATGAAGGTCGAAATTAATTAAAACCGTGCGCGAGCAAAATAATTCACAGCACAATGCGACGAGGCGGGAAATTCAGTGATGATTTTTGCGAGGTGCAATTTGAAGGTATTGCAGACTGCAATACGCTGATACGGATAGCTTCCATGCATTGTATCTTCCTTTTTACTTTTATTCTTTTTGGCCCATCCGAGGGGCTCATGCGATCGATTCTAGACATTGGATCCCAAATGTCAAATGAAGCACCTGCATTTTATCCAAGAAAAAAATATTCATGAAAAGGCGCGTAAATCAACAAACCCTATGAATGCCCGCTCAAGTTGCCTGACGACACCCTGCTGCTCACCGTGTCGCTGATTCTGGTGTCGTCGCTGTTTGCTTTTGCAATGTCAACATGAAGAGCAAGGACAACTCCTTCCAGGGCTTCGCCGCCACGTAGAACGTGGTTGCACTGTGCCTTTACATCATCGACCCGTCGCCGTCGCGTACGCGGCTCCTGAGCACCTTCCTCCAAAACACCCCCATAGAGTGAGTCGCGTCTGCACCGTCCAAGGCCTTCCAGGCCAAGGACGGTAAGGCGGCTCCGCTTAGGTGAACAGCATCACCCTGAAAAGCGGGGTTTTTATCGCCCGATATTTCTCTTTTAGCCGCCATTGCCTAAGCACCAACCGATATAACGGTTATAACTCGAAGCCGGAAATATTTTAAAAACAGTCCTTTACAGCAAAATAATGACACTACACTTCAACTCAAGCGGCTTGATCCGCTTACGGCGAGCCTGATTCGATCCACAGCTGCCAAGGCCTCTTCAGGTATCGCCGACCACTTGATGTTTCGAGGGCTTTATGGGTATCGCTGCCAGCGAACTGTGCCGTTATGTGATCCGTCCGACATTGATCTACCTCGGGCGCCATAGCGCGACTGCCGAATCCCTGCTGCTGGGCATCGCCGCCAGTCAGTCAGCCCTTGGTTCAGCCCTGCATGACCGCCGTGGACACGGCTTGTACCGGATCGCCGAGCCCCGCCACCAGGCCCTCTGGGATCACTACCTGGCCCTGGACCCGGAGCGGGCGAGCCTGGTTCGCGGCCTGGCCAGCCAGCATGCTTTTCTCAGCGGGCCGCACCTGGAATTGACCGTCAACCTGCGTTACGCCACAGCCATCGCCTGGCTGCTGGTAGAAGAACAGAACACTCCCCTCCCCGCCTCCGATGACTTGCTGGGAATGGCCCGAATCTGGCGCCAGACCTTCCAGCCCCAAGGTCGTTTGCGAGACTTCACCTACGCCTGGCAAACCTGTGTTTCATCGTTGAATCAGGTCGCCTGCTGATTCACCCATTTCAGAAGATCGCCCAACAGGTCGCGATTTTGGTCGGATTGTCCTACAAAACCGCTCTAAATCAAGCAATACAGGCTATGGCGCCCGGACGAAAATGTTGGTAATTTTCGCTCCGGTGATCACCAGGAGTTCTAATAATGAAAAAAGTAATGCTCAAAACCACCCTTAGCCTCGCCGTTGCCTTGGCATCCACCCAGATCTTCGCCAGTGGCTTTGCCCTCAACGAACAAAGCATCAGCGGGATGGGGACAGGTTTTGCCGGGCGATCTTCTTCTGCCGACGACGCATCCACTGTTTTTGGTAACCCTGCCGGCATGTCTCGCCTCAAGCGCGAACAAGTGACCGGCGGTGTTGCATTTATCGACGCGCACGCTGACATCAGTGATGCCAGCTCCAGCCCGAATGGTGGTACCAACAAAGGTGACATGGTCCCTTTCATGGGCGTGCCCATGGGCTACTACGTAAAGCCACTCGATGACCAGTGGGCAGTCGGTTTCGGCGTCTATGCTCCATTCGGTCTGGTGACCGACTACGAGAACGGCTTCGCCGGCCGTTACTTCGGCAGTAAAAGCGAAGTCAAAATCGTGACTCTCCAGCCAACCATCAGCTATGCCTTCAACGACAAGGTGTCGATCGGTTTCGGTCCGACCATCAACCGCATTGACGGCACCCTGGAATCGAACCTGTCACTAAACCCGCGCGCAGCGGACGGTAACGTCAAGATCAAAGGTGACGACACCGCGCTGGGGTACAACATCGGCATCTTGGTACAAGCGACCGACAGCACTCGCGTTGGCCTGACCTACCACTCGAAAGTGAAGTACAAGCTCGAAGGTGACACCAAGGTCAACTACAGCCTCCTCGGGGCTCTGGGTCAGAACCCTAACCAGAAGTACGATGCATCCCTGGACATAACGACTCCTGAATCGGTTGATATCTCGCTCACTCATCAACTGGATGACAAGTGGACCCTCTACGCGGGCAGCACCTGGACTCGCTGGAGCCGCCTGAAAGAAATCAGCGTCGAAAACAGCGGCGTCCCTGCAGCCCTGAACAGCCGGTTTGGTACCATCACCGAAGAACAGAACTGGCATGACACCTGGGCTCACGCCATCGGTGCTTCGTACCAGTTGAACAAACAATGGGTTCTGCGTACCGGTCTGTCCGTCGACCAGGCACCAACCAACAACGAAAACCGCTCCCCGCGCATTCCGACTGGCGATCGCAAGATTTTCAGCCTGGGCGCGGGCTGGAGTCCGACCGACGACCTGACCATCGACGTAGCGTACTCGTACCTGCGCGAAGAGTCGGTCAAGGTCAACAACAGCAACGGCCGCCAGAGCTACAACGCCAAGTATGAAAACTGGGCAAACGGTTTCGGTGTAGGCGCGACCTACCGTTTCTGATCATTCACGGCGAACCTGAACACCTCGCCGCCTGAATTGAAAAAGCCCCGCACTCTTGTACAGAGGCGGGGCTTTTTAGTGCGCGTCGATCAGGGCTTCGAGGCCAGGGCTTTCTCCACCGCCTCGATGAACTCGGGATTGTCGGGCTTGGTCAGGCTGGAGAAATTGGCGATCACGTTGCCTTGGCGATCGACCACGTATTTGTAGAAATTCCACTTCGGCGAACTGCTTTGCTCGGCAAGGACCTTGAACAAATGCGTGGCGTCATCGCCGCGGACTTTCTGCGGTTCGGTCATGGTGAAGGTCACGCCGTAATTCACATAACAGACCTTGGCAGTCTCTGCACCATCCTTGGACTCTTGCCTGAAGTCATTGGATGGAACACCGACCACCTCAAGCCCTTGATCCTTGTAGCGCTGATACAGCGCCTCAAGACCTTTGAACTGCGGGGCGAAGCCACAGAAGCTTGCGGTATTGACCACCACCAACGGTTTGCCGGCGAAGCGCTGGCACAAATCGATGGATTCCTTGGCGCGCAGCTTCGGCAATGAGCCTTGCAACAGCTCCGGGCATTCTGCTGCCTGAGCCAGCCCGGAAAAAAACATCAGCAACGCAGGAACTGCAAGCCAGCGCATCGGCATGTCGGTGCATCCTTGAGCAATCGTCAGAACGCGAAACTACTCGCCTTCGCCGCTCGCTAGCAAGCAGCTCGCTAGCAAGCACCCATGCCCAGCTGCATCAATGCCAGCCCACCCTGATGCCAGCCCCACCAAACCAGGGCCAGCAGCAATACGCCGACGGCGATGGCTGCCATCCGCGGCCAAAGACTGTTCATGCGGCACTCACTTGAGTTTGCAGGCGCGCCACCGGCTGCTCGCGCACTGGCCAGTTCAGGGCTGCGGCCATCAGACTCAAGAGAATCGCCACCTGCCAGATCAAGTCGTAGCTCCCGGTTCGGTCATACACCACCCCGCCCAACCAGCCGCCGAGGAACGAGCCCAGCTGGTGGAACAGGAAAACAATCCCGCCGAGCATGGACAGATTTCGGACACCAAACAAGGTTGCCACCGTGCCGTTGGTCAAGGGCACCGTCGACAGCCAGAGGAAACCCATGGCCATGCCGAACAAATAGGCCGTGATCTGAGTGACGGGTGCCCAGAGGAACAGTGCAATCACCACCGCCCGCAACAGATACAGACCGGTGAGCAAGCGTGGTTTGGACATCCGTCCGCCGAGCCAGCCTGCGGTATAGGTACCGAAGATATTGAACAGCCCGATCAGCGCCAGCACCGTGGTGCCGACGGAGGCTGGCAGGTGTTGATCCACCAGATACGCCGGCAAGTGCACACCGATGAACACCACTTGAAAACCGCAGACAAAAAAGCCGAACGCCAACAACCAAAACCCTGAATGGGAGCAGGCTTCGTGTAGCGCTTCAGAGAGGGTTTGCTCATGCCCGAGCACCGGCAACGGCTTGTCTTTAAGCATGCTCACCAGCGGCACGATCAGCGCCACCAGCAGGCCCAGCACCAGCAATGCCGCAGACCAGCCCAGCCAGCCGATCAGCCCCAGCGTGCCGGGCAACATGGCGAATTGACCGAAGGAACCGGCAGCACTGGCGATCCCCATGCCCATACTGCGTTTTTCCGGTGGTACGGCACGGCCGACCACGCCGAGGATCACCGAGAACGAGGTGCCGGACAGGCCGATACCGATCAACAACCCGGCGCTCAAGGACAAGGTCACCGCCGAATCGGACAACCCCATGAACATCAGGCCCAGGGCGTACAGAACACCACCGATCAACACCACCTTTGCGGCGCCAAAGCGGTCGGCCAATGCGCCGGTGAATGGCTGCGCCAGGCCCCAGATCAGGTTCTGCAGGGCAATGGCGAAGGCAAACACTTCGCGGCCCCAGCCGAATTCGGTACTCATCGGCGCCAGAAACAGCCCGAAGCCGTGTCGCACCCCCAGGGACAACGCCAGAATCAGCGCACTGCCCAACAGCACCCAACCGCACGTACGCCACATCGATGTCATTATTGTTCTCCGGTAGCGGGTATATACCCGCTTAAGATCGAAAAAACTGGCCTCAAGCCAGTTCGTCCAGCAGTTTCAGCAAGGTTTCACGCTTCTCGGCACCCAGACGGTCGATCAACCGCTGCTGCGCCGCTTCCCAGGCCGGCAAGGCCGCTGCCAGACGTTCGCGCCCCGTCTCGGTGAGCAGGACGATGCGATTGCGCATGTCTTCGCCCTCGACCAGCGTCACCAGACCTTCACCTTCCAGCACCCGTAGATTGCGCCCCAGGGTGCTGCGATCCAGACCCATGGCCTCGGCCAGTGTCGAGATGCTCGGCTGATCCAGACGCTGCAGGTTGCACAGCAGAGAATACTGGGCAACGTTGATCCCGAAGCCGTCGAGCGCGCCGTCGTAATGCCTGCTGACGCCACGAGCGGCGCGACGCAGGTTAGTGCACAAACATTGAGAAGGAAGCATGGTGCGTGTATATACCCGCGGTTAAATGAAAGCAAATATTTCGACACATTTTACCTGTAGCAGCTGGCGAAGCCTGCGTTCGGCTGCGCAGCAGTCGTAAAATCAGAACTTGCGGTGCATCAGGCAGACCGCCTCAGCCGAACTCGCGACTGCTTCGCAGCCGAACGCAGCCTCGCGAGCTCGGCAGCTGCTACAAAGAGTGTGCTGCACCTGAAACGGCTTAACTGGCTGACAAGCCTCGCTTCTACGGGGACTCAGAGCAGCGCCAACCCCACCAGCACCGCCACTTCCAGCAACTCCAGCAACGCCCCGGCAGTGTCGCCGGTCGTCCCGCCCAATCGCCGCATCATGACTTGCCGCAACCAGACAAACACCACAGCTGCCAGCGCAAGCGCCCACACACCGCTGAGGCCCGCGATCAACACACAGGCCACCGCACTGATCACCAACACCTGTTTCCCGGCCAAACGTGGCAGATGATCGGCCAGCGCCTGCCCCAATCCACCGGGACGCACGTAAGGTGTGGTCAGGAATAATCCCAACAGCGCGCTGCGAGCAATCAGTGGAACGATGATCAGCACTACGCTGTGCTGCTGCTCGATCAACGCCAGCAATGCGGCGAACTTGAGTAGCAACACCAGCACCAGCGTCACCACCGCGATCGGCCCACTGCGTGGGTCTTTCATGATCGTGAGAGTACGCTCACGATCACCGAAACCACCGAGCCACGCATCGGCGCTATCGGCCAGGCCATCCAGGTGCAACGCGCCGCTGAGCAATACCCACACGGTCAGCAGCAACGCCGCGTGAAGCAACAATGGCGCGCCCTGCAACAGCCCGTTCAACGCCCACAGAATGGCACCGAACAGCACGCCGACCAGCGGATAAAACAGCAGCGACCGGCCCAATTCCTCGGGCGTTGGCATGCCCGGCAGGCGAATCGGCAGGCTGCTGAGAAATTGCAGGGCGATCCAGAACGGCAACATGATCAGATCGCTTCCCTTAACAAAGCGCCGGATTCAACCGTCAACGAGAACAACGCGCCATGGCCAACCTCAACGTTGAGCAGCTGCTCACGCGGCAATCCGCGCGCTTGCGCCAGTAACAATCGCATGACGCCGCCATGGCTGATCAGCAGGACCCGCTCACCCGCATAGGCCGCGTGCAACCGCTCAATGGCCGCCAACACCCGCGTCGAAAAGTCGGCAACCGGCTCACCATCAGGCGGCGTAAACGAATAGGGATCGGCCCAGAACAAGCCCAATGCCTCGGCACTGGTTTCCATCAGCGCCGCGGCGCTCTGTCCTTCCCAGACGCCGAAGTGCAGCTCTTGCAGATCCTTTTCCAGCTGCACTGGCAGCCCCAATTGCGCCCCAAGCTCTTCAGCAAAGCGTGCGCAACGCTGCAACGGCGAGCTGACCAAGCGATCCCAAGGGCCCTGCTCAACCACCGCAGCGCGCATCTGCTCCCAGCCCTTGCCGGTCAGCGCGTCATCGAGGCTGCCGCGCAGGCCGCCACCGAGTTCGGTTTCGCCATGACGCAACAGGTCCAGGCGCAAGGTCATGCCGGGCGATCCGCCACTGCGGCTTCGGCGAATGTTGCCATCTGCCCGTGCAGGTCGCAGGCCAGGCGCAGCAATGGCACGGCCAACGCCGCACCACTGCCCTCGCCCAACCGCAGGCCGAGGTCCAGCAACGGTTCGGCGTTCAGGGTTTCCAGCACATGGCGATGACCTGGCTCGGCACCACGATGACCGAACAGCAACCACTCACGACAGGCCGGATTCAGACGCACCGCCACCAGCGCGGCGACGCTGCAAATAAACCCGTCGACCAACACCGCGACGCCTTCCTGAGCACAAGCCAGGTACGCGCCAACCAGCGCAGCGATTTCGAAACCGCCGAGGTTGAACAAGGTTTGCAGCGCATCGCCACGCTGAGCACCATGCAACGCCAAGGCGCGTTCGATGACCTGGGCTTTATGGCTGACACCTGCAGCGTTCAGGCCGGTGCCCGGCCCGGCCAGGTGCACCACCGGGCAATCGAGCAAAGCACAAGCCAAGGCGCTGGCCGCCGTGGTGTTGCCGATGCCCATTTCGCCGCCGATGAACAACTGCGCGCCTGCTGCAATGGCGCGCTGCACACTGTCGCGACCAGCCTGCAAGGCGAGTTCGCCCTGGGCCTGAGTCATCGCCGGGCCCTGGACGAAATTCGCCGTGCCCGGGCCGACGTTCAGGTGACGCACACCCGGCAGATTCAATGACGGCGTAACGGTGCCAAGGTCGACCACTTCAAGGGACGCGCCCAACTGCCGCGCCAACACGCTGATCGCCGCGCCGCCGCTGACGAAGTTGTGCAGCATCTGTCCGGTGACTTCCTGCGGAAACGCCGACACCCCTTCGGCGACCACGCCATGGTCACCGGCAAAAATCGCGATCCACAGCTGATCGAGGGTCGGCTTGACCTGCCCCTGCAACCCGGCCAGTTGCACCGCCACCGCTTCGAGCTGGCCGAGGGAACCGGCAGGCTTGGTCAGTTGCTGTTGACGCGCCTGCGCCTGTTCGACCACTTGTGCATCGATTGGCTTGCACGGGTTCAGCCACCAGGTGTGAGTCATAATGCAGTTCCTTTCAAAGTCAGGGGCAGGCCGGCGACGGTCAGGACGACACGTTGGCAGCGCTCGGCCAAGGCTTGATGCAGCCAACCGGCTTCATCGACATAGCGGCGAGTCAATTCGCCCAGCGGCACGACACCCATTCCGGTCTCGTTGCTGACAAAAATGATTTCACCCGGCAACGATGCCAGGCAGTCCAGCAGGGCCTCGCGCTCGGCCGACAGGCGCTCGGCGTCGTCGAGCATCAGCAGATTGGTCAGCCACAGCGTCAGGCAATCCACCAGCAGGCAACGGTCGACGCCGGCGCTTTCGCGCAGTACGCGGGCCAGCTCCAGCGGTTCCTCGATCAACGCCCATTCGGCCGGACGACGGGCACGGTGATGGGCCACCCGCTCGTTCATTTCACCGTCCAGGGGTTGGCTGGTGGCGATGTAAGTGACGTGGAGCTGACTGTCAGTCGCCAGCTTTTCAGCCAGACGACTTTTGCCGGAGCGGGCGCCGCCGAGGATCAGTTGCAGCATGGTTCATTCCTTAAAATCTTCGATGAGGCCAGTGCAGCCACCTCAAAAACCGCAGAGTTCACGCAACAGCGAGGTATCCAGATGCTTCTCCACCAGATCCGCCAACCGCTCGATATCGCGCTCGCGCAACCCGTGGTAATCCACCTCCTGCACCTCCTGCAAACCAGCCCAACGCAACAGTGCACTGCACGCCGCCGGTGATTCGAACAGGCCATGCAGGTACGTACCGAAAATCTGCCCATCGGCACTTTGCGCACCATCGCTGCGACCATCGTCCAGCTGCACGGCGGCGTTTTCCAGCGCCGGCCCGGTGGTCACGCCGGCATGAATTTCATAGCCGCTGACCTGCGCATCTTCCAGCGCCAGACGCCCACGTACGTTGCGCAACTGCTTCTCTTCTTCGAGCTGCGTTTCGAACGCCAGCAAACCCAAACCGGCACTGGAACCCGGCGCGCCTTCGAGGCCCAACGGGTCATGCACCTGCTCGCCGAGCATTTGCAGGCCGCCGCAGATTCCCAGCACTTTGCCGCCGTAGCGCAAGTGCCGCGCGATCGCCGAGTCCCAGCCGTTGCTCCGCAGGTACGCGAGGTCGCTGCGTACGCTTTTCGAACCCGGGAGAATCATCAGGTCGGCCGGTGGAATCGCCTGGCCGGGGCCGATGAATTGCAGGTCCACTTGCGGATGCAGGCGCAGTGGATCGAAATCGGTGTGGTTGCTGATGCGCGGCAGCACCGGCACCACCACGTTGAGCACTTGATCGGCCTTGTCGGCCTGACGCTGATCGAGGCCGTCCTCGGCCTCAAGATGCAGGTCCATCACATAAGGCAACACGCCGATCACCGGTTTGCCGGTGCGCGCTTCCAGCCAGTCCAGCCCCGGTTGCAGCAAGGCGATGTCGCCGCGAAAGCGGTTGATGATGAAGCCTTTGACCCGCGCCTGTTCGCTGGGCGACAGCAGCTCCAGCGTACCGACCAAATGCGCGAAAACCCCGCCGCGATTGATGTCGGCAATCAGCACCACCGGGCAGTCCACCGCCTCGGCAAACCCCATGTTGGCGATGTCGCCGGCGCGCAGGTTGATCTCGGCCGGCGAGCCCGCCCCTTCAACCATCACCAGCGGATACGCCGCGCTCAGCCGTTCATGGGAGGCCAGCACCGCCTGCATGGCGATGGCCTTGTAGTCGTGATAGGCGACCGCATTCATGGTGGTGACGGCGCGGCCATGGATGATCACTTGGGCGCCGGTATCACTGTTGGGTTTAAGCAGCACCGGGTTCATGTCGGTGTGCGGTTCAAGGTTTGAAGCCTGGGCCTGCACCGCCTGAGCGCGACCTATCTCGCCACCGTCGGCGGTCACCGCACTGTTGAGGGCCATGTTCTGCGGCTTGAACGGCACCACGCTCACGCCTTGGCGCGTGACCCAACGACACAGTGCCGTCACCAGTGTGCTTTTACCGGCATCGGATGTGGTGCCTTGCACCATCAACGTTGTCATGGGTTTTCCTTGGCATGGATTTGCAGGGCTTGTTCGAGGCGCGACCAGTCCGCTTCATCCGCAGGTAAACCAAAACGCAGGCTGCTGTTGTGGGTGAACAACCGCAGCAGAATGCCACGCCGGGCCATGAATTCATGCAGCGCTTGGGCGCGCTCGGTGATCAGCCACTGGAACAACGCGCAACCGCCCTGAGGTTTGAAACCATACTGCTCAAGCAGCAACGCCAGACGCTCGCCAGCTTCGTCAGTGCGAATGCGCTGTCGGGTGTGCCCGTCCGTATCCGTCAGGCACGCCTGGCCCAGGACGCGGGTCGGCCCACTGACCGCCCAAGGCCCGACCTGCTCGGCCAACAGTTTGAGCAACTTGCGCTCGGCCAGCACAAACCCTAGCCGCACACCGGCCAAGCCGAAAAACTTGCCGAAGGAACGCAGCACGATCAAGCCGATCTGGTTGGTGAACGGCGCCAGACTCAAATGCGGTGTGTTGTCCATGAACGCCTCGTCCACCACCAGCCAGCCACCGCGCTGGGCCAGCCGCGCATGCCAATCCAGCAGGCGGGCCGGGGTCAGGCTCAGACCCGTGGGATTGTTCGGATTGACCACCACCAGCACGTCCAGGTTGTCGAGAAAGAAATCGACTTCCGACTCCAGGACTTCACGCACGACATAACCGTTGCGACGCCAGGCTTCGGCGTGCTCGGCGTAACACGGCGACAGCACGCCGACCTTGCCGGCCCTGCGCAAACGCGGCAGCAACTGAATCGCCATTTGCGAACCGGCCACGGGCAACACCTGGGCCGCACCGTAATAGTCGCAGGCGGCTTGCTCCAGACCGTCATCGGTTTCCGGCAAACGTGCCCAGGCCCGCAGCGGGATATCCGGAACCGGGAATGGCCAGGGCGCAAGACCACTGGACAGGTCGAGCCAATCGGCTTCGGCGATACCGTATTCAAGTGCTGCCTTGCGCAACCGGCCACCGTGTTCAAGCATAGAATTCAGCCCCCACGCAGAGAATCAGCAGCCATAACCATACCCCGCGCTGGACCAATTGCCAGCCACGGTCGATGGAATCGGCATCCGCCGGCACCCCTTCGCCCAACTGCGGACGCTGATGCAGTTCGCCGTGATAAATCGCCGCCCCGCCCAACTCGACACCCAACGCACCGGCACCAGCCGCCATCACCGGCCCGGCATTCGGGCTGTCCCAGGTCGGCCCCTGGGTGCGCCAGCATTTCAGCGCCAGTCGGGTTTTGCCCAACAGTGCGTAGGTCAACGCCACCAGGCGTGCAGGAATGTAGTTCAGGACATCGTCGATCTTTGCGGCAGCCCAGCCGAAACGCTCGAAGCGTTCGTTGCGATAACCCCACATCGCATCCAGGGTGTTGCTCAGACGATAGAGCACCACACCAGGCGCACCCGCCACGGCAAACCAGAACAGCGCGGCGAACACTGCATCGCTGCCGTTCTCCAACACCGATTCGGTGGCGGCGCGGGCGACTTCGGTTTTGTCCAGTTCGCTGGTCTGGCGGCTGACCAGATAACCGACACGTGTACGCGCCTCAACCAGATCATCGCTGCGCAGGGCCTTGGCCACCGGCTCGACATGCTCGCCGAGGCTGCGCATGCCAAGCGCGCAATAGAGCGCGAGAATCTCGACGATCCAGCCAACATAAGGTGCCCAGGACAGCGCGGTGACCAGCAAGGTCAGCGGCACGACCGCCATCACCCAGGCCGTCACCCCGTGACTGCGCCAGCCGCGGCCAGCGGAGTTGAAACGTTGTTCGATGCGATCGGCAAAACGACCGAACGCCACCAGCGGATGCCCGCGTTTGGGTTCACCCAGCAGCGCATCCAGCGCGACTGCGGCGACACTCAACAACGCCACACTCATTGACTCACTCCCCAATAATTTTCATACAGCAACTCGTTGAGCGGACGCGCTTGCGCCCAGCCTTCGAGTACCAGCATCGGCGCTGGATAGAATTCCTTGACCGGCCCCAGGCAAAGAACGGCCAAAGGCTTGGCCCCGACCGGTAAACCCAACAGGTTCGCCAAGGCTTGCGGTTCGAACAGCGACACCCAGCCCATGCCCAGGCCTTCGGCGCGGGATGCCAGCCAAAGGTTCTGGATGGCACAGGACAGCGAGGCCATGTCCATTTCCGGCAACGTACGACGGCCGAAGATATGCCGTTCGCGACCGTCCATCAGCGCAGCGACCAGCACTTCGGCGCAGTCTTGGATGCCTTCGACCTTGAGCTTCATGAACTCGTCGGAGCGCTCGCCGAGGGCTTCGGCGGTGCGGACGCGTTCTTCCTCCACCAGTTGCTGGATCTTGCCGCGCAGCGCCCGGTCGCTGATGCGGATGAACCGCCAGGGCTGCATCAGGCCGACGCTCGGCGCCTGGTGCGCGGCTTCGAGCAGGCGCCTCAGTAACTCGGGCTCGACCGTGCCGCCGCTGAAGTGGCGCATGTCACGGCGTTCGCCGATGGCCCGGTAGACCGCATCGCGCTCGGCTTCGGAAAAGGCGTTTTCTGTCATGGCCTGCTCGCGATGGCGGCTTCACGATCGGGTGCCAACAACGCAGCAATCGCCGCCGGATTGGACGGAAAATAAAAGTGCACATAAGAGGCCGTCATCCGCCCCTCACGATAAACCGCCTCCGCCCCTCGCCCGCCATTGGGGCTCAGGCCACGCGCTATCGGCTCAAGCTCGGTGCTGGTCAGCGAGTGGTGATAGGTGTGCCCGCGCAGCAAACCTTCGGGCAGTTCCACCGCCTGCAAGGCCAACGCCGCCAAACGCTTCTGCATCACCGCATCACCGGTCAGCAAGCCAACCAGTTCAGCGCGAGTACCCTCGACATCGGTCAACGAATCCAACAAATACAGCATGCCGCCACACTCGGCCAGCAACGGTTTGCCCGCTGCGTGATGAGCGCGGATGGCGGTCAGCATTGGCGTGTTTTGTGACAACGCCACATGGTGCAATTCAGGGTAACCACCCGGCAGATAAAGGCTGTCTGCCGCCGGCAACTCGCGGTCGCGGATCGGCGAGAAGAAAGACAATTCGGCGCCCATGGCCCGCAGCAGATCCAGGCTCGCGCCGTAGGTAAACGCAAAGGCTTCGTCCCGGGCCACGGCAATCCGCACACCGGCCAGCAATGGTTCGGCGGCGATCACTTCAGGCGCGGCGAATTCCACGGCAGGCGGTAACGCCACGTCGCAACTGCTGGCCAGCGAGGCGGCGGCTGCATCGAGGCGCAGATCGAGATCATTCAATTCGCTGGCCTGTACCAGGCCGAGGTGCCGACTCGGCAATTCGATGCCGGTCTCCCGGGACAACGCGCCGTACCAGCGCAAGCCTTCTGTCAGACTGCCTTCGAGCAATTGCGCATGACGCAGGGTGCCAACCCGGTTGGCCAACACACCGGCAAACGGCAAATCCGGCTGATAGCGCGCAAGCCCCAGGGCCAGTGCACCAAACGTCTGCGCCATCGCGGTGCCGTCAATCACGCCGAGCACCGGCACACCGAAATGCCGCGCCAGGTCGGCACTGGACGGCGTACCGTCGAACAACCCCATGACGCCTTCGATGAGAATCAGGTCAGCTTCGCCAGCGGCTTCCCACAACAGGCGACGACTTTCCTGCTCGCCGACCATCCACATGTCCAGCTGATAGACCGGCGCACCGCTGGCGCGCTCGAGAATCATCGGGTCGAGAAAGTCCGGGCCGCATTTGAACACACGCACCTTGCGCCCCTGATTGCGGTGCAAGCGGGCGAGCGCGGCGGTGACGGTGGTCTTGCCCTGACCGGAGGCCGGCGCGGCAATCAGTACCGCCGGGCATTGACGTGGTTGATTCACAACTCGACGCCTTTTTGCGCCTTGATCCCGGCCTGGAAGGCGTGCTTGATCATGCCCATTTCGGTGACGGTGTCAGCCAGTTCGATCATCTCCGGTTTGGCGCCACGGCCAGTGACCACCACATGCTGCATCGGCGGACGGGCCTGCAAGTCGCTGAGCACCTGATCGAGATCGAGGTAACCGTGCTTGAGGGCGATGTTCAATTCATCGAGTACCACCAGGCCAATCGACGGATCGCTCAGCAGTTCGCGGGACACCGCCCACGCAGCTTCGGCGGCGGCGATGTCACGCTGGCGGTCCTGGGTTTCCCAGGTGAAGCCCTCGCCCATCACATGAAAACGCACCTGCTCCGGGAAACGCCGGAAGAACAGCTCCTCGCCAGTGCTGCTGCGCCCCTTGATGAACTGCACCACACCGCATTGCATGCCGTGGCCCATGGAGCGCGCAAGCATGCCGAACGCCGAACTGCTTTTGCCTTTACCGTTGCCGCTCAGCACCAGCAGCAGGCCGCATTCATTCGGCGAATTGGCGATGCGTTCGTCGATCACGGCTTTTTTGCGCAGCATGCGCGCCAGATGGCGTTCGTCACGATCGGGGGTATCAGTCATGGGGGAGCTCTCCGTTGAGGCTGGATAACGGCGGGCAGGCACAAGAATAGACGGCAAGAAGCCTGGCATCGCCCACCGTGATGCCGCTGAATGGATCAGGCCGGTCTCCGGGCTCATGAGCGGCTCGGGGCCAACTGCGCGCCTTCCCGCATCGTTCATCGACACAGTGGCATCAGGCGCAGTCTTCACTCATTTACCGTTGCGGGGGCAGCGCCGGGATCGTGATCATTCTTCGCTGGAAGAAATCCACTCACCGGCTTCCCTGTTTCACTCTGTCGACCAAGGCCACAGAGCACCTGAAACAAGCCGCGAAGGTTAGAGGGTTGGGGGTGGAGCGTCAATTAAAGACGGGACGCCTTCCGGCGAATAACTGCCGCTGATCAATTATCTGACGCCAATCTTGTGCCACACTGCCAGCAGTGATATCAAAGAGCCACAACCTCATAACACAATAACAAGGGTGAGCCACATGCAAGGCATGATCATCAGCAATCCGAAGCTGGAATTCCTGCGCCCGGTGCTGGAACGCTGGTTTGACTGTATCGACCGCTACAACGCCGTGCGCGGCGATAACGATACGCCTTACTGGTACGACGAAAACGCCAACCTCGGCCTGCTCTCTGCCGCAGCCTGGATGGCGGAAATGGTCACGCTGCAGCAAACACCGTCGCGCAAACAGACCGAAGAAGGCGAACGCAACGCCCGCGCCGATCTGTTTATCGCCACCAGCGAAGAACGCGCGTACCTGCAGGCCACCCAGCGCTGGCCGCGGGTCAACAACCTGAACCTGACCCAGGCACTGGCGGACATCACCAGCGACGCGAAGCGCATCAGCTACGCCAGCGACCTGAAACTCGGCTGCCTGTTTGTCGCCCCGCAAAAAGCCCAGCACAGCGCCACCCCGGAAGAACTCCAGGACATGCTCGACGACCTGCAAAAGGAGCACACCTGCGCCGTGGCCTGGTATTTCCCCTACGCCTACCGCAAGTTGCGCAATGAAGCCGGCAACTACCATCCGGGGATCGCCGTGCTGTTCAAGGAGGCCCGCGGCTGACCGGTTGAACCATCGGGTGTTTACGCTTCTCTATGATTACGTCAATGCATTCATAGGGAAGATCAGTAATGCGCAAACCCCAGCTCATTCTCATCATCGCGCTCGCCGGAGGGCTCGCCGCCTGTGGTGAAACCTCCAGCCTGCAAGTCTCGGACGGCACCGGACCGTCGCCCAAGCTGCCGGAACCGAACAAAACCCTGATCCCGACGGTGAACATCGCCCCGGCGATCGGCTGGCCTCAGGGTAAAAAACCCGTCGCCGCCGCAGGCACTCAAGTAGCAGCGTTTGCCGAAAACCTCGAACACCCGCGCTGGCTCTACGTGCTGCCCAACGGCGACGTACTGGTGGCCGAAACCAACGCGCCGTCCAAATCCGATGACAGCAATGGCATTCGCGGCTGGATCATGGGCAAAGTCATGGGCCGCGCCGGGGCTGGCGTCCCCAGCCCGAACCGCATCACTCTGCTGCGGGACAAGGACCACGACGGCGTCGCCGAAACCCGCACGGTGTTCCTGGAAAACCTCAACTCGCCTTTCGGCATGACCCTGGTTGGCAAAGACCTGTATGTCGCCGACACCGACCGCTTGCTGCGTTTTCACTATGAAAACGGCGAGACAGCGATCAAGTCACAGCCAATCAAAGTGGTCGATTTGCCGGGCGGCACGCGAAATCACCACTGGACCAAAAACGTCATCGCCAGCAAGGACGGCAGCAAGCTGTACGTCACCGTGGGCTCGAACAGCAACGTTGGTGAAAACGGCATGGATCAGGAGGAAGGTCGCGCGGCGATCTGGGAAGTCGATCGCGCCACCGGCAACCATCGAATCTTCGCCTCGGGGATTCGCAACCCGAACGGCCTGGCCTGGGAGCCACAAAGCGGCGCACTGTGGACCGCAGTCAACGAGCGTGACGAAATCGGCAGCGACCTGGTGCCGGACTACATCACTTCAGTGAAGGACGGCGGGTTCTATGGCTGGCCTTACAGCTATTACGGGCAACATGTCGATGTTCGCGTCGAGCCACAAAACCCTGATCTGGTCGCCAAGGCCATTGCACCGGACTACGCAGTGGGGCCCCATACCGCGTCGCTGGGCCTGACGTTCGCCGAAGGCAGCAAGTTGCCCGCGCCGTTCACCCAAGGCGCCTTCATCGGCCAGCATGGCTCGTGGAACCGTAAACCGCACAGCGGCTACAAAGTAATTTTCGTGCCGTTCAGCGCCGGCAAACCGAGCGGACAGCCGCTGGATGTGCTTACCGGCTTCCTCAACGACGAGGGAAAAGCCATGGGGCGGCCGGTGGGCGTGGTGATCGATCAGCAGGGCGGCTTGTTGGTGGCGGATGATGTGGGGAACAAGATTTGGCGCGTTAGCGCGGCAAAATAATGTGATTACTGCAAGACGATAATCCTGTGGGAGCTCCCACAGGGGATCAGCGTTTACGACAGAACGTGCGAGCCGGCATGACAACCCGGGCTATGGATTATGTGCCAAGTGCTCGGGCTGCAGGACGCGCTTGGCGCTCAGGTAGGCTTTCTGCCAGTAAGCCTTGGACAAGCTGTCCAGCTTGACCGTGCCGCCCGTGGCTGGCGCATGGACGAAGCGCCCTTCGCCGACATAGATCCCGGCATGGCTGACCTGGGAGCCGCCATTGGTGGCGAAGAAGATCAGGTCGCCGGTTTGCAGGCCTTCCTTGCCGACGTCGGGAGCCTGCATGCCGATCATCTCGCGTGTGGACCGCGGCAAGGAAATGCCTGCGACATCGCGATAGACGTAACCGATCAAACCGCTGCAATCGAACCCGGAATCCGGCGTGTTGCCGCCCCAACGATAGGGCGTCCCCACCAGACCGAGCGCGCGAAACAGCACGTCTTCTGCCGCAGGGGAAAAGGCTTGGGGAGAACCGAAAACAATCGGTGCGCGAACCACCGGCGCAGGTGGCGGTGTGCGGCTGGCGCAGGCGCTGAGCAGCGCTGCGAAGAACATGAGTGCGAGGCGGGCCGACATCGTCATAAACAGAACATCCTGATCTGGCTGCGGCTTTTTTCTGCCACAAAGACAGAAAAGAAAACCGCCTGCGCAGAACGCAGGCGGTTTGCCATCAATAATAGATCAGGATTCTAGCGGCTACGCGGCAAACTTCAAGTAAGACTTTAAGTTCGCCTTGTAAACTGTCCGCTTATTGGCGCGCAGTGACGATAGGCGCTGCAGCCGGTGCCATTGCGAGCGCACGCTTGGCTTCGATGAAGGTCTTGCTCCAGTAGCTGTCGCCCAGGCTATCGACCCGGACACCACCGCTTTTGCGGCTGCTGGAGTGGATGAACTGGTTGTCACCCACGTAGATCCCGGCGTGACTGACACGACCGCGACGGCCATTGGTGGCGAAGAACAGCAGGTCACCCGGCTTGAGGGCGCTGCGAGCCACCAGCGGAGCGTCAACGTTGATCATTTCGCGAGTGGAGCGCGGCAGGTTCATGCCAGCCTCTTCACGAAACAGATAACCGATGAAGCCGCTGCAGTCGAAGCCTGCCTCGGAGGTGCCGCCGAAACGGTAACGGGTACCGATCAGGGACATGCCACGTTCGAGGATGCTGTCAGCCAGAACCGGAAGCTGATACGACTTGCCCCCGGCGAAGTCTGCCAGTTCTTTATTGGTTGCCAGCTCTTCCTGGAAAAGAACGGAAGAAGACTGTGCGGTAACTGAATTTGAAACCTGATGCTGTGGCTCTTGCTGGGACACTGGAGAGTGAGCAGCGCAACCGAACAACAGGGTGACGAGTGCGAGAGGCACGAGGGGTGCGAAGCGATTTAGCATGGGCACGACCGTGGCTGATAGTTGTAAAGAAGCCGAGACTATGCCCGCTATCGATCTCATTTGCAAATTCAATCGATCTTTATGTGACTTATCGGTTTCTCGTTTCCATCTAAGCGCTTAAGCCCATTTTGAACCTTTGCGCAGCCTGCTCCCCTGCAGGAAAGCGGATTTGTTGACGCCTGGAATATGCCGGAACCCGCGAAAAACCTGGCCTTTACCAGCCCAACGTCTCTTTCAGGAACGGGATTGTCAGCTTGCGCTGAGCTTGAAGGGAGGCCTGATCGAGGCGCTCAAGCAGCTCGAAAAGCGCACTCATGCTGCGAGTACCGCGAGTCAAAATAAAATGACCGACTTCGTCAGTCAGGTGCAGGCCACGACGGGAGGCGCGCAACTGCAAGGCACGCAACTTGTCTTCGTCAGAGAGCGGACGCATCTGGAAGATGAGCGCCAGTGTCAGCCGAGACTTGAGGTCCGCCAGCTTCACCGGTAGTTCGCGCGGGGATGTCGAGGCGGCGATCAGCAGACGCCGACCGCTGTCACGCAGACGATTGAACAGATGGAACAACGCCTCTTCCCAATCCGCCTTGCCGGCGACCGCCTGCAAATCGTCCAGGCAAACCAGTTCGTATTGTTCGAGGTTGTCGAGGATTTCGATGCCGCGGTCCATCAACTCGGCCAGCGGCAGATACACCGCCGGTTCACCCATCTGCTCGAAACGCAGGCAAGCCGCCTGCAACAAATGCGTGCGCCCTACCCCGTGCTTGCCCCAGAGGTAAATCAGGCTTTCCGTCCAGCCGGCGTCGGCTTCGCACAGCCGCTCGACATAGCCGAGTGCAGCGGCATTGGCGCCTGGGTAGTAATTGATAAAGGTGGCGTCATCACGCAGACGCACACCTAGGGGCAGCTGAATCGGTTTCATGCTGACTGAACAGTTCCAAAGGAACCGTTAGTGGCCTCTGTGTAAAGTTTGCGAAGTTTATACCCGTGAAGCTGACGGCACAATGCGACAGACCACAAGCAAAATCAAAGGTTTGCGTTAACGTGCTGGTTTTATGACAGTTTCTTTGGCGGTGCATGTGACAGCCGCGCGAGGGATACGGGCAAACCCGGCGTGAAACCAGGCTGCCCGCGACGAGCGATCAAAAGGCCTTACTTCTCAGACTCGTCGACACCGCCGTAGATATCCGAATCTTTATACAAATCATGCACATGGCGCACCAGAACCATGATCACCGCCGCCACCGGCAATGCCAGCAGCACCCCGGTAAAACCAAACAGCTCGCCGCCGGCCAGAATCGCAAAGATCACCGCCACCGGGTGCAGGCCGATCCGGTCACCCACCAACAACGGCGTCAGAACCATGCCTTCCAGCGCCTGGCCGACCATGAACACCGCGACGATACCGATCATGGGATACAGATCGCCACCGAACTGGAACAGGCCGGCAATCAACGCCGCGCCAATCCCGATGACAAACCCCATGTACGGCACGATCGCCGCCAGGCCGGCAATCAGACCGATCAACAACCCCAGTTCCAGCCCGACGATCATCAAGCCAGCGGCGTAGATCACACCCAGCGCCAGCATCACCAGCAACTGTCCGCGCACGAACGCCCCAAGCACTTCATGGCATTCCCCAGCCAGGGTCATGACACGCTCTTCACGATCACGCGGCAGCAAGCTGCGGATCTTGGCCATCATCAGGTCCCAGTCGCGCAGCAGATAAAAACTCACCACCGGGATCAGCACCAGATTGGCCAGCCAGCCGATCAGCGCAAGGCCTGAAGCCGTCGCCTGACTCAGCACCACGCCGACAATGTCGGTGGTCTGGCCCATATGCTCGCTGATCGCTGCCTTGAGCTTGTCGAACTTCCAGAAGCCCTCCGACAAACCCAACTTCGATTGCGCCCACGGCAACGCGGTGTGCTGCAACCAGTCGAGCATCTGCGGCGCCAGTTCATACAAGCGAAACAGCTGCTTGGCGAGCATCGGCACCAACACCAACAACAGCGTGGTGAGGACCATCGTGAACAACGCGAACACCGCCACCACGCCCCATGTCCGGGACAAGCCGAGCTTCTCCAGCCGATCCACCAGCGGGTCGAACAGATAGGCCAGCAACAGCGCCACCAGGAACGGCGTCAGGATCGGATGCAACAGGTAAACAAACGCGCAAAGCAGGGCCACCCCACCGAGCCAGAACCAACGCCGCGTATCGGCCATGTACCACTCCTGCTTCTATATAAAGAAAAAACTCACCAACGGAAATGCAACTGCGGCGTCGGGGCAGGCGCTGGCGCTGCGGCCGGCGCAGAACCCACAGTCACCGGCTGAACAGGTGCCGGCACCTGACTGGCCGGAACCTCCTGCAATTGCGCCAGGGACAACTGAGCTCGCAGCTGATCGGCGCTGCCGTTGACGCGATAAAGCACGCGGTCGCCATCGACACTTTGCAGACGCGCGCCAAAAGGCTCCAACAAACGCCCAAGCGTCGCATAACGCTCCAGATTCATGCCCTGAACTTCCAACAATTGCTCACCCGACGCACCTGGCTTGGCAACGAAACGCGACGCCAGACGCTCGCTGACCGCCAGCATCACCGCATCGGCCACGGCGGCGGTATCGGCGCCCTGCACGCTACCGACCTCTTTCTGATCGCCCAGCCACAGTCGCCACTTGGCTTGCCATTGCCCCCCTTCTTCACGGGCATGCACCGCCAGCAAGGCATCGGCATTGTAACGATCGGAGGCACTGCGCAGTGGCGCAGGGTCGGCACCTTCCAGATTCGGTGCCGTGGCGACGATCTGTTCATTCAGGTCAGCCAGCGGCAAACGCAGCGGCAGGCCTCGGTGCTGAGCCGCCCGACGCAAGGGCGCAGCACTGGCCTGACCATCGCCGACCAGGCTCGAACCTTCGGTGGAATCGTTCAACCACCAGCCGAGGATCGACGGCCGATTGGCCCCCCACACGGCCAGCCCGGCACGACGCAAGGCCTGCTCGGTGGTGGCCGGGTCGAAATCGACTTTCAGCACTTGCGGTGGCCCGGCGTCGTAGCCGAACTGACTGATGATCTGCTGAGGGTCTTTGCGCACGGCCGCAAGGCCAGGGCTTTGCGCCGCCTTGGGATCGCCGGTCAAGCGCAACACCAGCGTTTCCAGCGCCTGCTGAGTCGCCTGGTCGCGCTCCTCCGGTGTCTGGCCGCTGACCGGTTGGCGCACTTGATAGAGGCCTTTGACGGTTTCGGCATGGCTGGCCAGGCTGACCACGGATAAACAGCCCACGAACAAGAATTTAAGAAAACGCATGGAAGATTCCTGACGACAAGAGCGGCTGGAACAGACCGCATGAAGACGATTGAGCCAGGGCTGTGACCGCAGGCCCAAGCAAAACATTCACACGATCGCGGTAAGTTTTCGCACTGTCATAACGATAGACGGTTAACGTCGTACCTTATACAGCCATGTGGGACGTCGCCAACACGGGCAATATCAGTTTTTTTAACGCGATATGCCCCTGCCCGTCGGCACGAGGATGGCCGCTGCCCCTCAAGCCTGATAAAATCGCGCGCCTTCGCAGACCGGCTACAGCCGGGTAGTGTCGAAATAGCGCGTGAGGCAATTGCCTCATCAATTTCGACAGGCCCGCTGAACTCGGTCGTTACCCCTGAATCCCCCCTAAAGGCCTGGATCATGAGCAAGCAACCCTCCCTGAGCTACAAGGACGCCGGTGTAGACATCGACGCCGGTGAAGCATTGGTCGAACGCATCAAGAGCGTCGCCAAGCGCACTGCGCGCCCGGAAGTCATGGGCGGCCTGGGCGGTTTCGGCGCCCTCTGCGAAATCCCGGCCGGTTACAAACAACCGGTGCTGGTATCGGGCACTGACGGCGTCGGCACCAAGCTGCGCCTGGCGCTGAACCTGAACAAGCACGACAGCATCGGCATCGACCTGGTGGCCATGTGCGTGAACGACCTGGTGGTCTGCGGCGCTGAGCCGCTGTTCTTCCTCGACTACTACGCCACTGGCAAACTGAACGTCGACACCGCTGCTCAGGTTGTAACCGGCATCGGCGCCGGCTGTGAACTGTCCGGCTGCTCCCTGGTCGGCGGCGAAACCGCTGAAATGCCTGGCATGTATGAAGGTGAAGACTACGACCTGGCCGGCTTCTGCGTCGGCGTCGTGGAAAAATCCGAAATCATCGACGGTTCGAAAGTCGCTGCCGGCGATGCCCTGCTCGCCCTGCCGTCTTCCGGCCCGCACTCCAACGGCTACTCGCTGATCCGCAAGATCATCGAAGTATCGGGTTCCGACATCGAGAATATCCAGCTCGACGGCAAACCGCTGACCGACCTGCTGATGGCTCCGACCCGTATCTACGTGAAGCCGCTGCTCAAGCTGATCAAGGACACCGGCGCCGTCAAAGCCATGGCCCACATCACCGGTGGCGGCCTGCTGGACAACATCCCGCGCGTACTGCCAAAAGGCGCTCAAGCGGTGGTTGACGTCGCGAGCTGGACCCGCCCTGCGGTGTTCGACTGGCTGCAAGAGAAAGGCAACGTCGACGAAACCGAAATGCACCGCGTGCTGAACTGCGGCGTCGGCATGGTCATCTGCGTGGCTCAAGAGCACGTTGAAACCGCGCTGAACGTCCTGCGTGAAGCTGGCGAGCAGCCATGGGTCATCGGTCAGATCGCCACCGCTGCCGAAGGCGCGGCTCAGGTCGAACTGAAGAACCTCAAGGCTCATTAATGTCCCAGACCTGTGATGTGGTGGTGCTGCTGTCCGGCACCGGCAGTAACTTGCAGGCCTTGATCGACAGCACGCGGACCGGCGACAGCCCGGCCCGCATTGCTGCGGTGATTTCCAACCGCGCCGACGCCTACGGCCTGCAACGCGCCAGGGACGCGGGTATCGACACCCGCACCCTGGATCACAAGGCTTTCGAGGGCCGCGAGGCCTTCGATGCCGCGCTGATCGAACTGATCGACGCCTTCAACCCCAAACTCGTGGTACTGGCCGGTTTCATGCGCATTCTCAGCGCTGACTTCGTGCGCCATTACCAGGGTCGCCTGCTCAATATCCATCCCTCGCTGTTGCCCAAATACAAAGGGTTACACACTCATCAGCGCGCGCTGGAGGCCGGCGATACGGAACACGGCTGCTCCGTGCACTTCGTCACCGAGGAACTCGATGGCGGACCACTGGTCGTACAGGCAGTAATACCGGTAGAGTTGCACGATTCGCCGCAGAGTCTGGCGCAGCGAGTCCACACCCAGGAACACCTGATCTACCCGATGGCCGTACGCTGGTTTGCCGAAGGCCGTTTATCACTCGGCGAACAAGGTGCTTTACTGGACGGACAGTTACTCGCGGCCAGCGGCCACTTGATTCGAACCTAGGAGATTTTATGCGTCGTGCCCTGCTCTTCGCTTGCGCCCTGCTCGCCCTGCCGTTTGCGCAGGCCGCGGACCTTCATCCCTTCTCCGCCAGCTACACCGCCGACTGGAAGCAACTGCCCATGAGCGGCACCGCCGAACGCAGCCTGACCAAGGAAGCCAACGGCGTCTGGAAACTCAGCTTCAAGGCATCGATGATGATCGCCAGCCTGACCGAAGAAAGCACCCTGACCCTGGACAAGGACACGCTGCTGCCGCAGTCCTACCACTTCGAACGCGGTGGCCTGGGCAAAGCCAAGAAGGCTGATCTGGATTTCGACTGGACCAACAAGATGGTCACCGGCACCGATCGCGGTGACGCCGTCAAGCTCCCGCTCAACCGCGGCATGGTCGACAAGTCCACCTATCAACTGGCGCTGCAGCATGACGTGGCCTCCGGCAAGAAAAGCATGAGCTATCAGGTCGTCGATGCCGGCGAAGTCGATACCTATGACTTCCGCGTGCTGGGCTCGGAGAAAGTCGACACCAAGGCAGGCCAGATCGATGCGGTCAAGGTCGAGCGCGTGCGCGATCCGACACAAAGCAAGCGCATCACCGTGCTGTGGTTCGCCAAGGATTGGGATTACCTGCTGGTCCGTCTGCAACAGGTCGAAACCGACGGCAAGGAGTACAACATCATGCTCCTCGACGGTACGGTCAACGGCAAGACGGTCAAAGGCAGCTGATCCGGACCGACATGAAAGCCCCGCAAACGCGGGGCTTTTTTTCGTCTGGCGTTAAGCGGGGGGGGGGGGACAGGACAATGACAACTTTGAGCTGTGGCCAAATCGTCCGGCGAAAAATAGGAACGCGAACGTGAAGGAATACTCTATAAATTCAGGGTCTTTTTTGATCGAATGACTTTTCCTGATCCCTGCGAGGTTTCCCATGACCGTTACCGTCAATACTGTCTCCGCCGAAGGTTTTCGTCACAGCGTCCAGATCGATGACCATGAACTGTTTGCCGATGTTCCCAAGTCGTCCGGTGGCGAAGGCACCGCGCCAGAGCCCCATGACTATTTCGACGCGGCCCTCGGCGCCTGCAAGGCCCTGACCCTGAAACTGTATGCGAAGAAGAAGGGCATCCCACTGACCGGCGTCGGGGTCGAGGTCAAGCGCGACAACAGTGAAGAGCAGAAAGGCAAATATGCCCTGCACGTCAAACTCACGCTCAAGGGCGTACTCACCGACGCCCAGCGCGACGAGCTGCACCGCGTGGCCGACCGCTGCCCGGTACATAAGCTGATGACCACCTCTGAAGTCAGCATCGAGACTCATCTGTCCGAAGGCGCCTTCAGCCAATAGCGGCAACGGCTGCGCAAGCGGGTTATGCTCCCTGCGTCACCCGCTCAGCCTGGAACGCACCATGAACACTCCGCTCGTGATCCGCCCCCGCGCCGAAGATGTCGAAGGCCAGCCGATCCTTCGCCCTTTGCCGTCAGCCAAATGCCGCAACGTCGGGCCCTTCGTGTTTTTCGACCACATGCTCGAAACCCGTTATCCACCGGGCAAAGGCATGGACATCCGTCAGCATCCGCACATCGGGCTGTCCACCCTCACCTACCTGTTCGAAGGGCAAATCCAGCACAAGGACAGCCTCGGTTCCGATCAGGTGGTGAATGCCGGCGATGTCAGCTGGATGACCGCCGGCAGTGCGATTGCCCACGTCGAACGCACGCCCGAAGCCTTGAAGAACAGTGGCGGTACGATGCACGGCTTACAGATCTGGCTGGCTTCGCCCAAGGACCGTGAGCACGGCCCAGGACACTACAGCCACCATCCAGCAGCCACGCTGCCCGCCAGCGAAAACCTTGGCGTGAAGATACGAATGATCGCCGGGAAGGGCTTTTGCCTTGAATCACCGGTCCCGGTGCTTTCGCCTACGCTGTATGCCGAATTGAACCTGCAAACGGCGACCACGCTGCTGATTCCCACCGAGCATGAAGAACGGGCGCTGTATGTGTTGAGCGGCGAGGCGCAGCTTGATGGCGAGCTGCTGGCCCCCTACACGCTAGTAGTGCTGCCGGCCGGGGAAGAGATGACGCTGTTCGCCGAGAGTGACTGCCATGCCGTGCTGTTTGGCGGAGCGCCACTGGACGGGCCACGACGGATCAACTGGAACTTCGTGGCCAGTGATCCGGCGTTGATTGATGAAGCACGTCGGCGCTGGGCGGCCGGGGATTGGCCGACGGTGCCGGGGGAAAGTGAGCGGATTGAGTTGCCGAAACACCGAAGCCCGCCAACGCCCCTGTAACTGATCGGCTGATCGTTCCCACGCCGCGAGCGTCCCTAGAGGCATTCCCACGCAGAGCGTGGGAACGATCATCGTCCGGACCGAGAGCAGCAATCAGCCCTTGAACACTTCATCCAGCAAGTTATGCATCGACGTGAACGCGCGAGCCGCGGTTTTCGCGTCATACATCATCATGCCCGGCACGTTGGCATGCGGGTCGGTGAACGAATGCACCGCGCCGCCATAGCTCAGCAATTGCCAATCCACACCGGCGGCATTCATCTCAGCTTCAAACGCTGGCAGCTGCTCTTTCGGCACCAGCGGATCGGCAGCGCCATGCAGCACCAGCACCGAACCCTTGATGTTTTTCGCATCGTTCACGTTCGGCGTATCCAGCGTACCGTGGAACGACACCGCAGCCTTCACCGGCGCACCGCTACGCGCCAGCTCCAGCGCGCAGCAACCACCGAAGCAGAAACCAAAAGTCGCCAGTTTCGAGGTATCGACCGCCGCCTCGCCCTGCCCTTGCAGTTGTTCGAAGGCTGCCTGCATGCGTTTGCGCAGTAAGGCGCGATCATTCTTCAGCGGCATCATCGCCGCGCCTGCCTCGTCGCCGTTCTGCGGACGAACCGATTGCCCGTACAGATCCGCGATCAGCACCACATAACCCTTGGATGCCACCGATTTGGCAATCTCCTCGGCGCCGACGCTGACGCCCATCCAGTTCGGCGCCATCAACAGACCCGGACGCGGGCCTTTATGGTCGGCATCGAAGGCCAGACGGCTTTCATACGATTGGCCGTCGATCTGATAGGCGACGGATCGAACAGTGATTTGGCTCATGACTGACTCCCAGTAAAAAAGCACCAGAATGAAAAAACCCGCCGAAGCGGGTTTTTATACAACGTGGTTAAACCGACAGTTCAACCAGCAGCTTGTTCAGACGACGCACATAAGCGGCCGGGTCTTTCAAGCTGTCGCCGGCCGCCAGGGCCGCCTGATCGAACAGAATGTGCGACAGGTCGCCGAAGCGCTCGTCGCTCTGCTCGTTGTCGAGCTTCTCGATCAGCGGGTGAGCCGGGTTGAATTCGAAGATCGGCTTCGAATCCGGAACCTTCTGACCGCTGGCTTCCAGGATCTGACGCATTTGCAGGCCCAGGTCCTGCTCGCCGATGGCCAGAATCGCCGGGGAATCGGTCAGGCGATGGGAAACCCGCACTTCAGCAACGGACTCACCCAAAGCGGTCTTGAGACGCTCAACCAGGCCTTCTTTGGACTTGGCGACTTCTTCCGCGGCTTTCTTGTCTTCTTCCGAATCCAGGTTGCCGAGGTCCAGGTCACCGCGTGCCACGTCGACAAAGCTCTTGCCGTCGAAGTCGCTGAGGTAGCTCATCAGCCACTCGTCGATACGGTCGGTCAGCAGCAGCACTTCGATGCCTTTCTTGCGGAAAACTTCCAGGTGCGGGCTGTTTTTGACTTGCGCGTAGGTTTCGCCGGTCAGGTAGTAGATCTTGTCCTGACCTTCCTTGGTACGAGCCAGGTAGTCGGCCAGACTTACAACCTGCTCACCGTCATCGCCCTGAGTGGACGCGAAACGCAGCAGACCGGCAATTTTTTCTTTGTTGGCGAAGTCTTCTGCCGGACCTTCTTTCATGACCTGACCGAAGTTCTTCCAGAAGCCTTTGTATTGCTCAGGCTCGTTCTTCGCCAGTTTTTCCAGCATGTCCAGAACGCGCTTGGTCAGCGCCGATTTCATGGAGTCGATGATCGGGTCTTTCTGCAGGATTTCCCGCGACACGTTCAGCGACAGGTCGTTGGAATCGACCACACCTTTGATGAAGCGCAGGTACAGCGGCAGGAACGACTCAGCCTGATCCATGACGAACACGCGCTGCACGTACAGCTTCAGGCCTTTCGGCGCTTCACGCTGGTACAGATCGAACGGAGCACGGGTCGGCACATAAAGCAGCGAGGTGTACTCGAGCTTGCCCTCGACTTTGTTGTGGCTCCAGCTCAGCGGGTTTTCGAAATCGTGAGCGACGTGCTTGTAGAACTCCTGGTATTCCTCGTCCTTCACTTCAGTGCGAGGGCGAGTCCACAGGGCGCTGGCGCGGTTGACGGTTTCCCACTCAACGGCAGGCTTCTCTTCGCCTTCGGCGGCTGCAACTTCTTTCGGCAACTCGATCGGCAAGGCGATGTGGTCGGAATACTTCTTGATGATGTTGCGCAGGCGCCAGCCATCGGCGAACTCGTCTTCGCCGGATTTCAGGTGCAGAACGATACGGGTGCCGCGATCAGCTTTTTCGACGGTGGCGATTTCAAATTCGCCTTCGCCCTTGGACGACCAGTGCACACCTTCGCTGGCAGCGAGGCCGGCACGGCGGCTGAATACGTCAACTTTATCGGCGACGATGAACGCCGAGTAGAAACCAACACCGAACTGACCGATCAGGTGCGAGTCTTTTTTCTGATCACCAGACAGGTGCTTCATGAAATCGGCGGTACCGGACTTGGCGATGGTGCCCAAGTGAGTGACCGCATCTTCACGGCTCATGCCGATGCCGTTGTCTTCGAGGGTGACGGTTTTAGCGTCCTTGTCGAAGCTCACACG
The DNA here is from genome assembly GCF_003253625.1 of Pseudomonas sp. URMO17WK12:I6. Lineage (NCBI taxonomy): Bacteria > Pseudomonadati > Pseudomonadota > Gammaproteobacteria > Pseudomonadales > Pseudomonadaceae > Pseudomonas > Pseudomonas sp. URMO17WK12:I6. The sequence goes on from NZ_QKYZ01000009.1 coordinate 54,278, forward strand.
GATTTTCAGCTCAGCGCCGCCTTCCAGCAATTCAGGCTTGGCCAGCGCTTCAAAACGTAATTTATCGACAGCGTCAGAGGCGTTCGAGATCAATTCGCGAAGGAAGATTTCCTTGTTGGAATACAGCGAATGGATCATGAGGTGCAGCAGCTGCTTCACCTCGGTCTGGAAGCCCAGGGTTTCCTTTTGAGTTTCCACACTCATGGTCATCAAACTCCAATCAGATGGCAGTGGCCGCGACCTTGAGGGTCGGCGGCGGGTTGTCCTCAGAGTTGGGGGCTGAGATCAGGATTTCAAGGGCTCTTCGATTTTGAAGTGGGCCCGGGCCGTGGCAATGGGCTCGGCTTCAGTGCTTTGCCAGGCGGTAATCGCCACGTTCGCCACCCGCCGCCCCTGGCGACAAACCTGGCATCGGGCCCAGGTATCGCGAAACTGCCCCGCGCGCAGGTAGTCGAGGGAGAAGTCGATAATCTTCGGCACACCGGGCGAGCCGGTGAAAATCAACAAGTGCAGCGCCGCCGAGAGCTCCATGAACCCGGCAATCACCCCACCATGAATCGCTGGCAGTAAAGGGTTACCAATGTTGTCCTTGTTGGCCGGCAGACGAAACAGCAGCTCATCTCCTACCCGCGAACATTCGACGCCGATCAGCTCGGCGTAAGGAATCAGCTGCAGCAGCGCGGCGTAGTCCCCCTGAGCATGGGCCTGTTGAAGCTGCTCCTTGAACGTGTCGGTCATTTCGTACCTCCGGAAATGGCGCCGCCAAAGCCTTTAGCGCCTTTGAGACCCTTGCCCATGCGCATGAAGGTGCCCACTACATGAGCGATGGGCTGTTCGGGGTCGTCCTGATAGGCAAAACCGCGCGCAAAAATCACATCGGTAGTCACTCGGTAGCATTGGGCGAAGCCGTAAACGTCCTTGTGTGGCTCGGCGGCATGCATGTAGTCGATGCGCAAGTCGAGCGTCGGGCAGACTTCGAACTCAGGCAGCACGCAGAGGGTGGCCATGCCGCAGGCGGTGTCCATCAGCGAGGTCAGCGCACCGCCATGAATCACCCCGGTTTGCGGGTTGCCGACGATCTGCGGGCTATACGGCAGAATCACCGTCAGCCCTTCGCTGCTGGCGCTGTGAAGGCGCATGCCGAGTACCTGACAATGGCGCAACGCCGACAGGAATCGCATCGCACGCTCAAAAACGGGGTTTTCGGCCATTTGGTAAACGCTCCTTAGTGTCCGGGCGAAGTAGCCGGCTCTTAAGTAAAAGTTCCGTAGCAAAACAAACTTATATATCTGAATGATTTAAGGAACTTAACCCTGGTCGCTGTGCTCGAAAGGCCAGTAGATATTTTCCATCAGGAGAAACACCCCATGCGTAAGACTTTAGCTATTGCCTTGATGTTGACCGCTTCCCTCGGTCTCGCCGCTTGCGGTAAAAAATCCGAGGACAAAGCTCAAGAAGCCACCCAACATACAGAGCAAGCTCAGGAAAAAATGAGCGAAGCTCAGGATAAAGTGAACGAGGCGGCAAAAGAAAACGCTGAAGCTGCCAAAGCTCAGACTGAATCGAACGAAGCAGCGGCAAAAGAAGCCGCTCCAGAAGCACCTAAAAACTAAAAGCGTTTTTAGTGATAAAAGAAAACCCGCCAAGTGCGGGTTTTCTTTTATCTGAAATTTTGCTCGAAACGCGTCCTTAGAGCAAAACAGTCCTAAAAGTCGGACTAATCATTAGCAACAACGAACACACTAATCCGACGAACCACACCAGACTTCGCTGCCAGGCCAGATCAGCCCAATAACACAGTAAGTAGATAACGCGCGCGATCACGAAGGCGATCGCCAGTGCATCGATCAGCCATCCCGCCGTTTGCGTGGTGTGCGCCATCAACACCCCGACCGCAAACAAAATGAACGCCTCGAAACTGTTCTGGTGGGCCGCCAATGCCCGGGCGCCGAAACCTGTGAGATGCGCCTGTTGTTGACGCGGCAGGTGATTGTTGTAACCGCCCTGCTCTTTCATCGCCTTGGCCACCGGCATGCGCGCCACGAAAATCAACAAGGCGCTGATAAACACACACCAGAATGGAATACTCATCAAGCCGCCTCTTTGTTCAGCTCAGGCAATGGCGCCTCTGTAGGTGTATAGACCATCACGTCAAGAACGTCGGAGTGAAACTCGCGGCGATACAATACCAACACGACACCGGCGCTCATCAACATGAACAACCAGGGGCTGACAAACCACGCCAGCATGCTCATGCCGAAGTAATAGGAACGCAGACCGAAGTTGAACTGGTTGGCCGCCATGGAGATGACACGGGCGGCTCGGGAAGCAAAGGCGTTACGCTCTTGCTCGGACACATGCCGCTCACCGATCATCGGTGCCGAACCCACGAGAATGGCCGCAAAGTTGTACTGACGCATGCACCAGCTGAACGTAAAGAACGCATAGACAAACACTAGCGCCAGGCACAACAACTTGATCTCCGACATGCCTTGGGAAGCCTGTTGCACCATCGGGATATCCGCAAGCAACGACACGGCTCTTTCGGATGCACCCAACACCGTGAGAATACCGGCCAGGATAATCAACGTGCTGGAAGCGAAGAACGAGGCGTTGCGCTCCAGGTTACCGATCACGCTGGCATCGGCGATGCGGTTGTCGCGCAACAGCATGCGGCGCATCCAGTCTTCGCGGTACAGGTGCAGCACACTGGCCAGGCATGCGGTGTCACGGCCCTTCCATGTCGCGTAACGGGTGTAGCCACCCCAGCAGACGACAAACCAGAGCGCGGCGAGGATGTGGATCAGATTGGCGTGGATGAACGACATGCAGTTCCTTGTGATGTGTAGACGATAATGAAACCTGCGGATAGTGCTTCGACGTTAACCCAAGGAAAAAGACACTGCATCACACGCATAAAAAATGCCCCGTATCGATTGATACGGGGCATTTCCATTTGTAGCTCAAGCCCGCTTGTGGCGGGTCATGAAGCGGCTTAAGCCAGCGCTTCTTCGCGCTTGCCCAGCAGACGGTCGCAAACCACGGCAACCACCAGGGTCATGAACGACGGCACCAGCCACGCCAGACCCTGCTCGCTCAGCGGCAGGTGAGCCAGTTGAGTCGGCATCCAGTCGGCGAGACCGGCGCCCTTGAGGGCGTCGATCATGCCGAAAATGAACGACACCAGCATCACCGGACCGACGATGCGACCCTGCTCATGCCAGAAGTCCTTGCAGAAGCTCAGAGCCACCAGGGCGATGCACGGCGGGTAGATGGCGGTCAGTACCGGAATCGAGAACGCAATCAGCTTGGTGAGGCCCAGGTTGGACACCAGCAGGGAGAACGCGGCCAGGATAATCACCAGCGTCTTGTAGGACAGTGGCAGCACACGGCTGAAGTATTCGGCACAGGCGCAGGTCAGACCGACCGCAGTCACCAGGCAGGCCAGGGAGATCAGCACCGCGAGGAAACCGCTGCCGAGCGAACCGAAGGTGTGCTGCACGTAGGCGTGCAATACCGCCGCGCCGTTGGTGGCACCGGCGGCCACTTCATGGCTGCCCGAGCCGAGACGGAACAGGCTGACGTAAACCAGCGCCAGACCTACACCGGCAATCAGCCCGGCGATGATCGCGTAACGGGTGATCAACACCGGCGATTCCACGCCACGGGAGCGGATCGCATTGACGATGACAATGCCGAATACCAGCGCACCCAGGGTATCCATGGTCAGGTAACCATTGATGAAGCCCTGGGAGAACGGTGCCGCCACATATTCAGGGGTAGCCACGCCAATGTTACCGGCCGGCAACGCGAACGCTGCGATGCCGAGAACGGCCAGGGCGATGATTTTCAGCGGTGCGAGGAACCGTCCTACGGTGTCCAGCAGACGGCCCGGATAGAGCGAGATGAAGAACACCAGCAGGAAGTACACCGAGCTATAGAGAAACAGCGCCAGCGGGCTCTCGCCGGTCAGCGGCGCCAGACCCACTTCGAACGACACGGTCGCGGTGCGTGGTGTCGCGAACAACGGGCCGACAGCGAGGTAGCACGCGGCTGCCAGCAGGCCCCCGGCGATTTTACCGATCGGGCTGCTCAAGGCATCCATTGCACCACCGACCTTGGCCAGGGCGACCACGGTGATCACCGGCAGACCGACTGCGGTGATCAGAAAACCCAGCGCCGCCATCCAGACATTAGGCCCGGACTGCAAACCGACGATAGGCGGGAAGATGATGTTGCCAGCCCCGACGAACAGGGCAAATGTCATGAAGCCCAGTGCCAGGATGTCCTGGCCTTTCAACACTTTCATTAAGGAAATACCACACTACTGAATCGGAATTTAGAGAGGGATTTCCCTTATGGGTGAGGGAAATGCTGTCGATCCGTATAGGACTGACCCGTTTAGCGCGCCGCAGCCTTGTGGGCCGCAAACGCAAAATGGCGGCTAGCCTACCGAATTTGCCCACCAAACGCACTATTACGGGGCGAACTATCCGATACGCGACATTTCAGTGTCGTGTTTACATATCTAATTTTCACAACCTCCCTCGCCACAGAAAGCGCTGCGAATATCTCAAACCCCGGAAATGACAAAGGCCACCCGAAGGTGGCCTTTGTTTGGTGGAGCGTCAGTTAAGCGCGAGGCTTACTTGACGGCCCAACCGGTCAGCTCGGCCAGGGCCTTGCCGATGTCTGCCAGCGAACGCACGGTTTTAACGCCTGCGTCTTGCAGAGCAGCGAATTTCTCGTCTGCAGTGCCTTTGCCGCCAGAGATGATTGCGCCAGCATGGCCCATGCGCTTGCCCGGAGGAGCAGTCACACCAGCGATGTAGGAAACAACCGGCTTGGTCACGTGTGCCTTGATGTAGGCAGCCGCTTCTTCTTCAGCCGAACCGCCGATCTCGCCGATCATCACGATCGCTTCGGTCTTCGGGTCTTCCTGGAACAGCTTCAGGATGTCGATGAAGTTCGAACCCGGGATCGGGTCACCACCGATGCCGACGCAAGTCGACTGACCGAAACCGGCGTCAGTAGTCTGCTTCACAGCTTCGTAGGTCAGGGTGCCGGAACGGGAAACGATACCGACCTTGCCTGGCAAGTGAATGTGACCTGGCATGATGCCGATCTTGCATTCGCCTGGAGTGATCACGCCTGGGCAGTTAGGACCGATCAGGACTACGCCCAGCTCGTCGCACTTGACCTTGGCATCCAGCATGTCCAGGGTAGGAATGCCTTCAGTGATGCAAACGATCAGCTTGATGCCGCCGAAGGCTGCTTCCAGGATGGAGTCCTTGCAGAAAGGAGCTGGAACGTAGATCACGCTGGCGGTGGCGCCAGTAGCAGCTACAGCGTCTTTCACGGTGTTGAATACTGGCAGGCCCAGGTGCTCGGTGCCGCCTTTGCCTGGAGTTACGCCGCCAACCATCTTGGTGCCGTACTCGATGGCTTGCTGGGTGTGGAAACTACCTTGCGAACCGGTAATACCCTGGCAGATAACTTTGGTGTCTTTATTGATCAGGACGCTCATTATTTGCCCTCCGCAGCTTTGACAACTTGTTGAGCAGCGTCGGTCAGGCTGGTAGCAGCGATGATGTTCAAACCGCTTTCTGCCAGTACTTTAGCGCCCAGCTCAGCGTTGTTGCCTTCAAGGCGAACAACAACCGGGATTTTCACGCCGACTTCTTTCACAGCGCCGATGATGCCTTCGGCAATCATGTCGCAACGAACGATGCCGCCGAAGATGTTGACCAGTACTGCAGCGACGTTAGTGTCGGACAGGATGATCTTGAACGCTTCGGTTACGCGTTCTTTGGTAGCACCGCCGCCCACGTCGAGGAAGTTGGCTGGTTTGCCGCCATGCAGGTTGACGATGTCCATGGTACCCATGGCCAGGCCAGCACCGTTGACCATGCAACCGATGTTGCCTTCCAGTGCTACGTAGTTCAGTTCGAACTTGGCAGCGTGCGCTTCGCGCGGATCGTCTTGCGACGGATCGTGGAAAGTCTTCAGCTTAGGCTGACGGTACATGGCGTTGGCGTCGATGTTGATCTTGGCATCGAGGCAGTGCAGATCGCCGTCAGCCTTGATCACCAGCGGGTTCACTTCCAGCAGAGCCAGGTCGTGATCCTTGAACAGCTTGGCCAGACCTACGAAGATCTTGGCGAACTGAGCAACTTGCTTGCCTTCCAGACCCAGCTGGAATGCCAGCTCGCGACCCTGGAATGGCTGAGCGCCAACCAGTGGATCGATAGTGGCTTTCAGAATTTTTTCTGGAGTGTCGTGAGCAATTTTCTCGATGTCCACGCCACCTTCGGTGGAAGCCATGAACACGATGCGACGGCTCGAACGGTCAACGACAGCGCCCAGGTACAGCTCTTTAGCGATATCAGTGCACGATTCAACCAGGATTTTGGTGACTGGCTGACCATTGGCGTCAGTCTGGTAAGTCACCAGACGCTTGCCCAGCCACTGCTGTGCGAATGCTTTAGCGTCTTCTTTGCTGCGAACCAGCTTTACGCCGCCCGCTTTACCGCGACCACCGGCGTGAACCTGGGCTTTGACAACCCATTCGCTGCCGCCGATTTTGTCGCAAGCTTCTGCTGCTGCTTCCGGGGTGTCTACCGCGTAACCGGTGGATACTGGCAGGCCGTACTCAGCGAACAGCTGCTTACCCTGATACTCGTGAAGATTCATGCTTATTACCGTCTTCGTTAGGTACTGCGCATTCGGTGCTGCACTCATTCAAGTGCCGCACCACCTGTGACTGCTGCTTGCGTAACCTTTCCGGGTACCCGGTGCAGCTACGCAAGACTGCGTCCAGCGGACATTCCGCGGTGAGTCTTGCTCGCAAGGCTCACGACGGGCCGTACCGCCGTGGTTTCTTATTATCCGCTTAGCGTTTCTTGCGGTTGGCGATGTGGATGGCGCCGCCATTCACTGCCAACGCTGCTTCGTGCAAGGCTTCAGACAGGGTCGGATGGGAGAAAACCATCATGCCCAGGTCTTCAGCGCTGGTGCCGAATTCCATGCCGATCGCGCCCTGCTGAACCAGTTCTGCGGCGCTCGGGCCAATCACGTGGACGCCCAATACGCGGTCAGTCTTGGCATCAGCGATGACCTTGACGAAACCACCGGTATCGTTGGCGGCCATGGCACGGCCAGAGGCTGCGAACGGGAAGGTGCCGACGTTAACTTCTACGCCTTCAGCTTTCAAGGCCTGCTCGGTTTTACCGACCCACGCGATTTCCGGGTGAGTATAAATAACCGAAGGGATCAGGTCATAGTTCATCTGGGCTTTATGGCCCTTGATGCGCTCGACAACCATGATGCCCTCTTCCGAGGCTTTGTGAGCCAGCATCATGCCGCGAACCACGTCACCGATGGCGTAAACGCCCGGTACGGTGGTGGCGCAGTGATCGTCAACGTGCACGAAACCGCGCTCGTCCAGGGTCACGCCGCAATCGGCAGCCAGCAGATCAGTGGTCACCGGACGGCGACCAACGGCTACGATCAGCTTGTCGAAAGTGATGTTCTGTTCGCCGTTGGCATCGGTGTAGTTCACAACGACTTCGTCGCCGTTCACTTTGGAACCGGTCACGCGAGCGCCCAGCTTGATGTCCAGACCCTGTTTGGTCAGGGTTTTCAGCGCTTCCTTGGAAACAGCGGTGTCCGCTGCCATCAGGAAGGTATCCAGTGCTTCGAGAACGGTGACTTCAGCGCCCAGACGGGACCATACCGAACCCAGTTCCAGACCGATAACACCAGCGCCGATTACACCCAGGCGTTTTGGTACGGATTGGAATTCCAGAGCGCCAGTCGAATCGACGATCACATTCTGGTCGACCGGAGCCGGTGGAATGTCGATCGGACGCGAGCCCGGAGCCAGGATGACGTTTTCGGCTTCGATGACTTCAACCGAACCGTCAGGCTTGGTGACTTCGACTTTCTTGCCAGCCAGCAGTTTGCCGTGGCCCTGGATCGAAGTGACGCCGTTAGCCTTGAACAGCGTTGCAACGCCGGAGGTCAGGCCTTTGACGATGTTGGCTTTACGGCCGACCATTGCTGGCACGTCCATGGTCACGCCAGCGTGGTTGATACCGTGGATCGCGAAGCCGTCTTGCGCTTCGTGAAACTTCCAGGAGCTGTCCAGCAGCGCCTTGGATGGAATGCAGCCGACGTTCAGGCAAGTACCGCCGAGGGCCAGTTTGCCTTCCTTGTCGGTGTATTTCTCGATGCAGGCAGTGGTGAGGCCCAGTTGCGCTGCTTTAATGGCAGCCACGTAGCCGCCAGGACCCGCGCCAATCACTACCACGTCGAATTTCTGAGTCATGTGTCATTCCTTCTCGAATCAAACCGGACGGCCCCTTTTGAGGACCGTCGTGGGACGAAGCTGGTCATTACAGAAGGGCCGTCCATCATTGAACGGCCCGTGCAACGAAATCAGATATCCAGCAGCAAACGAGCCGGGTCTTCCAGCAGGTTCTTGATGGTCACCAGGAAGGTCACAGCTTCTTTGCCATCGATCAGACGGTGATCGTAGGACAGCGCCAGGTACATCATCGGACGGATAACGACTTGACCGTTGATCGCCATAGGACGCTGGATGATGTTGTGCATACCCAGAATCGCAGCCTGCGGCGGGTTGACGATCGGAGTCGACATCATCGAACCGAAAGTACCGCCGTTGGTGATGGTGAACGTGCCGCCGGTCATTTCTTCCATCGACAGTTTGCCGTCACGGGCTTTCTTGCCGAAGGTAGCGATGCCGCCTTCGATTTCAGCCAGGCTCATCAGTTCGGCGTTACGCAGAACCGGTACAACCAGACCGCGGTCGCTGGAAACAGCCACACCAACGTCGGCGTAGCCGTGGTAAACGATGTCGGCACCGTCGATCGACGCGTTGACAGCCGGGAAGCGTTTCAGCGCTTCGGTAGCCGCTTTCACGAAGAACGACATGAAGCCCAGGCGTACGCCGTTGTGGGACTTCTCGAACAGGTCCTTGTACTTCGAACGCAGGGCCATGACTTCGGTCATGTCGACTTCGTTGAAAGTGGTCAGCATGGCCATGTTCGATTGAGCTTCAACCAGACGCTCGGCAACCTTGGCACGCAGACGGGTCATCGGAACGCGTTTTTCTACGCGGTCGCCAGCAGCGAATACCGGAGCCGAAGCAGCCGGTGCAGCAGCCTTGGCAGGTGCAGCAGCCGGAGCGGCTTTCTTGGCGGCAACAGCTGCTACCACGTCTTCCTTGGTCACACGACCGCCTTTGCCAGTACCGGCAACGGAAGCGATGTTGATGCCGTTTTCTTCAGCCAGCTTGCGAGCAGCCGGTGCAGCAACAGGATCGTCTTCGCCCGCTTCGGCAGGAGCAGCGGCAGCAGCGGCAGGTGCAGCAGCGGCTGGAGCGGCGGCAGCACCGCCCTCACCGATGGAGCCCAGAACTTCGTCGGACAGAACGGTGTCGCCTTCGTTCTTGACGATCGCGCCCAGCACGCCATCAGCAGTGGCCAGAACTTCCAGTACGACTTTGTCGGTTTCGATGTCGACGATCAGTTCGTCACGCTTGACGGCGTCGCCCGGTTTTTTGTGCCAGGTGGCAACGGTGCCATCGGCAACCGATTCCGGGAAAGTGGGGGCTTTGATTTCGATAGCCATTATCTGTGGGTCCTTAAATTCGGTTTCAGGTGCGCGAAGGCGTTAAACAGTGAAAGCATCTTGCAGCAGTTGTTCCTGCTGCTCGGCGTGCATCGAAGCGTAACCGCAAGCAGGTGCGGCAGACGCCTCACGACCAGCGTATTCCAGGACCAGGCCTTGTTTATGGTTGGTCAGGCTGCGACGCATGTGATGCTGGCTGCTGTACCAGGCGCCCTGGTTCATCGGCTCTTCCTGGCACCAAACCACGTTTTCGAGGTTGGTGTAAGGGGCGAGAGCCTCCATCAGGTCGTCCTCAGGGAACGGATACAGCTGCTCGATACGCACGATGGCGATGTCTTCACGACCTTCGGCACGGCGTTTTTCCAGCAGGTCATAGTAGACCTTGCCGCTGCACAGGATCATGCGAGTGACCTTTTTCGGGTCAAGCGCATCGATTTCCGGGATCACGGTCTGGAACGAACCTTCGGCCAGATCTTCCAGGGTCGAGATGGCCAGCTTGTGACGCAGCAACGACTTCGGAGTCAGGACTACCAATGGTTTGCGCAGCGGGCGAATCACCTGACGACGCAGCAAGTGGTAGATCTGGGCCGGCGTAGTCGGCACGGCTACCTGAATGTTGTGCTCGGCGCACAGCTGCAGGTAACGCTCCAGACGAGCCGAGGAGTGCTCCGGACCCTGACCTTCATAACCGTGCGGCAACAGCATGGTCAGACCGCAGAGACGGCCCCACTTGTGCTCGCCACTGGTGATGAACTGGTCGATAACCACCTGGGCACCGTTGGCGAAGTCGCCGAACTGGGCTTCCCAGATAACCAGAGCGTTTGGCTCGGTGGTCGAATAACCGTATTCGAACGCCAGAACCGCTTCTTCGGACAGGAACGAATCGTACAGGTCGAAACGTGGCTGACCCTTGTACAGGTTTTGCAGCGGGATATAGGTACCCGCGTCTTTCTGGTTGTGCAAGACAGCGTGACGGTGCGAGAACGTACCGCGACCGATGTCCTGACCCGTCATGCGAATCGGGTGACCTTCGAACGCCAGGGTCGCGTACGCCATGGTTTCGGCGTAACCCCAGTTGATCGGCAGGCCGCCGGCTTGCATCTTCTGACGGTCTTCGTAGATTTTCGAGACCTGGCGCTGAACCACGAAGCCTTCCGGAATCTCCAGCAGCTTGGCGGACAGTTCCTGCAAGGTTTTCAGATCGAAGCGAGTATCGTGACGCGCGGTCCAGGCGTGGCCCAGATACGGACGCCAGTCCACGAACAACTCTTTGTTCGGCTCTTTGACCAGGCTTTTTACTACGTGCAGACCGTTGTCCAGCGCGTTGCGGTATTCGTCGACTTTCGCCTGAACACGCTCAGCGTCCAGCACCCCACTCTGGGTCAGACGATCGGCATACAGCTCACGGGTGGTGCGCTGCTTGGTGATCTGCTGATACATCAGAGGCTGGGTACCGCTTGGCTCGTCAGCCTCGTTGTGGCCGCGACGACGGTAGCAGACCAGATCGATCACCACGTCACGCTTGAACTGCATGCGGTAGTCGATGGCCAACTGGGTCACGAACAACACGGCTTCCGGATCATCACCATTCACATGGAGGATCGGCGCCTGGATCATCTTCGCAACGTCGGTCGCGTACTCAGTGGAGCGCGAGTCCAGCGGGTTGCTGATGGTGAAGCCGACCTGGTTGTTGATCACGATGTGCACGGTGCCGCCGGTCTTGAAACCGCGGGTCTGCGACATCTGGAAGGTTTCCATGACCACGCCTTGACCGGCGAATGCCGCGTCACCGTGGATGGAGATCGGCAGAACCTTTTCACCGGTAGGATCGTTACGACGATCCTGACGGGCACGGACCGAACCCTCGACCACTGGAGAAACGATTTCCAGGTGAGACGGGTTGAAAGCCATGGCCAGGTGAACTTCACCGCCGGTGGTCATGACGTTGGACGAGAAGCCCTGGTGATATTTAACGTCACCGGAACCCAGCTCGACCTTCTTCTTGCCTTCGAACTCGTCGAACAACTCGCGCGGGTTCTTGCCAAAGGTGTTGACCAGCACGTTCAGACGACCACGGTGGGCCATGCCGATGACGATTTCCTTGGTGCCGTAGGAGCCGGAACGCTGGATCAGTTCATCGAGCATCGGAATCAGGCTCTCGCCGCCTTCCAGACCGAAACGCTTGGTACCCGGATACTTGGTCCCAAGGTATTTTTCAAGACCTTCGCCGGCAGTGACGCGCTCGAGCAGGTGACTCTTGATGTCGGCGGAGTACGTCGGACGGCCGCGCACGCTTTCCAGACGCTGCTGGAACCACTGGCGCTGCTCGGAATCGGTGATGTGCGTAAATTCAGCGCCGATGGTGCGGCAATATGTCTGCTGCAACGCTTCGTGAATTTCGCGTAGGCTCGCCTCCTCTTTGCCGATGAACAGGTCGCCGGCACGGAAGGTCGTATCAAGATCGGCATTGGTCAAGCCGTAATGATTGATTGACAGGTCTGCAGGTGCAGGACGCTGCCACAGCCCCAGCGGGTCAAGCTGGGCTGCCTGGTGGCCACGCATACGGTAGGCCTGGATCAATCGCAGCACTTCAACTTGCTTCTTCTCGTGCTCACTGCTCACGCTGCCGGCGGAAACCGGTTGGGCGCGGCGCTGGTTCTTTGCCAGCAAGACGAAATGATCGCGAATTGTGGAGTGCGAAACATCGGTGGCAGTGTTGCCATCAGCAGGCAACTTCTGGAAGTAGGTGCGCCACTCTTCTGGCACAGCGTTAGGGTCGTGCAGGTAGAGCTCGTAGAGCTCTTCCACATAGGCAGCGTTACTACCGGAAAGGTAGGCGCTGTTCCACATGCGCTGCATCACGCTTTCTTGCATGCTTGGTCACCCTCGGTTAGGGGAACACCACCGGCGTCGACACCGAGCAAACTTGCAGAAGTCCGAATGCAGCGACTAAAACAAGCCACTTAGGATCACGCTGATAGTCCGGGTACCAGCCCGGATGCCCCTGCTTGTCTCATTTCTTCAAAATAAGAGCCGCAGCCTTATGGGCTGCTGCTCAGGTTAAAACTACGGCGCCGGTTGAAGCCTGCGCCGTAGCATCTACGGGTACAGCGGTTCTACGGGTACAGCAGCTGAATCACACGCCGCTTTGCAGCAGCATGTTACGGATGTGACCGATGGCCTTAGTCGGGTTCAGGCCTTTCGGACAAACGTTGACGCAGTTCATGATGCCCCGGCAGCGGAATACGCTGAACGGGTCATCCAGCGAAGCCAGACGCTCGGACGTCTTGGTGTCGCGGCTGTCTGCCAGGAAGCGGTACGCTTGCAGCAGGGCAGCCGGGCCCAGGAACTTGTCCGGGTTCCACCAGAAGGACGGGCACGAAGTCGAGCAGCAAGCGCACAGGATGCACTCGTACAGACCGTCGAGTTTTTCACGCTCTTCAGGGGACTGCAGACGCTCGATGGCCGGAGCCGGCGTGTCGTTCTGCAGGTATGGCTTAACCTTTTCGTATTGCTTGTAGAAGATGCTCATATCGACGACCAAGTCACGGATAACCGGCAAACCTGGCAGAGGACGAACGATCAGCTTGTTACCTTTTACGACGGCAGACAGCGGCGTGATGCACGCCAGACCGTTTTTGCCGTTGATGTTCATGCCGTCGGAACCGCAAACACCTTCACGGCAAGAGCGACGATAGGAGAAACCCTCGTCCTGCTCTTTGATCAGGGCCAGCACGTCCAGCACCATCAGGTCTTTACCACCGGTATCAACCTGGAATTCCTGCATGAACGGCGCAGCGTCCTGATCAGGGTTGTAACGATAAACACTGACTTGCAACATGGCGGCCACCCTTAATAAGTCCGAATCTTAGGTTCAAAAGTCGGAACAGTCTTCGGCGAGAAGTTCACTGCACGCTTGGCAACGCGCTTCTCACCCGGGAAGTACAGGGTGTGGCACAGCCAGTTTTCGTCGTCACGGTCTTCAAAGTCTTCACGGGCGTGAGCACCGCGGGACTCTTTACGTACTTCTGCAGCGATGGCGGTAGCTTCGGCCACTTCCAGCAGGTTCTGCAGCTCCAGCGCTTCGATACGCGCGGTGTTGAACGCCTGGCTCTTGTCGTTGATCTTGACGTTGGCGATACGGCCACGCAGATCAGCCAGTTGAGCAATACCCTTCTGCATGTATTCGCCAGTACGGAATACACCGAAGTAGTTCTGCATGCAGCTTTGCAGCTCGCGACGCAGGGTTGCCACGTCTTCACCATCGGTACGCTCGTTCAGAGCGGACAGACGCGACAGGGCCGCATTGATGTCGGCGTCGGTGGCGTCGTCGTATTCGATACCGTCGGTCAGCGCTTTTTCCAGGTGCAGACCGGCCGCACGACCGAAAACCACCAGATCGAGCAACGAGTTGCCGCCCAGACGGTTGGCACCGTGAACCGATACGCAAGCCACTTCACCAACCGCGAACAGGCCAGGAATGATGGTGTCCTTGCCTTCGGCGTCCTGAGTGATCGCCTGGCCATGAATGTTGGTGGCAACGCCGCCCATCATATAGTGGCAAGTCGGAACAACCGGAACCGGAGCGACGACCGGATCAACGTGCGCGAAAGTCTTGGACAGTTCGCAGATGCCTGGCAGACGGCTGTGCAGCACTTCCTCGCCCAGGTGGTCGAGCTTGAGCATTACGTGGTCGCCATTCGGACCGCAACCGTTGCCGGCGATGATTTCCTTAACCATCGAACGGGCAACCACGTCACGACCGGCAAGGTCTTTGGCGTTCGGAGCATAACGCTCCATGAAACGCTCGCCGTGCTTGTTGATCAGGTAACCACCTTCACCACGGCAACCTTCGGTTACCAGTACACCGGCGCCGGCGATGCCGGTCGGGTGGAACTGCCACATTTCGATGTCTTGTACCGGTACGCCGGCACGCAGCGCCATGCCAACGCCGTCACCGGTGTTGATCAGGGCGTTGGTGGTCGAAGCGTAGATACGACCTGCACCGCCGGTGGCCAGTACGGTGGCCTTGGCACGGATGTAGGTGGTTTCACCGGTTTCGATGCAGATCGCGATCACACCGACGAACTCGCCTTGACCGTTCTTTACCAGATCGACAGCGTAGTATTCGTTCAGGAACGTGGTGCCGGCTTTCAGGTTGCCCTGATAAAGGGTGTGCAGCAGCGCGTGACCGGTACGGTCGGACGCCGCGCAAGTACGTGCAGCCTGGCCGCCCTTGCCGTAGTCCTTGGACTGACCGCCGAACGGACGCTGGTAGATGCGACCGGTTTCGGTACGGGAGAACGGCAGGCCCATGTGGTCCAGTTCGAAAACTGCAGCCGGACCTTCCTGACACATGTATTCGATAGCGTCCTGGTCACCGATGTAGTCGGAACCCTTGACGGTATCGTACATGTGCCAGCGCCAGTCATCGTTCGGGTCCGCAGATGCAATGGCGCAAGTGATGCCGCCCTGGGCCGATACGGTGTGCGAACGAGTCGGGAAAACCTTGGTGATCACGGCAGTCTTGTGACCGCCTTGTGCCAGTTGCAGCGCTGCGCGCATGCCGGCACCGCCGCCACCAATAATGATGGCGTCGAAAGAAATCGTTGGAATGTTAGCCATGGATCAGATACCCCAGAGAATCTGCACACCCCAGACGAAGTAAGCGAACATCGCAACGCCGCATACCGCCTGGAAAAGGAAACGTACTGCAGTCGCGGACTTGCCCAGCGCCATCGGCGTCAGGTAGTCGGTCGCGATGGTCCACATGCCGACCCAGGCGTGAGCGCCCAGGGCCACAAGGGCCAGCAGACTGAAGATACGCATCCCGTTGTGGGCGAACAGGCCATGCCATTGGGCGTAGCCAATGCCAGGATTCGCAGCGAGGTATCCGATCAGGAAAATGAAATAAGCCGCGAGAACAACCGCAGACACACGTTGCGCCATCCAGTCATAGAGGCCCGAACGCGAAAGGTTCGTAACGCTGGTTACCATATCCAAACTCCTGCCAGAACGATCAACACCACGGAAACGGCGATGATAATTTTCGAGCCCAGGCGGCCGCCTTCCAGCGTCTCACCGATGCCCATGTCCATGATCAAGTGGCGCACACCGGCTACCAGGTGATACAGAAGAGCGGACAGGAGGCCCCATGCTACGAACTTGGCCAGCGGGCTGGTCAAGCATGCCTTCACCTCGGCAAAACCTTCCTCGGAACCCAGAGACTTGCCCAATGCATAAAGCATGAAGCCAAGGCCCAGGAAGAGGATGATGCCGGAAACACGGTGAAGAAACGACGTAACGCCGGTGATGGGGAGTTTGATGGTCCTTAGGTCTAGGTTTACAGGTCGTTGGCTTTTCACGGCTTTTTTTTCACACTGAAGAGCCCCTAACAATCAGGGCAAAGTTGTTGGGGAGTGCACTGGTCAGGTAACCACCACCCAGGGATGCGACCCCCAATAAAGCAGGCCCAAAAGCCCCTGGCGGTCGGTGGCCGAGTATAGACAGTTAGGCTACTAATGACAACGCGTTCACCTTCCCCTAATAGCGGATTGCACAAGTGACATAAAAGGCGTAAACGGCAGACAATTTCGAGAAAAAAGTGCGGTTAAAGCCTTCTGGAGCAAGACTTTAGGCAAATTGACATTCGAATTTATCTCACTATAGTGGTGCGGGCCCTGCGTGGGGGGTCTGTCTGATGATTTCAAGCATAAATAGGAGGCCACATGGCTGACAAAAAAGCGCAGTTGATCATCGAGGGCGCAGCCCCCGTCGAGCTGCCCATTTTAACCGGCACCGTTGGTCCCGATGTTATCGACGTTCGGGGCCTGACGGCCACGGGCCGTTTCACCTTTGACCCTGGTTTCATGTCGACCGCCTCTTGCGAGTCGAAGATCACCTACATCGACGGCGACAACGGTATTCTGCTGCACCGCGGCTACCCGATCGAACAGCTGGCTGAAAAGTCGGACTACCTGGAAACCTGCTACCTGCTGCTCAACGGCGAGCTGCCGACCGCAGAACAGAAGGCCCAGTTCGTCGGCACCGTGAAGAACCACACCATGGTCCACGAGCAGTTGAAGACCTTCTTCAACGGCTTCCGTCGCGACGCCCACCCGATGGCCGTCATGTGCGGTGTAGTTGGCGCCCTCTCGGCGTTCTACCACGACTCCCTCGACATCAATAACCCGCAGCATCGCGAAATTTCCGCGATCCGCCTGGTTGCCAAGATGCCGACCCTGGCTGCAATGGTTTACAAGTACTCCATGGGCCAACCCATGATGTACCCGCGCAACGACCTGTCGTACGCGGAAAACTTCCTGCACATGATGTTCAACACCCCGTGCGAGATCAAACCGATCAGCCCGGTACTCGCCAAGGCCATGGACCGGATCTTCATCCTCCATGCCGACCACGAACAGAACGCATCGACCTCCACCGTACGTCTGGCAGGTTCCTCGGGTGCCAACCCGTTCGCCTGTATCGCCGCCGGTATCGCTGCACTGTGGGGCCCTGCCCACGGCGGTGCGAACGAAGCCGTGTTGACCATGCTCGATGAAATTGGCGATGTCTCGAACATCGACAAGTACATCGCCAAGGCCAAAGACAAGAACGATCCGTTCAAACTGATGGGCTTCGGTCACCGGGTTTACAAAAACCGCGACCCACGCGCTACCGTCATGAAGCAGACCTGCGACGAAGTATTGAAGGAACTGGGCATCACCAACGATCCGCAACTCGAACTGGCCATGCGCCTGGAAGAGATCGCCCTGACCGACCCGTACTTCATCGAACGCTCGCTGTACCCGAACGTCGACTTCTACTCGGGGATCATCCTCAAGGCGATCGGCATTCCAACCAGTATGTTCACCGTGATCTTCGCCCTGGCGCGGACTGTCGGCTGGATCTCCCACTGGAAAGAAATGCTCTCCAGCCCGTACAAGATCGGCCGTCCGCGCCAGCTGTACACCGGCTACGAGTCGCGTGACATCACCCCGCTTGAAGACCGCAAATAAGAGCTGTCTTGCGATAACGTCTTAAGTTGCACCGAGAACGGCCTCTATGTAGATAGAGGCCGTTTTTGTTTGTGCTCTTTGGTTGTGTATATATCCGTTTCTTCGGTAACGGCGGCTCGGCCTCCGGGAAACGAGCAGACAGATCAAAAGCCAAAGCAACGGCAAGATCAAAAGATCGCAGCTTTCGGCAGTTCCTACGGGAGGAATATATCCCCACGTCCGATCAGGCCGGCCGGTCGGCCGCCTCGCTTTGGCTTTTGCATATAGCCTTCGCGGGCAAGCCTCGCCCCTACAAAGGGCGATAACCGCCCATAAAAGCCCAATAAAAATGCCCCGATCTCTCGACCGGGGCATTCGTGTCAGCGCAGCTTATATATAAGAAGCCTTAGTGCGAAACCGCCCCACTCGCCCCCAACCCCGTCTGCGAACGGACAAACTGCGGGAAGAACAGCGCCCGCTCATTGTCAGCCGCAGCAGATTTGTCAGTGATCGAGAAGAACCAGATCCCGATAAAGGCGATGATCATCGAGAACAGCGCAGGGTATTCATACGGGAAGATCGCCTTCTCGTGACCCATGATCTGCACCCAGATGGTTGGCCCCAGCACCATCAAGCCAACCGCACTGACCAGCCCCAACCAACCGCCGATCATCGCACCGCGAGTCGTCAGTTTCTTCCAGTACATGGAAAGCAGCAGCACCGGGAAGTTACAGCTCGCCGCGATGGAGAATGCCAGGCCCACCATGAACGCGATGTTCTGCTTCTCGAACAGAATGCCCAGGCCGATCGCCAGCACCGCCAGGGCGATGGTGGTGATTTTCGAGACGCGGATTTCGTCCTTCTCGTTGGCCTTGCCCTTCTTGATCACGCTGGCATACAGGTCATGGGACACTGCCGAAGCACCGGCCAGGGTCAGGCCGGCCACCACCGCCAGAATGGTCGCGAACGCCACCGCCGAGATGAAGCCCAGGAACACACTGCCACCCACCGCGTTGGCCAAATGCACCGCCGCCATGTTGTTGCCGCCCAATAGCGCACCTGCCGCATCTTTAAAGGCCGGGTTGGTGCTGACCAGCAGGATCGCGCCGAAACCGATGATGAAGGTCAGGATGTAGAAGTAACCAATGAAGCCGGTCGCATACAGCACGCTTTTACGCGCTTCTTTCGCGTCACTCACGGTGAAGAAGCGCATCAGGATGTGCGGCAGGCCAGCGGTACCGAACATCAGTGCCAGGCCGAGGGAGAACGCCGAGATCGGGTCTTTCACCAGGCCGCCCGGGCTCATGATTGCTTCACCTTTGGCGTGAACCTTGATCGCCTCGGAGAACAGCGTGTTGAAGTCGAAGTTGACGTGCTTCATCACCATCAGCGCCATGAACGAGGCACCGGACAGCAACAGCACCGCCTTGATGATCTGCACCCAAGTAGTCGCCAGCATGCCGCCGAACAGCACGTACAGGCACATCAGGATACCGACCAGGATCACCGCAACGTGGTAGTCCAGGCCGAACAGCAGCTGAATCAGCTTGCCGGCACCGACCATTTGCGCGATCAGGTAGAACGCCACCACCACCAGCGAACCGCACGCCGACAGCGAGCGGATCTGGGTTTGCCCCAGGCGATAGGACGCCACGTCGGCAAAGGTGTACTTGCCCAGGTTACGCAGGCGTTCGGCGATCAGGAACAGAATGATCGGCCAGCCCACCAGGAAGCCGATCGAGTAGATCAGGCCGTCGTAGCCGGAGGTGAACACCAGGGCGGAGATACCCAGGAAGGACGCCGCGGACATGTAGTCACCGGCAATCGCCAGACCGTTCTGGAAACCGGTGATCTTGCCACCCGCCGCATAATAGTCGGCGGCCGATTTGTTGCGCTTGGACGCCCAATAGGTGATGCACAAGGTTGCCCCGACGAACACCACGAACATCATGATCGCGGATACGTTGAGCGGTTGTTTCTGCACGGCACCCGTCAGGACCTCAGCCGCCCAGGCGCCCGGTGCAAAGGCTGCGATGCTCAAGAGAGCGATTAGACGCCGGATCATTGCTGAGCCTCCTTGAGAATCGCATTGTTCAAGTCGTCGAATTCGCCGTTGGCGCGTCGTACGTAGATGCCAGTTAGGACAAAGGCCGAAACAATCAGCCCGACACCGATCGGAATGCCCCAGGTAATCGAAGACTCGGGGCTGATTTTTGCGCCCAGAATATGCGGCCCGTAAGCAATCAAAAGGATGAATCCTGAGTACAGCCCAAGCATGATCGCTGAAAGAATCCAGGCGAATCGTTCTCTCTTGCTAACCAGCTCCTTGAAGCGCGGGCTGTTTTGAATCGAGAGGTAAATGCTGTCGTTCATTGTTTTTATCCTCGCAGCACAGATTTTAGTTGGAACGTTATCCACTCTATGCGGCTGCCGGAGAGGTTCCAGACGACCTTAGTATTAGAACGACATGACGGTTTCTCCCCCGCCGAATTCCCACAGAAAGCAAAAAGCCCCTTGGCATTTAAGCCAAGGGGCCTTGGGAGGTGCTGACCAGACGCTTCAGCTCAAATCATTTGGTCCATTCGGCAACGCGATCCGGGTGTTTAGCCACCCAATCTTTCGCTGCCGCTTCAGGCTTGGCACCGTCCTGAATCGCCAACATGACCTGGCCGATTTCGTCTTTCGACGCCCACTGGAAGTTCTTCAGGAACTTCGCGACTTCAGGCGCTTTGGTTGCCAGTTCTTTGCTGCCGATGCTGTTCACGGTTTCAGCTGCGCCGTAAACGCCTTTCGGGTCTTCCAGGAAGCGCAGTTTCCACTTGGCGAACATCCAGTGCGGCACCCAACCGGTGACGGCAATGGATTCGTTTTTCTTCTCGGCACGGGTCAGCTCGGCAATCATGCCGGCGCCGGAACTGGCCTTGAGGGTGTAATTGTCCAGACCGTAATCCTTGATGGCCTGATCGGTCTTGAGCATCACGCCTGAACCGGCGTCGATGCCGACGATACGGCCCTTGAAGCTGTCGTCGGTTTTCAGGTCCGCAATCGACTTGGCCTTGACGTACTCCGGCACTATCAGACCGATTTTCGCATCCTTGAAGTTCGGGCCGTAGTCGACGACCTGATCCTTGTTCTTCGCCCAGTATTCGCCGTGAGTCACAGGCAGCCACGCCGACAGCATGGCGTCGAGTTTGCCGGTGGCCACACCTTGCCACATGATCCCGGTGGCAACCGCTTGCAGTTTCACGTCATAACCGAGTTTCTGTTTGATCACTTCAGCAGCCACGTTGGTCGTGGCGACGCTGTCCGACCAGCCGTCCACATAACCGATCGTTACTGCCTTGCCTTCAGCGCTGGCTACGGTAGAACTGATTGCCAGCACCAAAGCGGCACCTGCGCCCAAGAGTCGTCGCATCTTCATCGTTACTTCCCCGAAAGTGCTGCACTCGACGGATGCCGAGTCGCTCAACGTATTTTTATGGTGCACAGCGCCCCCATCACGCCGACCGCAAACTCGCTCGATTATCAGTGGAGTACTGACGTGTCGATCATCAACCTGACGCCAACAGTGACCTGCTCTGCCAGCGACCTCAAGGCATCGAGAAACGACATCAGAAGGCCATTAATCGCGACCGCTAAAAATGCACAGGCCATCCCGCCTGAACTTTGCATGTCAAAACCAAGCAGCCCACCAAGCGTAGGCCAAATGCAGGTAACATGCCCGGCTTTGCTCCCAGACGGCCTGAACATGCCCGCGACATCACGCTTTCCTTTTTTGGCTTATCTTTTCGCTTGCCTGCTGGGGCTGTTTGCCCTCGGCGGCTTCTGGTACGGCCTCGGCAAACCGGTGATCCTGCCGGACGTGGTCAGCGCAACGCACAAGCTGCAATGCGCCTCCTACACCCCGTTCGACAAGGACCAATCGCCATTCGACGTGCCGTTCAAACTGCGCCCCGAGCGCATGGACGCCGACCTCGCCCTGTTGGCGACCCGATTCGAATGCATCCGCACCTATTCCATGACCGGCCTCCAGGATCTGCCCGACCTGGCGCGCAAGCACGGCCTGAAGCTGATGATCGGCGCCTGGGTCAACAGCAACCCGGTGGACACCGCCAAGGAAGTCGACCTGCTGATCGCCTCGGCCAATGCCAATCCGGATGTGGTGACCTCGGTCATCGTCGGCAACGAAGCCCTGCTGCGCAAGGAAGTCACCGGCGCGCAACTGGCAACGCTGATCAATAAAGTCAAAAGCCGGATCAAGCAACCAGTGACCTACGCCGACGTCTGGGAGTTCTGGCTCAAACACCCGGAAGTCGCCCCGGCAGTGGATTTCCTGACCATCCATTTATTGCCGTACTGGGAAGACGATCCGTCGAACATCGATGCTGCGCTGCAACATGTGGCAGAAGTGCGCCAGGTGTTCGGCAACAAGTTCGCGCCCAAGGACGTGATGATTGGCGAAACCGGCTGGCCGAGCGAAGGTCGTCAGCGCGAAACGGCGCTGCCGAGCCGGGTCAATGAAGCCAAGTTCATCCGCAGCTTTGTGATCATGGCCGAGCAGCAAGGCTGGCATTACAACCTGATCGAGGCGTTCGACCAGCCCTGGAAACGCGCCAGCGAAGGTGCGGTGGGCGGTTATTGGGGACTGTTCGATGCCGATCGCCAGGACAAGGGCGTGCTCGCCGGGCCGGTCTCGAACGTGCCGTACTGGTCGCAATGGCTGGCGGTGGGTGGCCTGATCTTCATCGGCACGCTGATCCTCGGCGGTCGGGTTCGCAGCACCCGCGCAGCGTTGGTGCTGCCACTGCTCGGTGCCCTGGCGGCCTGCTCGATTGGCGCCTGGGGCGACCTGGCTCGCGTCACCACCCGCTTTGCCAGTGAATGGTTGTGGGTAGCGTTGCTGACGGGGTTGAACCTGTTGGTGCTGGCCCATGCCGCGCTGACCTTGAGCGCCCGCACCGGTTGGCGTGGACGCGCCTTCAATGCACTCGAACGTCGAGCCGGCTGGTGGCTGGCAGCGACAGGTTTTGCCGCGGCGGTGATGATGCTGGAACTGGTGTTTGACCCGCGTTATCGCAGCTTCCCGAGTGTCGCCTTCATCCTGCCGGCGCTGGTGTACCTGTGCCGGCCGGTGAGCGTGCCTCGTCGGGAAATCGCCGTGCTGACCTTCATCATCGGCGCCGGCATTGCGCCGCAGCTGTTTCGTGAAGGTCTGCAGAATCAGCAGGCTTGGGGCTGGGCGCTGGTGAGTGTGTTGATGGTCGCGGCGTTGTGGCGCAGCTTGCGGGTTCGCAAAGGGTAATCAACACAGCAAGATCAAAAGATCGCAGCCTGCGGCAGCTCCTACAGGGAAACGCATATCCCCGTGTAGGAGCTGCCGCAGGCTGCGATCTTTTTTATGCCCGAACCAGACGCAAAGCAGCAATCACCACCGCAAACACCGCCAACGTGGTGGTGTACAACGCCAGCGCCGGAAACCCGAGCACCAGCGCCAGTACCGCCAGCCACCACCCTGCCCGCCCCGGCAGCACAAAACCGGTCACGGCTGCCGCCACTGCCGCCCAGCCCAACACCTTGAAATGAATCATCAAACCCAGGTTCGAGCGCACCAGGCATTCCCAGCGACTGGCCTCGTCAACGCAGATGCCGACCCATTGAGCATCCTCCATGAAGCCATAACGCGCGCCATAACTGGCGGCCAGCCACAATGGCAGAAGAACGAGCAGCAGAATCACGGGCAGACGGCGGGACATGAAGCACTCCAATAAACGAAATCGGTCGCCAGCTTAATCCCCCGCCCGTGGTAAGCAAATAACATCAATTAACTGTTCATGAAATAACTGCAAAGTGTATCGTCCCGCTACCGTTGCTCCGAAATCAGGCCTGTTTGCGGCCGATGCATGGCACTTTGGCCCAAATCCGATGGTCATAGCCTGCGAACTTCATTTGGCACCTTCCTCTAAGGGATCTAGTCATGCTCCGTTCCTTGCGCTTCGTCGCCCTGTTTGGCGGCTTGCTTTTAAGTGCGTCCGTACTGGCGGCCGATATTGACGCCGCCAGTTATGGCTACCCCCTGACCAACCCGTTCGAGGCGACCATCGCCACGACACCGCCCGACTTGCGCCCGGAATTGCCGCTGGATGAAGACATCAATCAGTCGGACCGCAGTGTCACGATGCGCCCGGAGCGTGAGTTCAATCTACCGGACAACTTCTGGCCGGTGAAAAAACTCACCTATCGCATCGCCACGCAGGATCATGCCGCACCGTTGATCTTCCTGATCTCCGGCACCGGTGCACGCTATGACAGCACCCTCAACGAATACCTGAAAAAACTCTATTACAAGGCCGGCTATCACGTGGTGCAGCTGTCGTCGCCCACCAGCTTCGACTTCATGAGCGCCGCCTCGCGCTTCGCCACCCCGGGCGTAACCAAGGAAGATGCCGAAGACATGTATCGGGTGATGCAGGCCGTGCGGGCGCAAAACCCGAAGCTGCCGGTCACCGATTATTTCCTGACCGGTTATAGCCTCGGCGCCCTGGATGCGGCTTTTGTTGCACACCTGGATGAAACCCGTCGCAGCTTCAACTTCAAGAAAGTCTTGCTGCTCAACCCGCCGGTCAACCTTTACACCTCGGTCACCAACCTGGACAAGCTGGTACAGACGGAGGTCAAGGGCATCAACAACACCACCACTTTCTATGAGCTGGTGCTGGGGAAACTGACCCGCTACTTCCAGCAAAAGGGCTACATCGACCTCAACGACGCCCTGCTCTACGACTTCCAGCAGTCCAAGCAACACCTGAGCAACGAGCAGATGGCGATGCTGATCGGCACTTCGTTCCGTTTCTCGGCGGCGGACATCGCCTTTACCTCGGACCTGATCAACCGTCGCGGCCTGATCACGCCACCGAAATTCCCGATCACCGAAGGCACCACCCTCACGCCGTTCCTTAAGCGCGCGCTGCAGTGCGACTTCGACTGCTACATCACCGAGCAGGTCATCCCGATGTGGCGCGCCCGCACCGATGGTGGCAGCCTGCTGCAACTGATCGATCAGGTCAGCCTGTATGCACTGAAGGACTACCTGCACGACAGCCCGAAAATCGCCGTCATGCACAACGCCGACGACGTGATCCTCGGCCCTGGTGACCTGGGCTTTCTGCGCCGCACCTTTGGCGACCGTTTGACTGTTTATCCATTGGGCGGCCATTGCGGCAACCTCAACTATCGCGTCAACAGCGACGCCATGCTGGAGTTTTTCCGTGGCTAAATACTTCCTGCTGATCGCAGCGTTACTCTGTGCAGGCGTCGCCAATGCCGACAACAGCAAAGCCAACGCCCCAGTGGTGATCGATAAAGACGGCTTCAAGGAACCGCTGAGCAAACTCAAATTCAACCCGGGGCTGGATCAGCGCGAGTTCGAACGCTCATCGCTCAACGCACTGAACGTCTATGACCCGCTGGAAGAGTGGAACCGCCGCGTCTACCACTTCAACTACCGGTTCGACGAATGGGTGTTCCTGCCCGTGGTCAACGGCTATCGCTACGTCACCCCAAGTTTCCTGCGCACCGGCGTCAGCAACTTCTTCAACAACCTCGGTGATGTGCCGAACCTTTTGAACAGCCTGCTGCAATTCAAGGGGCAACGCTCGCTGGACACCACCGCTCGTCTGCTGCTCAACACCACCATCGGTGTCGCCGGCCTGTGGGATCCGGCCACCGCCATGGGCCTGCCGCGCCGCAATGAAGACTTCGGCCAGACCCTGGGCTTCTACGGCGTACCGGGCGGCGCCTACCTGGTGCTGCCAATCCTCGGCCCGTCGAACCTGCGCGACACCGCGGGCCTGGCGGTCGACTACACCGGCGAATCGGCGATCAATTTCCTGAATGTGTCCGAAGTCAGTTCCAACCACCCGGAAATCTGGGTACTGCGCGGCATCGACAAGCGCTATCAGAACGGCTTCCGCTACGGGCAGATGAACACACCGTTCGAGTATGAAAAAGTGCGTTACGTGTATACCGAGGCGCGCAAGCTGCAGATCGCCGAGTAACTTCGTCGGCAACAAAAAAGGCCATTCGATTTGCGTCGAATGGCCTTTTTCATGCGCGTGTATCAAACACCACCAATCACTGTAGGAGCGAGGCTTGCCCGCGAAGAACGATAACGCGGTCATTCAGTTCAACCGACGCGCTCCATTCGCGGGCAAGCCTCGCTCCTACGGGACTGACCAGGTTTCAGGCTTTCACTGTCTTCCAAACCTTGCTGACAGCCATTACCCCAATCAGCACCGCCGCCCCTGCCACAATCCCGGCCACTGCATTGAGCAACGTCGGCACGATAAACCCGGCCCCACCAGACGCTGCGGTGACACTCTCGATCCAGTGATGCACCACCGGCACGCCATGGGTCAGAATCCCGCCGCCGACCAGAAACATCGCCGCCGTGCCGATCACCGACAGACTTTTCATCATGTACGGCGCCGCGCGCAGAATCCCGTCGCCGATGCTTTTAGCCATCTGGCCCGGCTTCTGGGTCAGCCACAGGCCAAGGTCGTCGAGCTTGACGATGCCGGCCACCAGGCCATAGACGCCGATAGTCATGACGATGGCAATACCCGAGAGCACGATCACTTGCTGGGTCAGTGAAGCGTCAGCCACCGTGCCTAACGTGATGGCGATGATTTCTGCCGACAAAATGAAATCGGTACGAATCGCCCCTTTGATCTTGTCCTTCTCGAACGCCACCAGATCGACTGCCGGATTGGCCACGGCCTCGACCAGCTCTGCGTGCTCAGCCTGATCTTCGGCTTTGCTGTGCAGGAATTTGTGGGCGAGTTTTTCGAAGCCTTCGAAGCACAGGTAAGCGCCACCGACCATCAGCAACGGTGTGACCAGCCACGGAATGAACGCACTGATGGCCAACGCCGACGGTACCAGGATCAGCTTGTTGAGAAACGAGCCCTTGGCGACCGCCCATACCACCGGGATTTCCCGTTCGGCACGCACGCCGGAAACCTGCTGGGCGTTGAGCGCCAGATCGTCGCCCAGTACACCGGCGGTCTTCTTCGCGGCCATTTTGGTCATCAACGCTACATCGTCCAGTACGGTGGCGATGTCGTCGATCAGCACCAGCAAACTGCTTCCTGCCATGAATCGGGTTTCCTTCTTGAATGAATGGTGCGCAGCATAACGCGACCCGAGGCCACACGGGGCATTCTTGAGCGTCGCGCGAGGCCGGTGCTACCATGCGCAACCGCCAGAACAGGCAAGGAACCCCTTGGTTTATGAGCACTATCCGCGAGCGCAACAAAGAACTGATCCTGCGTGCCGCCAGTGAAGAATTTGCCGACAAGGGCTTCGCTGCGACCAAAACCAGTGACATCGCGGCCAAGGCCGGGCTGCCCAAGCCTAACGTCTACTACTACTTCAAATCCAAGGAAAACCTCTACCGCGAGGTCCTGGAAAGCATCATCGAGCCCATCCTGCAAGCCTCGACGCCGTTCAACGCCGACGGCGTGCCCAGCGAAGTGCTCAGTGGCTACATCCGCTCGAAAATCCGCATCTCCCGCGACCTGCCCTTCGCCTCCAAGGTGTTTGCCAGCGAAATCATGCACGGCGCCCCGCATTTGAGCCCCGACCTGGTCGAGCAGCTCAACGGCCAGGCCAGGCACAACATCGACTGCATCCAGACCTGGATCGACCGCGGCCAGATCGCCCCGATCGACCCCAACCACCTGATGTTCAGCATTTGGGCCGCGACCCAGACCTACGCCGATTTCGACTGGCAGATTTCTGCAGTGACCGGCAAGGCCAAGCTGGATGAGGCTGATTATGAGGCGGCGGCACAGACGATTATCCGGTTGGTGCTCAAGGGGTGTGAGCCGGACTGATAGCAGCCCAGGATCAATGCCGACTCGGCAGTCCATGAAAACTGCCGGTCGGGATTGCGTGTTTGCGCCCTCTAAACCTTCGGCAGCGGATTCAACACCACGGCTGCCTTGGGTTTTCTGAAGAAGATCCAGTAGACGATCGTGAGGATCAGCAGGAAAGGCACACCGAATACCAAGGTCATTTTGAAGGCATCGGTGAAGTAGGTGGTGATCATCACCGCGCCCATCAGCAGCAGCCCCAACAGCGTGGTGTACGGGAACAGGCGCATGCGAAAGGACAGTTTCCGTTCACCGTTGCGCTCGTGGTAGCGACGGAAACAGTAGTGGGTCAGGAAGATCATGAACCAGGTGAAGATCGCGCCGAACATCGAGATCGCCATCATCAAGGTGAAGGAGCTTTCCGGGTACAGCACATTGAGCAACGTTGCCAGGGCAATGCCGGAACTCGACAGCAACAAGGCATTCAGCGGGATTCCGGTCTTGCTCAACACCCCCATGGACTTGGGTGCATAACCACCGCGGGACAGGCTGAACATCATGCGGGTGGTGATGTAGAGCTGACTGTTCATCGCCGATAACGCCGCAATCAGGATCACGAAATTCATCACGCCGGTTGCGCCGGGAATGCCGATGGTCTGCATGACGGTGACGAACGGGCTCTGCGCTTGACCGGCCTGGACCCACGGCACAATCGCCAGCATCAGGGCCAGGGTCAGCAGGTAGAACACCACCAGCCGCACGATGGTCGCACGAAAAGCCTTCTTCACCGCCCGCTCCGGGTCCTGCGCCTCGCCGGCGGCCACTGCGATCATTTCCACGCTCAGATAGCTGAAGATCGAGACGATCACCGCAATCCACATGCCTTGCAGACCATTGGGAAAGAAGCCGCCGTGGGCGGTGTAATTGTGCACGCCGTAATCCGCGTTGCCGGATCCGAACACCACATACACCGCGAGGATGATGAAGCCGACAATCGCACCGATCTTGATGGTCGAGAACCAGTACTCGAAGGTGCCGAAGGTTTTCACGCTGATGGCGTTGAGCACGATCAGCATGCTCGAGAACGAAACAATCCAGATCCATTCCGGCACGTTGGCGAACCAGTACTTCATGTACATCGCCACCGCCGTCACTTCCGTACCCACTGCCAGCACAATCGCCGCCCAATAGGCATAGCGCACCAGGAACCCGGCCAATGGGCTGACATAGAATTCGGCATAGGCGCCGAACGAGCCGGAGGTCGAATGGGCCACCGTCATTTCCGCCAGACAGCCCATCAACAGCAGGGTGATGATCGCGCCAATCGCATAGCTGAGCAGCACGCTCGGCCCGGCATAACCAATGGCGTAGGCACTGCCCATGAACAGCCCGGTGCCAATCGCACCGCCAATGGCGATCATGCTCATCTGACCCGAGGTGAGTTGGCGCCTGAGGCCCTGCTCACGCTTGGAGATGTTTTCAAAACCGGCGTTATCGGTCATTTTTCTTTCCTCTGAATATTGTCTTTCTTGAAGAGAGCAAATCGTTTGGGTTGCCGGTGGGGATCAGCCACGGATCAGAAAATATTCAGCGGATACTCGACGATCACCCGGACTTCGTTGTTGTCGGTGGTGTCCGCCCGGGCCACCTGGGCGGTGGAACGTATACTGGCCTGGCGCACACGTATCGACAGGTCCTTGGCCTTGCCCTCCTGCACCACGTAGCGCGCTTCAAGGTCGCGTTCCCAGCGCTTGCCGCCACTGCCGTAACGTCCATAGGCACCATTGGGGCCGCCGTCGTAGTGACTGTCGTCGATATGGTCACCGCTCACATAGCGCGACATGAAGCTCAGGCCCGGCACGCCAAAGGGCGCCATGTCCAGGTCATAACGCAGCTGCCAGGAGCGTTCATTGGGCGCGTTGAAATCGAGGATCTGTACCGAGTTGGCAAGGTATATCGAGGTGCCCGGCTGCTGATCGAAGCCGAGATAATCGAACGGTTCATCGCCATCGACCCGTTGGTAGGCCAGGGTCAAGCGGTGCGCACCGACCTTGTAAGCGGCGGCCAGCGACCAAGTGGTGTTGTCGATCTTGCCGGCCAGGCGTTGGCCATAGTCGTTGGTGCGATAGAGGTTGAAATCCAGGTTCAGCGACTGGTTTCCGCTCAGGGCATAGCTGTAGTTGGCGTTGGCGTAGTACTGCCGCCAGATATCAGCGAACTGCGAACCGTACAGGCTGACGCTCAATTGATCGCTCAGGGCATAACTGCCGCCCAGATAATCGACGCTACGGGTTTCCACCCCGGCATACAGCGCCTTGAGGGCGCCATCGTCGTTGGTCGACGCACTGTCATTGCCCGAGGTGAAGTGCCCGGCATCGAGTTGCAGTCCTTTCAACTCGTTGCTGGTCAGCTGGAAACCATTGGCGTAGGTGGTGAACAGGCGCGCCGAGCCGGTGCCGAACACCGGGTTGAGCGGTGTCAGATTGCCGTATTTGAGTTCGGTCTTCGAGATCCGCGCCTTGAGCGCGCCACCCGCTTCGGAATACTCATCCTCGGCGCGTCCATCGGCATCGACCGGCAACAAACCGGTGCCGGTACGCCCCCTGCCGCTGTCGAGCTTGAGACCCAACTGCGCGTAGGCGTCGACTCCGAAACCCACTGTGCCCTGGGTATAGCCGGAACGATAATCGAGCATAAGTCCGTGGGCCCACTCCTGCCGATAGTTCTGGCCGCCCGGGTTGTTGAGGTTGTTGCGGTAGAAATAGAAATTGCGATGGGTCAGGGTCAGGCTGCTGTCTTCAACGAATCCATTGTCGGGTGCGGCATGGGCCACTTGGCCGAGACAGCTGGTAATGGCGAGCGGCAAGGCGGGCCAAAGGGACAATTTCATTCTGCGTGTTCCTTATTATTGTGCTTTCACAGAAGTGCTTATCGGAGGCGACCGAAGCCCTGCTGCCGGGAAATTCGCGGCAGCAAGACAAAGGCGTCGGGGGGTATCAGGTGACGCTGTGGCGGATCTGGAATTGCTCTTGCGACCAGGTTTTCTGATCAAGTATTTCGCCGAGGATCTGCACCGCATCCCAGACCTCGGTGAAGCGGGTGTACAGCGGGGTGAAGCCGAACCGCATGATCCGCGGCTCGCGGTAATCGCCGATCACGCCACGGGCGATCAAGGCCTGGATCACCGCATAACCCTGGGGATGTTCGAAGCTGACATGGCTGCCACGCTTGGCGTGTTCGCGTGGAGTGACCAGGGTCAGCTCGTGAGCGGCGCAGCGCTGCTCGACCAACTGGATGAACAGGTCCGTCAGCGCCAGGGACTTGCTGCGCAGGCTGGCCATGTCGGTCTGGGCGAAGACATCCAGACCACACTCGATCATCGCCAATGAAGTGATGGGCTGGGTGCCGCACAGATAGCGGGCGATTCCGCTGCTCGGCTGGTAATGCGACTCCATGGCGAACTGCCGCGAATGACCGAACCAGCCGGACAGCGGTTGCGCCACCAGATCGCACAACTCAGGGGAAACCCAGACGAAAGCTTGCGAGCCCGGACCGCCATTGAGGTACTTGTAGGTGCAACCGATGGCGTAGTCGGCGCGCGCCTGATGCAGATCGACCGGCACCGCCCCGGCGGAATGCGCCAGGTCCCAGATGGCCAGCGCGCCGCATTCATGGGTCAGCGCGGTCAGGGCCTGCATGTCGTGCATGTAGCCGGTCTTGTAGTTGACGTGGGTGAGCATGACCACCGCGGTGTCCTGGTCAATCGCTTGCGGCAGCTCTTGCGGGCTGTCGACCAGACGCAGGCTGTAGCCCTGCTGCAGCATGTCCGCCAGACCTTCGGCGATATACAGGTCAGTCGGAAAGTTGCTGGTCTCGCTGACGATCACCCGCCGCGTCGGCGCCCGCGTGGCCTGCACGCGCAGGGCGGCGCTGAGCACCTTGAACAGGTTGATCGAGGTGGTGTCGGTCACCACCACTTCGCCGTCACCGGCGCCAATCAGCCCCGCCAGTCGATTGCCCAGACGCTCAGGCAAATCGCGCCAGCCAGCGCTGTTCCAACTGCGGATCAGGCCATTGCCCCATTCATCGGCGATCACGGCCTGAGCACGCGCCAGCGCTGCGACCGGGCGCGCGCCCAAGGAGTTGCCGTCGAGATAGATCACGCCTTCGGGGAGCGCAAACTGCTGACGCAGAGGGGCCAGAGCGTCCTGCGCATCAAGCGTCAGACAATCGTTTCTTGTAGTCATTGGGTGTCCTGCTTTTTGAAAGAAGTGCCGTCCGGGCAGATCGCGATAGTCGGGTGTGAGTGTCGTGTTTCAGGCGTTATTTGCGCCTTCACGGTGAAGAAATAATGAACGAAGCTTTAGAGAATTTTCGTGCAAAGTAAGCGGCCATCTAGTATTTATCTCGAAGAAAATTCGAATCCAACTCCAAATATCGCGGATTTATTCTAGTCATGACTCTCGACCCCACAGACCTGCGGATCCTGCACCTCTTGCAACGAGACGGCCGTATCAGCAACCACGAAATGGCAGAGAAGGTCGCACTGTCGCCATCGGCCTGCTTGCGCCGTTTACGCCTGCTGGAAAGTGAAGGAATCATCACTGGCTATCGCGCGATGCTGAACGCAGAGAAGCTGGGAGTCGAACTGGAAGCCATCGTCCATGTGTCATTGCGACAGGACGTCGAGGACTGGCACGAGACCTTCATCAAGAAGGTCCAGTTGTGGCCGGAAGTGGTCACCGCCTACGTGATTACCGGGGCGAGCAACTATGTGCTGCGGGTCCAGGCGCGCAACGTCAAACACTTCTCCGACTTCATCGTCAACCAACTGAACCGTACGGCGGGAGTGACTGATATCCGCTCGGAAATCGTGTTGCAGAAAATCAAGGAGCGGGAGACGTTGCTTGATTTGGTGGTGCGTAAGTGAGCGCCAGTTAATGGATATCGATGATCAGGTGATCAATTGTGGCGAGGGAGCTTGCTCCCGCTGGAGCGCGAAGCGGTCCTGAAATTCGCAACCGAGGTTTGTCAGAGATCCCCCATCCGCAGGCTTTAGGGCTGCTTCGCAGCCCAGCGGGAGCAAGCTCCCTCGCCACAAATAGAGCTTCATCAGGCTGCTGTCGCAGATCTGATTCAATTCTGGACACCGGGATATTCAGACCCCGCGCATGCGCCGGGCTTCGTTACGCTGCAAGGTCGTGCTGGGGGATTCGTCGAACAACTTGCGGTATTCGGCGGAAAAACGTCCCAGATGCGTAAAGCCCCAGCCCATGGCAATCGCGGAAATATTGCGCGCCGAGCCGTGTTCGAGGATTTCCTGGCGCACAGCGTTCAACCGGTATTTTTTCAGGTAGACCATCGGCGACAGGGCGAAGTGCTTCTTGAACGCCTCGCACAGCTTGAAACGCGAGACCCCGGCCGCGACCTCGATATCCTCCAGGTGCAAGGCTTCGCGAGCATTGTCGTGAATGTATTGCTTGGCCCTGATCAGGTAGTGCGGCAGTTTCACGCCAAGCACGTTGCGCAACTCTTCGGAGTAGTTGTTCGGCTGGGCGAGGATCAAGCCTTTGATCAATGAGCTTTCGATGTCCCGAGTGAAGACCACCTGTTCGTACAGTTCATTGCTGCGTTCCAGCTCCGCGATGAAATAACGCGCCATGCGCCACCACGAGGCCGACGCGCCGTCCACCGCATCCATCACCGGCTCGAAACGCAGCGGCGTATCCAGCGGTCGCTGCAGCAGGCCCTCCAGCGACTCGCTCATGGCGACGCGGGTGATCACCACCTGAACTTTGCGGCAGTCGCCGGAGATCGCCAGCATCTGGTTCTCATTTGGGGAAATAATCACCCCTTGATCGCGGTTGGATTTCGACACGCTGCCATTCTTGCTCAGCTCCTGCTCGCCCACCAAAGGCAAACTCAGGCTGTAACTGCTGAAGTGCTCGGCGTCTTCGATATCGATGGTGACATCGGTGCCGTATGAGAGCGTGCCCAGGGTCGTGGCCATCGACTTGAACACATTGGCGCTGTGATGAAAGCGGATCCGCTCGGGCGTCGAAGTCTGGAGGCGGTGCGGCCCGCAGATACCAGACATCCAGCTCCTTGCACCCTCGAGGTCATAGTGATCGATACGAATGTCGCGAAACTGCGGATCAGCGTTGCTACTCATCACGGCGCACCCACGGCAAAGGCTATTGAACTATCGGCAAGGCCCGATCCTTGGCCATACGCATCCGGTAAAAACCAAAGATGATCAACACCCACACCGGTATGGCGAAGACTGAAGCGCGTATCCCTGGAATCATCAACATGACGCAGACGATCATGGCCATGAAGGCCAGGCACAGGTAATTGCTGTAAGGGAACCAGAATGCCTTGAAGCCCGGCACGATACCTCGCTGGCCCATGATTTTGCGAAATTTCAGGTGCGTCAGGCTGATCATCGCCCAGTTGATCATCAGCGATGCGACCACCAGTGCAAAGAGCAACTCAAGCGCTTCATGCGGGGCGAGGTAGTTAACCAGCACGGACAGCATGGTGATCAACGCAGATACGCCCAGCGCCAGTAGAGGCACGCCCTGCTTGTTCAGTTTCATCAGCGCCTTGGGTGCGTCGCCCTGTTCGGCCAGGCCATAGAGCATGCGGCTGTTGCAGTAGACGCCACTGTTATAGACAGAGAGCGCTGCGGTGAGCACCACGAAATTGAGGATGTGCGCTGCGGTGTCGCTGCCGATCAAGGAGAAGATCTGCACGAACGGGCTGCCGCTATAGGCATCGCCCGAAGCGCCCAGTGTCTGTAGCAGTTGATCCCACGGATACAGCGACAACAACACGGTGAGTGCGCCGACGTAGAAGATCAGCACGCGATAAACCACCTGGTTGATCGCCTTGGGAATCACCTTACCCGGCTCGCTGGCTTCAGCGGCGGTGATACCGACCAGTTCCAGGCCGCCGAAGGAGAACATGATGAACGCCATGGACATCAGCAACCCAGTGGTGCCGTTGGGAAAGAAGCCGCCGTGACTCCACAGATTGCTGACCGAGGCCTGCGGGCCGCCCGTTCCGCTGAACAACATGTAGCAGCCCAGGACGATCATGCCAATGATCGCGACGACCTTGATGATTGCGAACCAGAACTCCATTTCGCCGAAGACTTTGACGTTCATCATATTGATCAAATTGACCAGGACGAAGAACACCGCCGCGCTGACCCAGGAGGGGACTTCCGGCCACCAGAACTGCACGTACTTGCCGACAGCCGTCAACTCGGCCATGCCCACCAGCACATACAGCACCCAGTAGTTCCAGCCGGACAGAAAGCCGGCATAGCCGCCCCAGTACTTGTGGGCAAAATGACTGAAGGAACCGGCCACCGGTTCCTCGACAATCATCTCGCCCAGCTGGCGCATGATCAGAAAGGCGATGAAGCCGGCAATCGCATAGCCGAGGATCATCGACGGCCCGGCCGATTTGAGTACTCCGGCAGAGCCGAGAAACAACCCGGTCCCTATCGCTCCGCCCAATGCGATCAGCTGAATATGACGATTTTTCAGCCCTCGCTTGAGCTCGCCTTGCCTCAAGATTTCATCCGCCATCTGGTTACCTTTTAATTGTTATGGTCAGGCATGGTTTGAATGCGTCAATTTACTCAATTGCCGCTCGGTTTAAGCGTTCAAACATCATTCTCGGTAAATTAAAGAGTTGAGCGCACTCGCCACAACTCCGGGAACAACACGGTATCGAGCATCTTGCGCAGATAACCGACACCTTCTGTGCCACCGGTCCCTGGTTGAAAGCCGATGATCCGCTCGACCGTGGTCACATGCCGGAAGCGCCATTGACGGAACGAGTCCTCAAGGTCGATGAGTTTCTCCGCCAGCTGATAGAGATCCCAATAACGCGAAGGGTCAGTGTAGACCTCGCGCCAGGCGGCTTCGACCGACGCGTCATGCGTCGTCGGACTGCTCGGATCGCGCTCGAAACGCTGTGGGTCGATGGTCAAGCCTGCGCTGGCCATCAAGCGAATCGCCTCGTCATACAGCGACGGTGTGGCGATCGCCTTTTCAAGCGCCTGCAACAGTTCCGGCCGATGCGCATGGGGGCGCAACAGGGTCGCGCTTTTGTTGCCCAGAATGAATTCGATCTCGCGGTACTGGAACGACTGAAAGCCCGATGACTGCCCCAGAAACGGCCGTATCGCGTGGTACTCGGTGGGTGTCATGGTGGCCAGCACCGTCCAGGCATGCACCAGTTGATCAAAAATCCGCGAGACCCGCGCCAGCATCTTGAACGCGGGCGGCAACTCTCCCTGTCGAATGTGTTCACGAGCGGCTTTGAGCTCGTGCAGCATCAGCTTCATCCACAGCTCTGACGTCTGATGCTGGATGATGAACAGCATCTCATTATGGTCCGGAGATAACGGGTGCTGTGCGCTGAGAATGCGCCCCAGATCCAGGTAGTCGCCGTAGCTCATGGAGTCGGAAAAGTTCAGCTCGGCGTTATGCCATTCTTCCGTCTGGTTTGCAGGTGAATAGGGGCATTGGCTCATTGAGTCGGCTCCTCAAGTTGCGGTTTATTCAGTGGACGCAAAATTGCCCTGACCGGACTGGCGTCCAGATGGGCAAAACGCAGCGGCAGCGCGATCAATTCATAGTCCCCTTCCGGGACGTCATCGAGCACGATGCCCTCGAGGATGGCCATGCCATGTCGGGCTACGGCATTGTGCGAATCCATGGTTTTGGATTGCTGAGGGTCCAGCGAAGGCGTATCGATACCGATCAAGCGCACACCGAGGTTCGCCAGCAGGTCGACGGTTTCTTTGGCGACGGCGGTGAAATCCGGATCCCAGGCGCTCAATGGCGCTTGTTGCCAGGTGCGCAGCAGCACCCGTTCAGGCAGGTCTTGCAAGCGACCTTCAAGCTGCTCGGGGTGTACCAGCCGGCCGCTATTCAGGCAATGCAGCACACGGCAGGGCCCCATATAGACATCGAGCGACACATCGCCAATGGCCACTCCATCAGCGCTGTAATGCAGCGGCGCGTCGACATGGGCCCCCGTGTGAGGCGACAGGGTGATACGCCCGACATTCACCGGACACTCGGGTCCGAACGTCCAAACGCGCTCTTCCTGGAAAGGTGTGTCACCCGGCCAGGTAGGTGTAGCGGTGCTCAGAGGCGGGCTGATATCCCACCACGACAGTGTTGTTTTCATTGTAAAGCTCTCGGCCTGTTCCGAGAGAATGATACGAGTGATACCTATGAATTTTCTTGCGAAAATATTCGGCAACAGCCAAATGTTTCGCACAAAATTCTAAAAAATCGGAATTTACCGGATGGAAATTTCAACGGAGAAAGCAGGCAGCTAAAAAGCTGTTTTCGTCCGCAAGACGCTTTCGCGAGCAAGCTCGCGAAAGCGGTAAATCAGGCTCCGAAGATCAACCAGCCACCCCCGCATCCGCCTTCAACCCCTGCCCCTCGATCGCGCGGATTGCACATTGCTCATCGACATCTGACAGATCCCCGCTGATGCCCACCGCTCCCAACACAGTCCCGTCCTGATCCCGAACCAACACGCCGCCCGGCACCGGGACGACGCTGCCCTGCCCCAGGCTATTCAGCGCGGCGAAGAAGGCCGGGCGTTGTTGGGCGTCCTGTGCCAGCAGGCGTGAGCCCTTGCCCAGGGCAATCGCGCCCCAGGCCTTGCCGATGGCGATCTGCGGACGCAGCAGGCTGGCGCCGTCTTCACGTTGCAGCGTAATCAGGTGCCCGCCGGCATCCAGTACTGCAACGGTCAATGGCGCGGCAGAGATCGCCCGCCCCGCGGTGATGGCCTGATCGGCCAGGTTGACTGCGACTTTCAAGGTTAAAGCGCTCATGGTGCCGTCCTCATTTTGTTATAGGGAAAGCCGTTGGACTGCTTTGTGTTGCGCAATCCGATGCAACAAATAGAACACAATGAATTATTTTTTTGTATACAATAATTTTCTAAAAGCGCGACATGCGACGAAAAGCCACAGTTATTTGGGCTTCCGACGAATGAAACAGCCGCTTGAGAAAATGGATTGACCTGCGCCGTCCGCCGTGAATACACTCTGCGCAAAGCCACTTGTATACAATTACAAAACGTAAGAGGCACAAAACCATGAGCAAAATGAGAGCAATCGAAGCCGCCGTTCTGGTGATGCGCCGCGAAGGGGTCGATACCGCTTTTGGCATCCCGGGCGCCGCGATCAACCCGCTGTACTCCGCCTTGCAGAAGGTCGGTGGCATCGATCACGTCCTCGCTCGCCACGTTGAAGGCGCCTCGCACATGGCCGAGGGTTACACCCGCACCAAGGCCGGCAACATCGGCGTGTGCATCGGCACATCGGGACCTGCCGGTACCGACATGGTCACCGGGCTCTACAGCGCCTCGGCCGACTCGATCCCGATCCTGTGCATCACCGGGCAAGCACCGCGGGCCCGTATGCACAAGGAAGACTTCCAGGCCGTCGACATCACCAGCATCGTCAAGCCGGTCACCAAGTGGGCGACCACGGTTCTGGAGCCGGGCCAGGTGCCTTACGCCTTCCAGAAAGCCTTCTATGAGATGCGCTCCGGCCGTCCGGGCCCAGTGCTGATCGACCTGCCGTTCGACGTGCAGATGGCCGAAATCGAATTCGACATCGACGCCTACCAGCCGCTGCCATTGGCCAAACCGAGCGCGACCCGCGTGCAGGTGGAAAAAGCCCTGGCCATGCTCGACCAGGCTGAACGCCCATTGCTGGTGGCCGGTGGCGGCATCATCAATGCCGACGCCAGCGAGTTGCTGGTGGAGTTCGCCGAGCTGACCGGTATTCCGGTCATCCCGACGCTGATGGGCTGGGGCACCATCCCGGACGATCACCCGCTGATGGTCGGCATGGTCGGCCTGCAAACCTCGCACCGTTATGGCAACGCCACGATGCTGAAGTCCGACGTGGTGCTGGGCGTCGGTAACCGTTGGGCCAACCGTCACACCGGGTCGGTCGATGTTTACACCGAAGGCCGCAAATTCATTCACGTCGACATCGAACCGACCCAGATCGGCCGCGTGTTCACCCCGGACCTGGGCATCGTGTCCGACGCCGCTGCCGCGTTGACCGTGTTCATCGAAGTCGCTCGCGAGTGGCAAGCCGCTGGCAAGCTGAAAAACCGCAGCGCCTGGCTGCAAGACTGTCAGCAGCGCAAAGCCAGCCTGCAGCGCAAGACTCACTTCGACAACGTGCCGGTCAAGCCGCAGCGCGTTTACGAAGAGATGAACCAGGTGTTCGGCAAGGACACCTGCTACGTCAGCACCATCGGTCTGTCGCAGATTGCCGGCGCGCAGTTCCTGCACGTCTACAAACCGCGTCACTGGATCAACTGCGGCCAGGCCGGCCCGTTGGGCTGGACCATTCCGGCCGCGCTCGGCGTGGTCAAGGCGGATCCGACCCGCAAGGTGGTGGCGCTCTCGGGCGACTACGACTTCCAGTTCATGATCGAAGAACTGGCGGTGGGCGCGCAGTTCAAGCTGCCGTACATCCACGTCGTGGTGAACAACTCGTACCTGGGGCTGATCCGTCAGGCGCAGCGCGGTTTCGACATGGACTACTGCGTGCAGCTGTCCTTCGACAACCTCAACGCTCCGGAACTCAACGGCTACGGTGTCGACCATGTCGCGGTCGCCGAAGGCCTGGGTTGCAAGGCCCTGCGAGTATTCGAACCGGGTCAGATCCAGCCTGCCCTGCGCAAGGCTCAGGAGATGATCGAGGAGTTCAAGGTGCCGGTAATCGTCGAGATCATTCTGGAGCGCGTGACCAACATTTCCATGGGCACCGAGATCAACGCCGTCAACGAATTCGAAGACCTGGCGCTGGTCGGCAACGATGCGCCAACGGCGATTTCGTTGCTCGATTAAGAATGACCTGACACCTGTAGCAGCTGCCGAGGCACGAGGCTGCGTTGCGTGTCCGCAGGACCGCCGTCGGGGGGCCGCTTCGCAGCCCAACGCAGCCTCGTGCCTCGGCAGCTGCTACAGGCACATATTTTTACAGGAGACCACCATGCCGCGTTTCGCAGCCAACCTGTCCATGTTGTTCACCGAGCAGGATTTTCTTGCCCGTTTCGACGCTGCCGCCAAGGCCGGCTTCAGTGGTGTCGAATACCTGTTCCCCTATGACTTCAGCTCTGCCGAAATCAAGGCCAGGCTCGATGCCAACGGTCTGACCCAGGTGCTGTTCAACCTGCCGGCCGGTGACTGGGCCAAGGGCGAACGCGGCATCGCGTGCCGGCCGGACCGGGTCGAAGAGTTCCGCGCCGGTGTCGATCTGGCCATTGCCTACGCCCAAGTGCTGGGCAACACCCAGGTCAACTGCCTGGCCGGTATTCGTCCACAAGGCGTCGACGAGGCCACCGTGGAAAAAACCTTCGTCGCCAACCTCAAGTACGCGGCCGACAAGCTGCAAGCGGCGGGCATCAAACTGGTGATGGAAGCGATCAACACCCGCGACATTCCGGGCTTCTACCTGAACAACACGGCGCAAGCCCTGTCAATTCGCGAACAGGTCGGCAGTGCCAACCTGTTCCTGCAATACGACATCTATCACATGCAAATCATGGAAGGCGACCTGGCCCGCACCATGGCCGCGCACCTGGACGAAATCAACCACGTGCAATTGGCGGACAACCCAGGGCGCAACGAACCGGGCACCGGTGAGATCAACTACCGCTTCCTGTTCGAACACCTGGACCGCATCGGTTATCAGGGCTGGGTCGGCTGTGAATACAAGCCGCTGACCACGACTGAAGCGGGTCTGGGCTGGTTGAAAACCCATAACGCTGTTTGATCCGGCATCGTGTCATCGTTCTTCGCGGGCAAGTCGGATCGCCGCACCGCTCGCTCCTACAGGGGCCTGGGTTGTCTGTAGGAGCGAGGCTTGCCCGCGAAGGCGTCCTCGCTGCCACCCCACGAATTTTGCGAATAGAGCAATAAAAACAAGAGGATTTTCTCATGGCTAAAATCGGATTTATCGGCACCGGCATCATGGGCCACCCAATGGCGTTGAACCTGCAGAAAGCCGGTCACAGCCTGTTCCTGTCGGCGCACCACGACGCCGCCCCTGCCGATCTGCTGGCTGCTGGCGCCGTTGCGCTGGCCAACCCGAAAGAAGTCGCCCAGGAAGCCGAATTCATCATCGTCATGGTGCCGGATACCCCGCAGGTCGATGACGTGCTGTTCCGCGCCGACGGTGTTGCGGCGGGTGTCAGCAAGGGCAAAGTCGTGATCGACATGAGCTCGATCTCGCCGACCGCCACCAAAACCTTCGCTGCCAAAATCAACGAGAAAGGCGCGCAATACCTCGACGCACCAGTTTCCGGCGGTGAAGTCGGCGCCAAGGCTGCGACCCTGAGCATCATGGTCGGTGGTGAGGCCGATGCCTTCGAACGCGCCCTTCCGCTGTTCCAGGCCATGGGCAAGAACATTACCCTGGTCGGTGGCAACGGCGATGGGCAAACCGCGAAAGTGGCGAACCAGATCATCGTCGCGCTGAACATCCAGGCCGTGGCCGAAGCGCTGCTGTTCGCCTCGAAAAACGGTGCCGACCCAGCGAAAGTGCGTGAAGCGCTGATGGGTGGTTTCGCCTCGTCGAAGATCCTTGAAGTTCACGGCGAGCGCATGATCAAGGGCACCTTCGACCCGGGCTTCCGCATCAGCCTGCACCAGAAGGACCTGAACCTGGCCCTGGCCGGTGCGCGCGAGCTGAACATCAACCTGCCGAACACCGCCAATACCCAACAGGTGTTCAGCACCTGTGCGGCCATCGGTGGCAGCAACTGGGATCACTCGGCGCTGATCAAAGGCTTGGAACACATGGCGAACTTCTCGATTCGCGACAAGAAGTAAGCCCTGCCCCAAACCGCATCAAACCTGCAGGAGCGAGCCTGTGGCGAGGGGGCTTGCCCCCGTTTGAGTGCGCAGCACTCACAAGATCTTCAGTGCATCACAGATTTTGGGGCTGCTTCGCAACCCAACGGGGGCAAGCCCCCTCGCCACAGAGTCGCTCCCACAGGGTCCGCGACAAACCCAATAACAAGAATTCCGGGAGCCCGCCATGTCGGTCAATCCGCAACAATTGCTGCGCGAGCTGTTTGCCACAGCCATCGACGCGGCCCATCCGCAGCATGTCCTTGAAGCCCATTTGCCAACCGACCGCAGCGGTCGGGTGATCGTCATCGGCGCCGGTAAAGCCGCCGCAGCCATGGCCCAGGTGGTCGAACGCTGCTGGCAGGGTGAAGTGTCTGGCCTGGTGGTGACCCGCTACGGCCACGGCGCCCCGTGCGAAAAAATCGAAGTGGTCGAAGCCGCGCACCCTGTGCCGGACGCTGCCGGTCTGGCCGTCGCGAAACGGGTTCTGGAACTGGTCAGCAACCTGAGCGAAGACGACCGTGTGATCTTCCTGCTCTCGGGCGGTGGCTCTGCCCTGCTCGCCTTGCCCGCCGCCGGCATCACCCTCGCCGACAAGCAATCGATCAACAAAGCGCTGCTCAAATCCGGCGCGACCATCGGCGAGATGAACTGCGTGCGCAAGCACCTCTCGGCGATCAAGGGTGGGCGTCTGGGCAAAGCCTGCTGGCCCGCCACGGTTTACACCTATGCGATTTCCGATGTGCCAGGCGATCTCGCCACCGTCATCGCCTCCGGCCCCACCGTGGCCGACCCGAGCACCTCGGCTGAAGCGTTGGCGATCCTCAAGCGTTATGCCATCGAAGTCCCGGCCTCGGTGCGCACCTGGCTGCAAAGTCCCGAGTCGGAGACGGTCAAACCCGGCGATCCGAGCCTGGCCCGCAGTCATTTCCAATTGATCGCCCGCCCACAGCAGTCACTGGAAGCGGCGGCGGTGAAAGCCCGTCAGGCGGGTTTCAGCCCGTTGATTCTCGGCGACCTGGAAGGTGAATCCCGGGAAGTGGCGAAGGTCCACGCCGGCATTGCGCGGCAGATCGTCCAGCACGGCCAGCCGCTGGCGGCGCCGTGCGTGATTCTGTCCGGCGGCGAAACCACCGTCACCGTGCGCGGCAATGGCCGTGGCGGGCGCAACGCCGAATTCCTGCTGAGCCTGACCGACAGCCTCAAAGGCCTGCCCGGCGTCTACGCCCTGGCCGGTGACACCGACGGCATCGACGGCTCCGAAGACAACGCCGGCGCCATCATGACTCCGGACAGCTATGCCCGTGCCGCCGCCCTCGGCCTCACTGCCTGCGATGAGCTGGACAATAACAATGGCTATGGCTACTTCGCGGCGCTCGATGCACTGATCGTCACCGAGCCGACCCGTACCAACGTCAACGACTTCCGCGCCATTCTGATTCTCGAGAGCCCTAATCATGACGCCTGACAAGAAGGTCAAAATCCTCGCCACCCTCGGCCCGGCCACCGACGGGATCGACGATATCCGTGAACTGGTGCGCGCCGGGGTCAATATCTTTCGCCTGAACTTCAGCCACGGCGATCACGCCGACCACGCGCAGCGCTATCAGTGGATTCGTGAAGTCGAGCGCCAGCTGAATTATCCGCTGGGGATTCTGATGGACCTGCAAGGCCCGAAACTGCGGGTCGGCAAATTCGCCCAGGGCAAAGTGCAGCTGTATCGCGGCCAGGCGCTGCGCCTGGATCTGGATGCAACGCCGGGGGACGAGCGCCGGGTCAACCTGCCCCACCCGGAAATCATCGCCGCGCTGGAGCCCGGCATGGACCTGCTGCTGGATGACGGTAAGTTGCGTCTGCGAGTGGTGACCAAGTACGCCGACGCCATCGACACCACGGTGCTCAACGGCGGCGAGCTGTCGGACCGCAAAGGCGTCAACGTGCCGCAAGCGGTGCTCGACCTGAGCCCGCTGACCGCCAAGGACCGCCGTGATTTGAACTTCGGTCTGGAGCTGGGGGTGGACTGGGTCGCGCTGTCGTTCGTGCAACGCCCGGAAGACATCCGCGAAGCCCGCGCGCTGATTGGCGACAAGGCGTTCTTGATGGCGAAGATCGAGAAGCCATCGGCCGTGACTCAGCTGCAGGAAATCGCTGAATTGAGCGATGCGATCATGGTCGCTCGCGGTGATTTGGGCGTGGAAGTGCCGGCCGAAAGCGTGCCGCAGATTCAGAA
Source organism: Pseudomonas sp. URMO17WK12:I6 (assembly GCF_003253625.1). NCBI lineage: Bacteria > Pseudomonadati > Pseudomonadota > Gammaproteobacteria > Pseudomonadales > Pseudomonadaceae > Pseudomonas > Pseudomonas sp. URMO17WK12:I6. Next base: position 97,957 of record NZ_QKYZ01000009.1, read on the forward strand.
AAACATCATCGGCACCTGCCGCCAACTCGGCAAACCGGTGGTGGTGGCGACGCAGATGCTGGAGTCGATGCGCTTCTCCCCGGCCCCGACCCGTGCCGAAGTCACCGACGTCGCCAATGCGGTGGCCGAAGGCGCGGACGCGGTGATGCTGTCGGCAGAAACCGCGTCTGGCGAGTACCCGCTGGAAGCCGTGCAGATGATGAGCAAGATCATCCGTCAGGTGGAAAACGGCCCGGACTATCAAACCCAACTGGACGTGAGCCGGCCAAAAGCCGAGGCCACGGTGTCGGACGCGATCAGCTGCGCGATCCGCCGCATCAGCAACGTGCTGCCGGTGGCGGTGCTGGTGAACTACAGCGAGTCCGGCACCTCGAGCCTGCGGGCGGCGCGGGAACGGCCGACGGTGCCGATCCTCAACCTGACGCCAAACCTGCAAACCGCCCGGCGATTGACGGTGGCGTGGGGCGTGCACTCGGTGGTCAACGATCGACTGCGACAGGTGGATGAAGTGTGCTCGACGGCGCTGGAAATCGCCCAGGCTCAGGGGATGGCTCAGCGCGGGGATACGCTGCTGATTACCGCGGGCGTGCCCTTTGGGCAGCCGGGGTCAACCAATTCGTTGCGCATCGAGACATTGCTCTAAAGAACTCCCCCTGTAAGAGCTACCCCGGTAAGAACTACCCCTGTGGCGAGGGAGCTCGCTCCCGCTCGGCTGCGAAGCAGTCGTCGCTTTGGCATGACGGTTTCAACAGAAAGACCGCATTGCTGATTTCAGGGCTGCTCCGCAGCCCAGCGGGAGCAAGCTCCCTCGCCACAGGTTTGTGCAAGACCCTGGATTTTCCTCTGCCCTAGACCCCACCCATGCCTGCCAACCACTTCAACACCCACTGCCCCGACTGGGCGACCGCCCTGCTTAACGGCTTCAGCCAGATCTTTCTCCAGCGCCATCCGCTGAGCGGGCTGTTGTGTCTGTTAGCGATTCTTTTCACCGCGCCCGCTCTGCTCGGCGGTGCGCTGCTGGGCGGTGTCGCCGGGTTGCTTACCGCGCAACGTCGCGGGTATGCCAAGGCGGATCGTCAGGCCGGGCTGTTCAGTTACAACGGTATTTTGCTCGGCCTGCTGCTGAGCCTGTATTTCCCATGGTCAGCACTGTTGCCACCGCTGATCATCGCCTGCGGCGGCCTGAGTGCGATGCTCACTCAGCAATGGCTCAAAGGTGCTCGCGATCATCAATGTCTACCGGCGTACACCGCACCCTTCGTTGGGTTGAGCTGGTTATTGCTCGGCTTTGCCGCACCACAGCAACCCGCGCCGCTGATCGAACTGAACACCCTCAACCTGCTCGCTGCCGAATTGAAAGGCCTGGGGCAAGTCATGTTTCTCGGCCATCCACTGGCCGGCGCGCTGATTGCCGCCGGATTACTGATCGCCGATCGCCACGCCTTTGTCTGGGCGCTGCTGGGCTCCGCTGCCGGCCTCGGATTTGCCCTTCTGCATGGCGAAACTTCAAATGCCTTGCAGGGTTTGAGCGGTTACAACGCGGTACTCGCCGCCCTCGCCTTCAGCCCGCAACGCCGCCAACCCTGGCTGCCGCTGCTCGGCATTCTGCTCGCGGTATTGCTCACGCCGGGGTTCGCCGCACTGGGCCTGGCAACGCTGACCGCGCCGTTCATTCTTGCCTGCTGGCTGATTCGCGCTGGCATTCGGGTGTTGCGTCAGTCCGCCATGGACAGCGCACCTTGCGCTAGCGGGGAGAATCACCCTAGGCTGCGCTGATTCTCGATTCAGGCGTTATCCATGGACAGCAGCAAAAACTGGCGTGAAGAGCTTTACGTCATGATCTTCCAGACCGACACCCGGGCCGGTCGGCGCTTCGACAGCATCTTGCTGTTGATCATCCTCGCCAGCCTGGTGATCGTGGTTCTGGACAGTATCGACAGCGTTCACCAGAACTACGCCGACGTGCTGGCGTACATCGAATGGGGCTTCACCGTCATTTTCGTCATCGAATACGGCCTGCGCCTGTATTGCTCGCCCAAGCCGCTGCGCTACGCGTTCAGCTTCTATGGACTGGTGGATTTGCTCGCGATCGTGCCGGGTATCCTCGCGCTGTATTACAGCGATGCGCAGTACCTGCTGATCATCCGGATCATACGAATGCTGCGGATTTTCCGCGTGCTCAAGCTCAGCCCGTATCTGAAACAAGCCAACTATTTGATGTCGGCGTTGCGCGGCAGCAAGCAGAAAATCGTCGTATTTCTGCTCAGCGTCAGCACCCTGGTGACGGTGTTCGGCACCTTGATGTACGTGATCGAAGGCCCGGAGCACGGCTTCACCAGCATCCCCAAAGGGATCTATTGGGCTATCGTGACGCTGACCACCGTGGGTTTTGGCGACATCGTGCCCAAGACGCCGCTGGGCCAGGTGATTTCATCCCTGGTGATGATCACCGGTTACTCGATCATCGCTGTGCCGACGGGGATCTTTACCGCGGAACTGGCCAACGCCATGCGCGGTGATCAACTGCAACACGATTGCCCGGTCTGCAAGAAAAACAGCCACGAGCACAGCGCGGCGTTCTGCTCTCGTTGTGGCAATGCGTTGTTCAAGAAAATGGAATAAGCAAAGTGTTTTTTAATCTTTAAGCGACTATGCGAGTCCGGCTATAGTCGCTGGCAAATTGCCAATAATCTCCATCGAACACGTTTGATAAAACAAGGAATGCGCAGTGAAAAAACTCTTTGGCGCCTCACTTCTGGCCGCTGGCCTGGCCTTGAGCGGCCTGGCTCAGGCCGCACCGACCCTGCTTAACGTTTCCTACGACGTGATGCGAGATTTCTACAAGGACTACAACGCTGCCTTCCAGAAACACTGGCAAGCCGAGCACAACGAAAACATCACGCTGCAGATGTCCTTCGGCGGCTCCAGCAAACAGGCGCGCTCGGTGATCGATGGCCTGCCGGCTGACGTCATCACCATGAACATGGCCACCGACATCAACGCCCTGGCGGACAACGGCAAACTGGTTCCGGACAACTGGGTTACACGCCTGCCGAACAACAGCGCGCCGTTCACTTCGGCCACCGTATTCATCGTGCGCAAAGGCAACCCGAAAGCCCTGAAAGACTGGCCGGACCTGCTCAAGGACGGCGTGCAGGTGATCGTCCCCAACCCGAAAACCTCGGGCAACGGCCGCTACACCTACCTCTCGGCCTGGGGCTATGTGCTGAAAAATGGCGGTGACGAAAACAAGGCAAAAGCCTTCGTCGGCAAACTGTTCAAACAAGCGCCGGTGCTGGATACCGGTGGCCGCGCGGCCACGACTACGTTCATGACCAACCAGATCGGCGACGTGCTGGTGACCTTCGAAAACGAAGCGGAAATGATTGCTCGCGAGTTTGGTCGTGATCAGTTCGAAGTGATTTACCCGAGTGTTTCCGCCGAAGCCGAGCCGCCGGTGTCGGTGGTCGACAGAACCGTCGACAAGAAAGGCACTCGCGCGGTTGCCGAGGAATATCTGAAGTACCTGTGGTCGCCGGAAGGTCAGGAAATTGCGGCTGCCAACTACCTGCGTCCGCGTGACCCGGCGGTGTTGGCGAAATACACCGATCGCTTCCCGAAAGTGGATTTCCTGTCGGTGGAGAAGACCTTTGGTGACTGGCGCACCGTGCAGAAGACTCACTTCAACGATGGTGGGGTTTTCGACCAGATTTACAACGGCCAGTAATCACTGAGCTCAATGAAATAGGCGACCTGTGAAGGTCGCCTTTTTTGTGGGATACCGTTACATCGGCGGCGTCACACCGTCCTTGCCGGCCGAGATGGATTGAGCGGTCAATGTCCCGTCGGCACTCTGGGTCACAAACGTCACGATCTTCACGCCCACCTTCAGCAAGCTGCGATCCCCCGGCACCAGATTGACGATCGGCACATCCTCCGGCACCAGAATCGTCTGTTGGCCGCCCTTGTAATTGACGGTCAGAACCCGGCCGTTGCTGACCACCAGATCACCCACGCTGCCGTTGGTCATGCTGCTGCCCTTGACCAGATCAAAAGGCCGATGGCCGTCGCCGCTGCCGGCCAGTTCCGGCGGGAAGACGTGGACTTCCAGCGCCTTGAGCGTGCCATCCTCCTGCGGCACGGCAGCCGAGCCGATGTAGCTGCCGGGCTTGATGTCTTCGATATTGGCCAGGGTGACAGCGCGGATTTTGGTGTCCTTGGTCAGGTTGATCACCACGTTTTCGCCGCTGTTGACATGGACCTTCATGACGTCGGCGCTGATGCCGGTGATCTCGCCGCGCACGCCAATGCGCATTCCCGGCGCCACATCGGCGGCCTGGGCAAGACCTGCCGTGAACAAACTGATCAAGGTAACAACGCAAGCGCCGCGAATCAGGTGACGGAACATCGCATTCATATCGAAGTACCTTCCGGTTTATGGAGCGCAGGACAACATAAGCACGCTATCGAAGAGGATGTCAGTGAATGTATCATCGGATCCCACTGTTCGGACGCATGGTTCATCGGCAGACAGCGCATACCGGCGTCAATCATTCCGCAAAGGAATGATTACTATCAATCCAAACCCTCTTCCGCCGCTCTAGCCAGCCGCTTAGCCTCTGCGCATTCCTTCTTGTTCAGCGAGCCATGTTATGAATCCAGCGACTCAGGCGCCCCACGGTGCCGCGACAATGACCCGGGGCATGGTGCTGCTTTTCGCCTTCTGCTGCGGCGCGATCGTCGCCAACATCTACTACGCCCAGCCGATCATCGGCCTGATCGCGCCGGACATCGGCCTGACCGACACCATGGCCAGCCTGATCGTTTCGCTGACGCAGATTGGTTATGCGCTGGGCCTGTTCTTCCTGGTACCGCTGGGTGATCTGCTGGAGAACCGTCGCTTGATGATCATCACCACCGTGGTGGCGATTGCCAGTTTGCTGGGCGCGGCGTTCACCGATCAGCCGAACGTGTTTCTGCTGATTTCGTTGCTGGTGGGTTTCAGCTCGGTGTCGGTACAGATCCTGATTCCGCTGGCCGCCCACCTGACGCCGGAAGCGTCGCGCGGCCGTGTGGTTGGCGGGATCATGGGCGGTCTGCTGTTGGGGATTCTGCTGGCACGGCCGGTGTCCAGCGTAGTGGCTGACCACTTCGGCTGGCGCGCGATGTTCGTCATTGCCGCAGTTTTGATGGCTGCAATCAGCATCGTACTGGCCCTGACGGTGCCCAAGCGCCAGCCTGATCACAGCGCCTCTTATGGCCAGTTACTGGGCTCGCTCTGGACGCTGCTGCGCCAGCAACCGGTGTTGCGTCAACGGGCGTTTTATCAGGGTTGCATGTTCGCTACGTTCAGCCTGTTCTGGACCGCCGTGCCGCTGGAACTGGCGCGCAATCACGGTCTGTCGCAAACCCAGATCGCGATCTTCGCCCTGGTCGGAGCCATCGGCGCGATTGCCGCGCCCATCGCCGGTCGACTGGCCGATGCCGGCCACTCCCGCCTCGCCTCGCTGCTGGCGATGCTGTTCGCCAGCCTGAGCTTCCTGCCGGCCTTCATCCACCCGGCCTACAGCGTCATCGGCCTGGCCGTGACCGGCGTGGTGCTGGATTTCTGTGTGCAGATGAACATGGTCCTCGGCCAGCGCGCGGTCTACACCCTCGACGCCAAGAGCCGCGGCCGTCTGAATGCGCTGTACATGACCAGCATCTTCATCGGCGGCGCGTTCGGCTCATCGGTGGCCAGTGCGGTGTACGAACACGGTGGTTGGTTGTGGATCGTGATTGTCGGCAGCGTGTTTCCGCTGCTGGCGTTGTTGCGGTTTTTGAGTGCTTCGGAGAAGCCGGCACTGGCGACGGCGTAACAACGTTAGAAGCATCGTGAAAAAAAGCTCAACCAAGATCAAAAGATCGCCAAAAAGCAAAACGGCGATCCTCAGATCGCCGTTTCCATTTACTGCCCGAACTGTCTGCCCAACCCACCCGGCACTCCATGGATATCCGTCTCTTCCCACGGCCCGTTCGGGCTGATCGAGCGGCTCCAGCCGTTGTCCCAGCGGTAGTAGGTGCGCTGGCGATAGAAGGTGTTGGTTTGATTGTCGAGGACGTAAACACCGAGTTTCGCATCCCAATGGCTGTTGCCCCCCGGTGGCGGGGCGAAGCTGGCGGAGGTGCGTGGCACCGGCTTCGATGGTTTGCTCGGCGTGACCGGTTTGCTCGGTGTGGTCGGTTTGGTGCTCGGCTGCGAGGGCGGAATCGGCGGCAGCCGTTCGGGCTCCTGCTCCTGGACCGCACAAGCGCTTAGCCCCAAAACCATCATGCTGAGGAGAGTGATACGAGCGAAGGCGGTCATGGTGGCGTTTCCTGTTATTTATCCGGGCTGTCGATGGTCAGTTTTTGTGGCGCGGTGGTGCTGGTGGCCAAAGGTTGGCTACGACCGATCCATTCGCCGGCAGTCGGTTGGCCGGCGCGGGAGATGCGCGCAACCAGTTGGACTTCGGGGAAGTTCGACAGTTTCAACTGGGGCATCATTGCATCCGCATCGCCCAGCTCGACGGTCGCTGGCAGGTCGGCAACGGTCAGACGCTTGGCCGCCAATGGTGCGGGCGGGCCTGCGGTGGCGCGGGCGAAGATGAACACGCTGTCGCCGGGCTGGACCTTGGCTTTCAAGTCCGGTGCAAGATCGACACGCACCTTGAGCAGTGCTGCAACCTTCACTGCCGGAGCCTGAACCTGAGCCACCTTGCCACCGCTGGCTTCAAGCTTCTCGGCGGCCTTGGCGATGCCGCCTTGCAGCGCGACACGGGACTGGTCATCCGGCGGCAGTTGCACCAACAGACGATTCCAGTAGTCGATGGCTTCCTGGTAACGCTCGCCTTCGAAGGCCGCGATGCCCAGCAGACCGAGGCTGGTGACCTCCTTCGGATCCGCTTTCAGTGCTTCGTCAGTCAGGGCCTGGACCTTGTCCGACCACTTCTTGCCATCGGCGAAGTATTGGGCCTGAGCCCACTGCCCGAGCAGTTCCGGCTGGCGACCGGCCAGGTTCACGGTACGCTCGAAGATCTTCGCCGCATCGCCGGGGCGGTCCTGAGCCATGTAAGTGCGGCCGAGGAAGTACAGGCCTTCGGCCGAATCCGGTTGCGCCGCAACCGCACGCTCCAGGCGACGGGTCATGTCTTCCATCGACTGCGGCGCCTGGGCGAACTCGCGGGTCAGCTCGACTTTGTCGCTGGCACCGAAATGCAGGTACAGCCCAAGGCCCAGCACAGGCACCAGAATTGCCGCCAGCAATGGCCATGGCTTGCCCAGGCGCGACACTCGCGGTGCCTCGACGCCTTCGGTATCGGCAAGCAGTTCACGGGCGGCTTCGGCGCGGCCGGCATTCATTTGCTCGGCGTTGAGTACGCCTTCTTCTTGCTGAGTCTGCAACTCAGCCACGCGCTCCTGATACAGCGCGACGTTAAGCGCCGTACGATCCTCTTCAAGCTGGGCGCGACGACCGCGCAGAACGGGGATCAGCAAAAAACTCAGGGCTACCAGAAGCAGCAGGCCTGCAGCGAGCCAGAAATCAATCATGCTTGGTTTTATCCAACAGGTGGTCGAGGCGCTCGCGCTCATCAAAAGAAAGCGTGTCCGGGCTGTCAGCGCGTTGCACGCGACGACGGCGGACGATCACGGCGATGATCACAAAACCGCCCAGCAGCAGGCCGGCCGGGCCGAACCAGAGCAATGCGGTCTTGGCATTCAGAGCAGGTTTATAACGGACGAAATCACCGTAGCGGTCGACCATGAAGTCGATGATCTGCTGATTGTCCTTGCCCTCGCCGAGCATGCGGAAAATCTCTTTGCGCAGGTCGGCGGCGATCGGTGCGTTGGAATCGGCAATGTCCTGATTCTGGCACTTGGGGCAACGCAGCTCTTTGGTCAGCTCGCGAAAACGCTCGCGATCGCCTTCTTTGGCGAACTCATAGGTATCGATGGCGGCATGGGCCACGCCGGCCATGCTCAACCCCAGAACGGCGGCGGCAATCCAGCGTTTCATGGCTTGGCCTCGTCGACCAGCGCCTGATACTTGGCCGCCAGTTTTTCGCGCCAGACCTGTTCGTCGATCACCCCGACGAATTTGTCGCGGATGATGCCCTTGGCGTCGATGAAGAAGGTTTCCGGTGCGCCATACACACCGAGGTTCAGGCCCAGGGTGCCTTCATCGTCACGGACGTCCAGTTGATACGGGTTGTGGAACTCGGCCAGCCACTTCAAGGCGTCTGCATTGGTGTCCTTGTAGTTGATGCCGTAGATCGCCACGCCCTTCTCGGCCAGTTTGTTCAACACCGGGTGCTCGACCCGGCAGGAAATGCACCAAGTGCCCCAGACGTTAACCAGCGCCGGTTTACCCAGAATGTCCGCTTTGGTCAGGGTTTTGTCGCCCTGCACCGAGAGCAGGGAAAACTCCGGGAACGGCTTGCCGATCATCGCCGAGGGCAACTCGGCCGGGTTCAGGTACAGCCCCCGATACAGAAAAACAGCAACCACCAGAAAAATCGCCAGCGGCAACAGCATCAACCAACGTCTCATGCGGTGGCTCCCGTCATGCCGAGCGCTTCACGCACGCGGCTTTTTACCTTGACTCGATAACGGCGATCCAGCGCCGCCAGCAACCCGCCTACACCTGTGAGCAGCCCACCGAACCAGATCCAGCGCACGAACGGTTTGACGTGCACGCGAACCGCCCAGGCGCCCTCGCCCAACGGCTCGCCCAGTGCGACGTACAGGTCACGGGTGAAACCGGCGTCGATCCCGGCCTCGGTCATCATCGAGTTCTGCACCGTGTACAGGCGTTTTTCCGGGTGCAGCACGCTGACTTCCTTACCGTCGCGGATCACCCGTACGGTGCCCTTGTCGGACGTGAAGTTCGGGCCTTCGAAGTGCTTGGCGCCTTCGAACACAAACTGGTAACCGGCCAGGCTCATGGACTCACCCGGTGCCAGGCGCAGATCACGCTCGGCGCTGTTCTGGCTCGACAACACGACACCCAGCGCGCACACGGCGATACCCAAATGCGCGAGTTGCATGCCCCAATAACTGCGGGTCAGGGTCGGCAGTCCTTTGATCAAGCCTTTGTGGCGAGTCTTGTCGAAAATGTCCCGCACACCGGCCAGCAACACCCACGCAGCCAACATGAAGGTTGCCAGCACCGCCCAGTTGAAATCGCCGTAAGCAACACCCGCCACGACGGCCAGCGCGGCGCTGCCGAGTAATACCGGGGTCAGCATGCTCACCAGCCATTTGACCGGGGTGTCTTTCCAGCGCACCACCACGCCGACCGCCATCACTATCATCAGGATCGCCATCAACGGAATGAACAGCGCGTTGAAGTACGGCGGGCCGACCGACAGCTTGGCACCGGTCATCGCGTCAAGGATCAGCGGATACAGGGTGCCCAGCAGAATCATCGAAGCAGCCACCACCAGCACCAGGTTGTTGCCCAGAAGCAGGGTTTCCCGGGACCAGAGGTTGAAGCCGACATGGCTCTTGACCACCGGCGCGCGCAGGGCGAACAGCGTCAATGAACCACCGACCACAAACAGCAGGAAGACCAGAATGAACACGCCACGCTCAGGGTCGGAGGCAAAGGCGTGAACCGAGGTCAGCACGCCGGAACGCACCAGGAAGGTCCCGAGCAGACTCAACGAGAATGCGGCAATGGCCAACAGCACGGTCCAGCTCTTGAACACACCACGTTTTTCCGTGACCGCCAACGAGTGAATCAGCGCCGTGCCCACCAGCCAAGGCATGAAGGACGCGTTTTCCACCGGGTCCCAGAACCACCAGCCGCCCCAGCCGAGTTCGTAGTAGGCCCACCAGGAACCCAACGTGATACCGATGCCAAGGAAGGCCCAGGCGACGATGGTCCACGGACGGGACCAGCGCGCCCACGCCGCATCGAGACGACCGCCCAACAGCGCGGCGATGGCGAAGGCGAAGGCCACGGAGAAACCGACATACCCCATGTACAGCATCGGCGGATGAACAATCAGGCCGATGTCTTGCAGCAGAGGATTAAGATCGCGCCCGTCCGCCGGCATCTGCGGCAAGATCCGGGCGAACGGGTTGGACGTCAGGATCAGGAACAGCAGGAAACCCGTGCTGATCATGCCCATCACCGCCAGCACCCGGGCCAGCATCACTTGCGGCAACTGTCGGGAGAACACCGACACCGCGAAGGTCCAGCCGCCGAGAATCAACGCCCACAGCAGCAACGACCCTTCGTGAGCGCCCCACACGGCGCTGAACTTGTAGTACCACGGCAGCGCGCTGTTGGAGTTGCTGGCCACGTAGGCGACGGAGAAGTCGTCCGTCATGAACGCATAGGTCAGGCAACCGAAGGCGAACAGCAAAAACGCGAACTGCCCCCACGCGGCCGGCTGGGCCAGGCTCATCCACAAACGGTCGCCGCGCCAGGCACCGAGCAACGGCACCACGGCCTGCACCAACGCAAAACACAACGCCAGGATCATGGCCAGATGGCCGAGTTCGGGGATGAACAGCCCCGAGCTGTAAAGTGCGGAAGTCATCCGTTAGCCCTCCTTGGCTGGCGTAGGTGCCGATTGACCACTGTCTTTCAACGCCTTGGTCACTTCCGGCGGCATGTACTTCTCGTCGTGCTTGGCCAGCACTTCGTCGGCCACCACCACGCCATCAGCGTTGAGCTTGCCGAGGGCAACGATGCCCTGCCCTTCGCGGAACAGGTCCGGGAGGATGCCGCGATAGCTGATGGTCACGGATTTGTTGAAGTCGGTGACGATGAATTTCACGTCCAGGGAATCGCCGGAACGTTGCAGCGAGCCTTTTTCGACCATGCCGCCCGCACGGATGCGCGTGTCTTGCGGCGCTTCGCCATTGGCGATCTGGGTCGGGGTGTAAAACAGATTGATGTTCTGCTGCAGGGCGCTCAGGGCCAGGCCGACGGCAGCGCCGACACCGACCAGGATCGCGAGAATGATGACAAGACGCTTTTTACGCAGCGGATTCACTGGCCGTTCTCCCGGCGCAAACGACGCGCCTCTTGTTGCAGATACCGCTTGCGGGCCAGGATCGGCGCCGCCACGTTGAGGGCCAGCACCGCCAGGCAAATGCCATAGGCTGACCAGACATACAGGCCGTGATGGCCCATGGCGAGAAAGTCGCCGAATGAAGCGAAACTCATCGAGCGGCCTCCAGACTGTTCTGCACTTCGGATTTCACCCAGCTCGCCCGGGCTTCGCGCTTGAGCACTTCAAGGCGCATGCGCAGCAACAGCACCGCGCCGAAGAAACAGTAGAACCCCAGCACCGTCAGCAGCAGTGGCAGCCACATCTCGGCAGGCATCGCCGGTTTTTCGGTGAGGGTGAACGTCGCGCCCTGGTGCAGGGTGTTCCACCACTCCACCGAGTATTTGATGATCGGGATGTTGATCACGCCGACAATCGCCAGCACCGCGCAGGCCTTGGCCGCGCTGTCACGATTGCTGATGGCGTTGCCCAGCGCAATAAGACCGAAGTACAGAAACAGCAGAATCAACATGGACGTAAGTCGCGCATCCCAGACCCACCACGAACCCCAGGTCGGTTTGCCCCAGATCGCTCCGGTAACCAGCGCCACGGCGGTCATCCAGGCACCGATCGGGGCGGCGCATTGCAGGGCGACGTCGGCCAGTTTCATTTTCCACACCAGCCCGACAACGCCGCACACGGCCAGCATCACGTAGATCGACTGCGCCAGCATGGCGGCGGGAACGTGGATATAGATGATTCGAAAGCTGTTGCCTTGCTGGTAGTCCGGCGGTGCGAAGGCCAGGCCCCAGACCACGCCGACGCTAATCAGCAGCAACGCCGCGACGCTCAGCCAGGGCAGCAATTTGCCACTGATGCCGTAAAACCATTTGGGCGAGCCGAGCTTATGAAACCAGGTCCAGTTCATTGCTGTTTCCATCACGGTTGCTGTTCGTTATCACGAAACAGCCAAAGGGTCTTTACTGGTTAAATTTTAACCAGACCTCATTATTCGCCGACACTGATCTTCAGGCCAGCAGCTATTGCAAAAGGTGCCAGGGTTATCGCCAGGGCGGTCAGGCTACCAAGCCACAAGAGATAACCAGTCGCCGGCATGCCCTGCAATGCCGCCTGCAAGGCGCCACTGCCGAGAATCAACACCGGGATATACAGCGGTAGAATTAGCAGCGCCAGCAACAGGCCACCACGCTTCAATCCTACCGTCAGCGCCGCGCCCACCGCACCGAGCAGGCTCAACACCGGTGTACCGAGCAATAAAGAAAGCAGCAACACCGGCAGACAAGCGGCAGGCAAACCGAGCATCAGCGCCAGCAATGGCGCGAGCAAAACCAGTGCCAGGCCGGAAAAGGCCCAGTGTGCCAGCACCTTGGCCAGCACCAGAAGAGGCAGGGGGTGCGACGAAAGGACCCACTGTTCAAGGGATCCGTCTTCGAAATCACTGCGGAAGAGCCCGTCCAGCGAGAGTAAAACCGATAAAAGCGCCGCCACCCAGACCAGCCCCGGAGACAAGGTTTGCAACAATTGAGTCTCGGGACCAACCGCCAGCGGGAACAAGGAGACGACGATGGCGAAAAATACCAACGGGTTCGCCAATTCGGCGGGACGGCGGAACAGCAAACGAGCCTCACGGGCGACCAACAGGCCGAAAACACTCATACGGCCCAATTCCCCAAATCAATGTCGCGATAACCGGCCGGCATCCGGCTCAGCGTGTGGTGAGTGGTCAGCACCACCATGCCGCCGCGCTCGCAGTGCGCGGCCAGGTGTTCTTCGAGTTGCGCCACGCCTTGTTTGTCGAGCGCGGTGAATGGCTCGTCGAGGATCCACAGCGGCGGGCTGTCCAGGTACAACCGCGCCAACGCCACACGACGTTGCTGGCCGGCAGACAGGGTGTGACAGGGAACATCCTCGAAACCGCGCAGCCCCACCGCCGCCAGTGCTTGCCAGATCGCCTCATGGGAGGCCGGTTGATGCAAGGCGCAGAGCCAGCTGAGGTTTTCTTCGGGGGTCAGCAGGTCCTTGATGCCGGCGGCATGGCCGATCCACAGCAGGTTGCGCGCCAGTTCGCTGCGTTGTTCGTTCAGTGGCTGGCCGTTGAGCAATACTTGACCGGCGGTCGGGTGCATCAAGCCACAAAGCAGACGTAACAGGCTGGTCTTGCCACTGCCGTTGGGGCCGCTGATCTGTAACATTTCGCCACTGGCCAGTCGCAATTCGAGATTTTCGAAAAGCAGCCGAAGGTCTCGCTCACAGGCAAGGGCAACGGTTTGCAGGACAGGACTGGTCAAGGGTTCACGGGCCTTATGCGGTTCAAGTCGGCTCTGGCGCGGCCGTTAAAGAGATGCAGCATAGATGCTATGACGGCTTGTTCTAGAGAGCTGCGTCAATCAATTGCAATGTTTTCGCCACTCAGCGAAAGACGGGCGGCATTATACATGGCGTTCCCTACTCTCAAGAGTGCAATTTCCTCAGGTTGTGTCCGCGTATGACAGGCGAAATGAACATCCTCCCGCTCCCGCCAACCAACCCGGCGACTTCGCGTCCATTGGTGATCAGCGGCGAGTTGCTCAAGCTGCTGACGCCGATGGAGGGCCTGATCACGGCCGGTCAGACCGCCAAGGCTGAAGTGCTGTCGCTCAAGCAGGCGGATCAGACCTTTCAACTGTTGCTCAAGGTCACCCTCGACAGCGGTCGCCAGACCACTGTCCAGGCCACCAGCACTCAGCCATTGCCCCAGGGTACCAGCCTGTCGATCACCCAGCCGTCGGCGGGCAATCTGGCAGTCACGGTGCAACAGGCCATCGCCTCCAGCGTCGCCACCCTTACCCGTATCGACACGGCGCAACTGCCGGTCGGCACCCTGCTGCAAGGCAAAGTGCTGACCTCTCAGGTGATGCCGCAGGTGCCGGGCCAGCCGACGGTGTTTCGCTCGATGGTGAGCCTGCTTAACACCGCGCTGAGCGGCAGCACGCTGAGCATCGACAGCCCGACGCCGCTGCGCATCGGCAGCTTGCTGAGCGCCTTGGTGCAGGACACCCAGACACTCAAATTCGTGCCGCTGAGCAGCCGTCAGGAACAGTTGGCGGTGACGCAACAATTGGTCAGCCAGCAAAGTCGCCAGGGTTCTCTGGATGGCTTGATCAAGGTCCTGCAAAACCTGCCGCCGTCGGATCAAACCTCCAGCGACCTGCGCGCTGCCGTGGACAAATTGCTCGCCGGCCTGCCGGACGTCCAACAATTGAGTACGCCCAAAGGCCTGGCCCAGGCGCTGGCCAACAGTGGCCTGTTCCTCGAAGCCAAATTGCTGACCGGACAAAACCCGACGCTGGTGCCAGACATGAAAGGCGACCTGCTCAAGCTGATCGCCCAACTGACGCCGGGCCTGCCGGCCAACACCAATCTCAACGCAATCATCGCCGCCAACACCCTGGCCCAGGCCATGCCGAGTTTTGTGCGCAATGCCCTCGGCATGCTCGGGCAAGTCAGTGCCAAACCGTCGCCAACCAGCTTCCCACTGCCCGAGCGCCTGTTGCAAAGCGCGGAAGGCGAAGATGATCTCGAGCACCTGCTGCGCCTGGCTGCGGCGGCGGTTTCACGTTTGCAAAGTCATCAGCTGTCGAGCCTTGAGCAGACTGGCGTCACCAGTGACGGGCGGTTGATGAGCACCTGGCAACTGGAAATCCCCATGCGCAACCTGCAGGACATCGTGCCGTTGCAGGTCAAATTCCAGCGCGAAGAAGCCCCCGAAAAAGAACAACCGCGCGAACGCCGCGACGAACGCGAACCCAAGCAACCGCTATGGCGCGTCGAGCTGGCATTCGACATGGAACCGTTGGGGCCGTTGCAGATTCAGGCCCAACTGATCAAAGGCAGCCTCTCCAGTCAGCTGTGGGCCGAACGGCCGTACACCGCGAGCCTGATCGAAAGCAATCTGGCCGCGCTGCGCCAGCGCCTGCTGGATTCCGGGCTGAACGTCGGCGATCTGGATTGCCACCTCGGCACACCGCCACAAGGCCCTCAAACCCGTCTCGAACAACGCTGGGTCGACGAAACCGCATGAACGAATCCACCGCACCGCGCCAGGCCATCGCCCTCAAATACGACGGCAGCCACGCCCCTACCCTTACGGCCAAAGGTGACGAAGAACTGGCTGAAGAAATTCTACGGATTGCCCGTGACTACGAAGTGCCGATTTACGAGAACGCCGAACTGGTGAAACTGCTGGCGCGGATGGAATTGGGCGAGAGTATTCCCGAGGAGTTGTACCGCACGATTGCCGAGATCATTGCGTTTGCCTGGAATCTGAAAGGCAAGTTTCCGGCGGGGCATGATCCGCATGCGGTGACGGTGGAGAAGGACGTCACCGAACGCGGGGATGATTATTGAATCTTTGTTGAATGTAAAAAGATCGCAGCGCCGTTTCACTCGACAGCTCCTACAGGGCTTACACCATCCCAATGCAGGAGCTGTCGAGTGAAACGAGGCTGCGATCTTTTGCTCTTCTCAGTTTCTGTGCAACTTGCTCATCAACTCCGCCTCAGCCTGGGTCAAGCCGCAAGACTGAGTCAGCTCATCGACGCTGGCCCCCATCCCCACCAGGCGCGCGGCCTGGGCGAATGAAAGGCTCGACGGATCACGCTGCTCCAACTGCGCCAGCTTGTCCGGCAACGGCCCGACCACCGCGCGCAGTTCGTGCAGGTCTTCACCCATGCGCACGTTGCCGTTCTGGTAGTCGTCGACGCGCTTGGCCAGGTCCTTGATGCGCTGATCGCGCAGCGCATCGCCCTGAGCCTGTTGTGCGGCGACCTGCCTTTGAGCGCGGATGTACGCCAGGAACATCGCCAGCGTGCCTGCCCACAAGAGGAACAGGACAATCACAGCCACCTCAAGAATCAATCAGATACTCTCCAGTTCCGACCATTCTTCTTCGCTCATCATCTTGTCCAGCTCGACCAGGATCAGCAGTTCATTGTTCTTGTTGCACACGCCTTGAATGAACTTGGCGGACTCTTCGTTACCGACGTTCGGTGCGGTCTCGATTTCCGACTGACGCAGATAAACCACTTCAGCCACGCTGTCGACCATGATCCCGACCACTTGCTTGTCGGCTTCGATGATGACGATGCGGGTGTTGTCGCTAACGTCGACCGTGCCCAGGCCGAAACGCTGACGGGTGTCGATCACGGTGACCACGTTGCCGCGCAGGTTGATGATACCCAGCACGTAGCTCGGGGCACCCGGTACCGGAGCGATTTCGGTGTAGCGCAGGACTTCCTGAACGCGCATCACGTTGATGCCGTAGGTTTCATTGTCCAGCTTGAAGGTGACCCATTGCAGGATCGGATCTTCGGAACCTTTTGCCGCCGTCGCCTTGTCATTCATACCCTGACCCCTCGAAAAACCGCCCTAGCGGTGTGTATTCAGTGCACCGGCACTTGAATGCCGATGCGTGTTTTTTATGTCGGTTTGTGGTTCGGCTTACTGCCGCCCATGTGCTTCGCCCCGCCGCTGGCGATCAATTCGGCCAGTGCGGCGACATCGAGCAAAGCGCACATGTGTTCAATCACCGTGCCGGCGAGCCATGGCCGCTGCCCCCGGTGACTTCTCCATTTGATTTCATTCGGGTCCAGGCGCAACGAGCGGCTGACCTGATGCACCGCTAGCCCCCACTCATAGCCCTGAACTGAAATAACGTATTGCAGGCCCTGGCGGAAATCGTCGCGGTAGCGGTCCGGCATGACCCAGCGTGCGGTATCCAGCACCTTCAGGTTGCCGGCCTGGCTTGGCAGGATCCCGAGGAACCATTCCGGCTGACCGAACAACGGCGTCAGCTCGTGGCCGGCCAGGGAATAAATCGAACCCAGGCACACCAGCGGCACCGCGAGGGTCAACCCGGCGACATCGAACAACAGGCATTCGAACGGCTCGGCCGCCCAGGCCGGACGATCGTCATTTTCCACCGGAGGCGGCGTGTTGCTCGGCGGCAGATGAACTTCCACCACCGGCGGCACCAACGCTTGCAGCAACGGCGCAATCGTCGACACGGACGCCAGAATCGGTGCCGGCGCTTCGATCACGGCCACCGGTGCCTTCGCCACTGGCGCAACAACGGGGGCCGCGACCACTGCCGGCTTCTGCGCATCGCGCGCCTGCTCTTCGAGCACCGCCGCCTGGAACTCGTCCAGGGCAGCTTCAGCCTCGACAACCTCAGGCAGCGCCTCGACTTCAGGCAACAGCTCTTCGGTCGCGTCCTGCAGCAAGCCATCCAGATAAGACTGAAGGGCCAATTGCGGGCGCGAGGTGATCTTCACCGGCCGGGTCATGCGAATACCATCGTAGGAATCAGGCTCATCTCAAGCCACCTGCGGAACAAGTTGCTGGGCCAACAGATGCTTGAGCAGTGCGCGGTAGGCGAGAACGCCGCGACTCTTGCCATCGAATTGCGACGGCGTCAGCCCTGCCCGGCTCGCGTCACGCAAGCGGGTGTCGATCGGGATGTAGCCTTGCCAGATTTCTTCCGGGTACTTGTCGCGCAGCACGCGCAGAGTGCCAAGCGAAGCCTGGGTGCGGCGGTCGAACAGGGTCGGCACGATGTTGAACGGCAACGCCAGTTTGCGCGAGCGGTTGATCATCGCCAGCGTGTTGACCATGCGTTCCAGGCCTTTGACCGCCAGGTGCTCGGTCTGCACCGGAATCACCAACTGCTGGCTGGCCGCCAAGGCATTGACCATCAGCACGCCGAGCAACGGCGGGCTGTCGATCACGGCGTAATCGAAGTCTTGCCACAACTGCGCCAGACTCTTGGCGATCACCAGGCCCAAACCGCTCTGGCCCGGCGACTGGCGCTCAAGGGTGGCCAGCGCGGTGCTCGATGGCAACAGGGAAATGCGTTCGTCGCTGGTGGGCATCAACAACTGACCGGGCAAGCCTTGCGGCACGTTGCCCTTGTGCAGAAACAGGTCGTAGCTGCTGTGCTCCAGGCTGTCGGGGTCGTAACCGAAGTAGCTGGTCATGGAGCCGTGGGGGTCGAGATCGACCACAACCACGCGCTTGCCCGCCTCCGCCAGTAAACCGGCTAAAGCAATGGAGGAAGTGGTTTTACCGACACCACCCTTTTGATTGGCAACTGCCCAGACTCTCATTCGGATTGTTCCTCCCGGTCGAAAACGTCGACCGAGAAATAGCTCAACGTATTAATGCGGGTGACGGAGAATTGACGGCACTCTCGCGTCCCGGCGACTTGACCGGGGTCGGTGCAGTTTGTGTGCCAGCCCGCTTCAATGCGGCATCCGGTTGTGCATGAGCCGTTCCGGTACCGGTGAGGCTACGGCGTACATCAAGATTGCGTGACACCACCAGCACCACCCGACGGTTGCGCGCACGGCCTTCGGCGGTGGCGTTGTTGGCCACTGGCTGGAATTCGCCATAACCCACCGATGCCAGGCGACCAGGGTTCACGCCCTGCATCGCCAGCATCCGCACGATGCTCGCCGAACGGGCCGAGGACAGTTCCCAGTTGGTTGGGTATTGCGCGGTGCGGATCGGTTGATCGTCGGTGAAACCTTCGACGTGGATCGGGTTGTCGAACGGCCGGAGGATCGCAGCGACCTTGTCGATGATGTTGAACGCAATGTCGCTGGGCATGGCGTCGCCGCTGCCGAACAACAGGCTGGAGTTGAGTTCGATCTCGACCCACAACTCGTTGCCGCGCACGGTCATCTGGTTGGAACTGATCAAGTCGCCGAACGCCGCGCTGATGTCATCGGCGATGCTTTTGAGTGGATCGTTGGCGGCCTGGGCGATGCCGGCGTCGATCTGCTCGCTGTCCTTGACCAGCGGTTTGGCCGGGGTCACGGTCTTCGGTCTCTCTTCGCCGATGGGAATCGGCTTGAGGGCGCGGTCAGAGTCGGTAAACACCCCGATCAACGCCTCGGAAATGATCTTGTACTTGCCTTCGTTGATCGACGAGATCGAGTACATCACCACGAAGAACGCGAACAGCAAGGTGATGAAGTCGGCGTAGGAAACCAGCCAACGTTCATGGTTCACATGTTCTTCATGTTGCCTGCGACGAGCCATGATCCATTACCCCCATCAATCCATGAAGCCCTGAAGCTTCAACTCAATAGAGCGAGGGTTTTCACCTTCGGCGATCGACAGGATCCCTTCCAGCAACATTTCGCGATAGCGCGACTGCCGTAACGCGATGGACTTGAGCTTGGCGGCAATCGGCAACAGCACCAGGTTGGCACTGGCCACGCCGTAGATGGTAGCGACGAAGGCGACGGCGATGCCACTGCCCAGTTGCGATGGGTCGCCCAGGTTGCCCATGACGTGGATCAGGCCCATCACCGCACCGATGATACCGATGGTCGGCGCGTAGCCGCCCATGCTTTCAAAGACTTTGGCGGCTTCGATGTCGCGGCTTTCCTGGGTGTAGAAATCCACTTCCAGAATGCTGCGGATCGCTTCCGGCTCGGCACCGTCGACCAGCAATTGCAGGCCTTTACGCGAGTAGCTGTCAGGTTCGGCGTCGGCCACCCCTTCCAGCCCGAGCAAACCTTCCTTGCGAGCGGTCAGGCTCCAGTTCACCACGCGATCAATGCCGCCGGCCAGGTCCACGCGAGGCGGAAACAGAATCCAGGCGAGAATCTGGATGGCACGCTTGAAGGCACTCATCGGCGATTGCAGCAGCGCGGCACCGATGGTGCCACCGAGTACGATCAACGCCGCCGGGCCGTTGGCCAGTGCGCCGAGGTGACCGCCTTCAAGGTAGTTGCCGCCGATGATGGCGACGAACGCCATGATGATCCCGATAAGGCTGAGCACATCCATCAGATGCAAGCCTCAACCAGGTGCCGACCGATGTCGTCGAGGCTGTACACCGCGTCCGCGAGTTCGGCTTTGACGATGGCCATTGGCATGCCGTAGATCACACAACTGGCTTCATCCTGGGCCCAGATCGCACTGCCACCCTGCTTGAGCAGACGCGCGCCTTCGCGACCGTCGGCGCCCATGCCGGTCAGTACCACCGCCAGAACTTTGTCGCCGTAGGACTTGGCCGCGGAACCGAAGGTAATGTCCACGCACGGCTTGTAGTTCAGACGCTCGTCGCCCGGCAGGATTTTCACCGCGCCACGGCCGTCGATCATCATCTGCTTGCCACCGGGTGCGAGCAGCGCCAGGCCCGGACGCAGGATGTCGCCATCCTCGGCTTCCTTGACACTGATGCGGCACAGCTTGTCCAGGCGCTCGGCGAAGGCCTTGGTGAAGGCTGCCGGCATGTGCTGGATCAACACGATGGGTGCCGGGAAGTTGGCCGGCAACTGTGTCAGAACCCGTTGCAGCGCAACCGGGCCACCGGTGGAGGTACCGATGGCGACCAATTTGTAGGCTTTGCGTTTCGGCGCGGGAGATGACGGAGCCGCTGCATGGGGGCGCGCCGCAATCGGTGCCGGTGCCGGACGCGCAGGCGCGCTGCTGCCGTAGCTGCCGACGCTCGAAGGCGCAGGCGTCGGGGCTGGCGCAGCGACCGGTGCCGGAGGGGTGTAGGCGCTGACACGACGGTTACTGCGCGAGATGCTGAGAATCTTCTCGCACAGCAGTTGCTTGACCTTCTCCGGGTTACGGGAGATGTCTTCGAAATTCTTCGGCAGGAAGTCCACCGCGCCGGCGTCCAGCGCATCGAGGGTGACCCGGGCGCCTTCGTGGGTCAGCGAGGAGAACATCAACACCGGGGTCGGGCAGCGCTGCATGATGTGCCGCACCGCCGTGATGCCATCCATCATTGGCATCTCGTAGTCCATGGTGATCACGTCTGGCTTGAGGGCCAGTGCCTGATCGATCGCCTCTTTTCCGTTGGTCGCCGTACCGACGACCTGGATGTTTGAATCCGCTGCAAGAATTTCCGAGACGCGGCGGCGGAAAAACCCCGAATCGTCCACCACCAGGACTTTGACTACCATAAACACTCCGTTAGACGGGGCGAGGCTCTGACGCCCCGCTCCCCCAGAATCAAATACGCCGTGCGGCGTAACGCTTGAGCATGCTCGGAACATCGAGAATCAGAGCAATGCGGCCGTCACCGGTGATGGTGGCACCGGACATGCCCGGGGTTCCCTGGAGCATTTTGCCCAATGGCTTGATGACCACTTCTTCCTGGCCCACCAACTGATCGACGACGAAGCCGATCCGTTGAGTGCCCACCGAAAGGATCACCACATGGCCCTCGCGCTGCTCTTCGTGAGCGGCGGAGCTGACCAGCCAGCGCTTGAGGTAGAACAAGGGCAGCGCCTTGTCCCGCACGATCACCACTTCCTGGCCGTCCACCACGTTGGTGCGCGACAGGTCGAGGTGGAAGATCTCGTTGACGTTCACCAGCGGGAACGCGAACGCCTGGTTGCCGAGCATGACCATCAGCGTCGGCATGATCGCCAGGGTCAACGGGACCTTGATGACGATCTTCGAGCCTTTGCCCTTGGTCGAGTAGATATTGATGGTGCCGTTAAGTTGAGCGATCTTGGTTTTCACCACGTCCATGCCCACGCCACGACCGGACACGTCGGAGATCTCGGTCTTGGTCGAGAAGCCCGGCGCGAAGATCAGGTTGAAGCAATCGGACTCGCTGAGACGGTCCGCCGCATCCTTGTCCATCAAACCTTTTTTCACGGCGATACCGCGCAAAACGTCAGCGTCCATGCCCTTGCCGTCATCGGAGATGGACAGCAGGATGTGGTCGCCTTCCTGTTCAGCGGACAGAATCACTTTGCCGCTGCGAGGCTTGCCCATCGCTTCGCGATCAGCCGGCTCTTCGATACCGTGGTCGACCGAGTTGCGCACCAAGTGGACCAACGGGTCGGCCAGGGCCTCGACGAGGTTCTTGTCGAGGTCGGTTTCTTCGCCGACCAGTTCCAGGTTGATCTCTTTCTTGAGCTGGCGAGCCAGGTCGCGAACCAGACGCGGGAAGCGCCCGAAGACCTTCTTGATCGGTTGCATCCGGGTCTTCATGACCGCGGTTTGCAGGTCAGCCGTGACCACATCGAGGTTCGACACGGCCTTGGACATGGCTTCGTCGCCGCTGTTGAGGCCCAGACGAACCAGGCGGTTACGAACCAGTACCAGCTCGCCGACCATGTTCATGATTTCGTCGAGACGCGCGGTGTCGACCCGCACGGTGGTCTCGGCTTCGCTGGTTGGCTTTTCCGCGGGCGGCGCGGCCGGGGCACGAGCAGGAGCCGGCGCTGCGGCGGCAGCAGGCTTCGGTGCTTCTGCTTTGGGCTCGGGGGCTTTTGGCTCGGGTGCCTTGGCCACAGGTGCTGGTGCCTTGGCAACCGGAGTCGCTACCGAAGCAACAGCAGACGCAGTGCCCACTTCAGTGAACTTGCCCTTGCCATGCAATTCGTCGAGCAGCGATTCGAATTCATGATCGGAGATCAGATCGCTACCGGCCGCAGCGGCGGTTGGCGCAGCCGGGGCTGGCGCCGAAGCGATTGCCGATTCCAGCGCATCGACCGCAAAGTTGCCTTTGCCGTGCAACTGGTCGAGCAGAGCTTCGAACTCGTCGTCGGTGATGTCGGAGCTGTCGCCGGCGGCTTTCGGAGCAGCCGGAGCAGCAGGCGCAGCGGCTACTGCATCGGCGGCGAACTGGCCTTTGCCGTGCAATTGATCGAGCAACGACTCGAACTCGGCATCGGTGATTTCGTCACTGGCGGCTGCATCGGCGGCAGGCTGCGAAACAGGCTGCGCAGCCGCTACGGGCGCCTCGGCCTGGGCCTTGGCGGCGTTCAGCGAGTCCAGCAGTTGTTCGAATTCGTTATCGGTAATGTCGCCCGATTCGCTTTCGGCGACCGGTGCTTCAACCACTTCAGCGACCGGCGCCGGTGCAGCTTCCATTTGCGGCTCGGCCAGACGGGCCAGCGCCGCGAGTAATTCAGGCGTGGCAGCCGTGATCGGGCTGCGTTCGCGGACTTCGCTGAACATGCTGTTCACCGCGTCCAGCGCTTCGAGAACCACGTCCATCAGTTCCGAGTCGACGCGACGCTCACCCTTGCGCAGGATGTCGAACACGTTCTCGGCGATGTGACAGCACTCCACCAGCTCGTTGAGCTGGAGGAAGCCGGCGCCCCCTTTTACAGTGTGAAAACCGCGAAAAATTGCATTGAGCAAGTCCGCATCATCAGGTCGGCTTTCCAGCTCGACCAGCTGCTCGGACAGTTGCTCTAGAATCTCGCCGGCCTCAACCAGGAAATCCTGAAGGATCTCTTCATCGGCGCCGAAGCTCATTAAGGGGGTGCTCCTACAGGTCTAAAAACCCAGAAAACTAAAATCCAAGACTGGATAACAAATCGTCCACATCGTCCTGACCGGACACAACGTCTTCTCTTTTATCGGCATGAATCTGCGGACCTTCACCCTGAGAGAGATGTTTTTGTGGATCTTTTTCAGCAAGCATCGCCTCACGGTCGTGTTCGATACCCGCAAAGCGGTCTACGTGACTGGCCATGAGCACGAGCTTGAGCAGATTGCTTTCAACTTCGGTGACCAATTGGGTCACACGCTTGATCACCTGACCGGTGAGGTCCTGGTAATCCTGGGCCAGCAGAATGTCGTTGAGGTTGCTCGACACGACGCGGTTGTCTTCACTGCTGCGTGTCAGGAAACCATCGACCCGCCGGGCCAGTTCGCGGAACTCTTCAGCCCCGACTTCGCGACGCATGAACCGTCCCCAATCCGTGCTCAGCGCCTGGGCTTCATCGCTCAGGCTGTTGATCAGCGGCGTGGCGTTTTCCACCAGGTCCATGGTGCGGTTGGCCGCGGCCTCGGTCAGCTTGACCACATAGGACAGGCGCTCGGTGGCATCCGTGATCTGAGACACTTCCTCGGCTTGCGGCATGTGCGGGTCAATCTGGAAATTGACGATCGCGCTATGCAGCTCGCGGGTGAGCTTGCCCACTTCCTGATACAGGCCGCGGTCACGGGTCTGGTTGAGCTCATGGATCAGTTGCACAGCGTCGCCAAACTTGCCTTTTTCAAGGCTGTCGACCAGTTCGACCGCGTGTTTTTTCAGGGTCGACTCAAAATCGCCCTGTGAAGATTCGTTATGCTCCATAGCTCCCCCGTGCGCAGTACATCAGCCGATGCGTTCGAAAATCTTCTCGATTTTTTCTTTCAACGCCTGGGCTGTGAAGGGTTTGACCACATAGCCGTTAACACCGGCCTGGGCCGCTTCGATGATTTGCTCGCGCTTGGCTTCGGCGGTCACCATCAGCACCGGCAGGTGCTTGAGCCTTTCATCGGCGCGCACCGCACGAAGCAGGTCGATGCCGGTCATACCGGGCATGTTCCAGTCGGTAACCAGAAAATCGAAGTTACCGCTTTGCAGCATCGGCAACCCGGTCAGCCCGTCATCGGCTTCGGCGGTGTTGGTGAACCCAAGGTCACGCAACAGGTTTTTTATGATCCGCCGCATCGTTGAGAAGTCATCAACGATGAGGATTTTCATGTTCTTGTCCAATTCGACCTCCAAGCAGTCTTAAACGCGCCCAGCACCTGGACGCGCCATTTCAATCAATCCGGCAAAGCACTCAATGACTGTCTGGAGCACAACAGATCGAGACCGGTACGGTTCAACACCACACCAGCTCCATTCGCAGTGTCCCCACACTGCCTTCAGCGCGCTCGCCACTCCCCCAAACGCCCCCGCAAACGGGCCGCGCACTGGCTGTGTAACTGGCTGACCCGCGACTCGCTGACCCCCAGGACCTCACCGATTTCCTTGAGATTCAACTCTTCGTCGTAGTACAGCGCCAACACCAGTCGCTCACGCTCCGGCAAATTGGCAATCGCGTCCGCCAGCGCCGCCTGGAAGCGTTCATCTTCCAGATCGCGTGACGGCTCGAGATGAGCACTCGCGCCATCCTCATGCAGCCCTTCGTGTTCGCCGTCCTGCAACAGATCGTCGAAACTGAATAACCGGCTGCCCAGGGTGTCGTTCAAAATCCCGTAATAATCGTCGAGACTCAATTGGAGTTCGGCCGCAACTTCGTGATCTTTAGCGTCACGGCCGGTTTTAGCTTCAATCGAGCGAATCGCGTCGCTGACCATGCGGGTATTGCGGTGGACCGAACGTGGCGCCCAGTCCCCCTTGCGCACTTCATCGAGCATCGCGCCGCGGATTCGAATGCCCGCGTACGTCTCGAAACTCGCGCCTTTGCTGGCGTCGTATTTGGTTGATACTTCAAGCAGGCCGATCATCCCGGCCTGGATCAGGTCTTCGACCTGGACACTGGCCGGCAGACGCGCCAACAAGTGGTAGGCAATGCGTTTGACCAGTGGCGCGTAACGCTCGATCAGCTCGTACTGCGCGTCACGTGCCGACTGCTTGTAGAGGTTGTAACCGCTGGCTGTCATAGCACGGGTCCTGCCGTTTGTTGCACGAGGCGCTCGACGAAAAACTCCAGATGTCCACGAGGGTTGGCCGGCAGTGGCCAGGTATCGACTTTCTGCGCAATGGCCTTGAACGCCAGGGCGCACTTGGAACGCGGAAAGGCTTCATACACCGCGCGTTGCTTCTGCACGGCCTTGCGTACGCTTTCGTCGTAAGGCACTGCGCCGACGTATTGTAAGGCGACGTCGAGGAAGCGATCCGTGACCTTGGTCAACTTGGCGAACAGGTTGCGGCCTTCCTGCGGGCTCTGCGCCATGTTGGCCAGGACGCGGAAGCGGTTCATGCCGTAGTCGCGGTTAAGCAGTTTGATCAGCGCGTAGGCGTCGGTGATCGAGGTCGGTTCGTCGCACACCACCAGCAAGACTTCCTGCGCGGCGCGCACGAAGCTGACTACCGAGTCACCAATGCCCGCAGCGGTGTCGATCACCAATACGTCGAGGTTGTCGCCGATATCACTGAACGCCTGGATCAGGCCGGCATGCTGGGCCGGGCTCAGATGAACCATGCTCTGGGTGCCGGAGGCGGCCGGGACGATGCGGATACCGCCAGGCCCTTGCAACAGCACGTCGCGCAGCTCACAGCGGCCTTCGATCACGTCGGCCAGCGTGCGTTTGGGTGTCAGTCCCAACAGAACGTCGACGTTCGCCAGCCCCAGATCGGCATCCAGCAGCATGACGCGCCGGCCGAGCTCAGCTAGAGCCAGGGACAAGTTCACTGACACGTTAGTCTTCCCGACGCCACCTTTGCCGCCGGTCACCGCGATCACCTGTACGGGATGCATGCTGCCCATGTTATTTCTTTACCTTGTCTTACTTAGACGGAGGCCACATTACTGGCTGCGCGTTCACCATCGGAACAATGCATGGCAGACCATCGATGTAGGTACAAAAAATGTTCATTAACACCTCAGCCAACCTGCTTGGTCGGGCTGTGGTAAATATCAGCGAACATGTCAGCCATGGCTTCTTCGCTGGGTTCTTCCTGCATTTGTACGCTAACGGCGCGGCTGACCAACTGATGACGACGTGGCAGATGCAAATCATCCGGAATCCGTGGACCATCGGTCAGGTAAGCCACCGGCAACTCATGACTGATCGCCAGGCTCAACACCTCGCCCAGACTTGCCGTTTCATCCAGTTTAGTCAGGATGCAGCCGGCGAGGCCGCAGCGTTTGTAACTGTGATAAGCGGCAGTTAGAACCTGTTTCTGGCTGGTGGTTGCCAGGACCAGATAATTTTTTGATTTGATGCCGCGCCCGGCCAGGCTTTCGAGCTGCATCCGCAGTGCCGGATCGCTGGCCTGAAGGCCGGCGGTATCGATCAGCACCACGCGTTTGCGCAGCAAGGGCTCCAGCGCCTGCACCAGGGATTGACCCGGATCGACGTGGGTCACCGACACGTTAAGGATCCGGCCCAGCGTCTTGAGCTGTTCCTGGGCACCAATGCGATAGCTGTCCATGCTCACCAGCGCGATGTTCTGCGCGCCGTACTTGAGCACGTAACGGGCCGCAAGCTTGGCCAGCGTGGTGGTCTTGCCCATGCCGGCCGGACCGACCATGGCAATCACACCGCCCTCTTCCAGTGGCTCGACTTCCGGGGTGGCGATCATCCGCGCCAGGTGCGCGAGCAACATGCGCCAGGCCTGACGAGGCTCTTCAATGTCGGTAATCAGTGCCAGCAGATCGCGCGACAACGGGCCGGACAGGCCGATGCGTTGCAGGCGACGCCAGAGGTTGGCCTGGGCCGGACGGCTGCCTTGCAGCTGATTCCAGGCCAGCGAGCCAAGCTGCACTTCCATCAGCTCACGCAGGCTGTTGAGCTCGAAACGCATCGAATCGAATGCGCGCGGATCGACACCGGTCGCCGCAGCAGGCGCGGGGGCCGGACGCCGAGGTTCGGCGAGCGCCGGTTCGATCAGCGGTTCGGCGGCGGTCAACGGCAGGCCGGCAAACAACTGGCGATTGGTGGTCTTGTCGCTCTCGCCATCGCCGCGCAGGCTCAGTTCGGCCTGGGCGGTGACGATCCGCGACTGGGTCTTGCGCAGCTCATCCTCGAGTTCCATGTTCGGAACACGCGGGGCCAGCGCCGACAATTTGTAATCCAGGGCAGCCGTCAGCTCGACACCGCCGGCGATCCGGCGATTGCCAATGATGGCGGCATCAGCGCCCAGCTCATCACGAACCAGTTTCATGGCCTGACGCATATCGGCGGCGAAAAAACGCTTAACTTGCATAAACCACTACCTCAGCCGTTGGGCCCTACTGTCGCAACGATGGTCACTTGCTTGTTGTCAGGAATTTCCTGGTAAGCCAACACGTGCAAACCCGGCACTGCCAGCCGACCGAATCGCGAGAGCATCGCGCGAACCGGACCGGCCACCAGCAGAATCACCGGCTGACCTTGCATTTCCTGACGCTGCGCCGCATCGATCAACGAGCGTTGCAGTTTTTCCGCCATGCTTGGCTCCAGCAGAACACCCTCTTCCGAGCCTTGTCCTGCCTTCTGAAGACTATTGAGCAATATTTGTTCCAACCTTGGTTCCAAGGTGATCACAGGCAGCTCCGACTCAGTGCCTACAATGCTTTGCACGATTGCACGGGATACGCCGACGCGCACTGCGGCCACCAAAGCGGCGGTATCTTGACTCTTGGCGGCGTTGTTCGCGATGGCTTCGGCGATGCTGCGGATGTCCCGCACCGGCACCTGTTCGGCCAGCAACGCCTGCAAGACTTTGAGCAGTTGCGACAGCGAAACCACCCCCGGCACCAGCTCTTCGGCCAGCTTCGGTGAGCTTTTGGCCAGCAATTGCATGAGTTGCTGGACTTCTTCGTGGCCGATCAGCTCGCTGGAGTGCTTGTACAGAATCTGGTTCAAGTGGGTCGCCACCACCGTACTGGCATCGACCACGGTGTAACCGAGGGATTGCGCCTGGGCACGCTGGCTGATTTCGATCCACACCGCTTCCAGGCCAAAAGCCGGATCTTTGGCGGTGATGCCATTGAGCGTGCCGTAGACCTGACCCGGGTTGATCGCCAGTTCGCGCTCCGGGTAAATCTCCGCTTCAGCCAGGATCACGCCCATCAGGGTCAGGCGATAGGCGCTAGGCGCCAGGTCGAGGTTGTCACGGATATGCACAGTCGGCATCAGGAAGCCCAGGTCCTGGGAGAGCTTTTTACGCACCCCCTTGATCCGCGCCAGCAACTGCCCACCCTGGTTGCGATCCACCAGCGGAATCAGGCGGTAGCCCACTTCCAGGCCAATCATGTCGATCGGCGTCACGTCATCCCAGCCAAGCTCCTTGGTTTCCTGAGCCCGGGCCGGTGACGGCAGCAACTCCTGCTGACGCTTGACCTCTTGCAGGGCCTGAACCTTGACCGCGTTCTGCTTCTTCCAGAACAGGTAAGCGCCACCGGCCGCCAGGGCTGCCATGGACAGAAAGGAGACGTGTGGCATGCCGGGCACCAGGCCCATCACCGCCATCAAGCCTGCGGCCACCGCCAAGGCTTTCGGCGAGGCGAACATCTGACGATTGATTTGTTTACCCATGTCTTCCGAGCCGGAAGCACGGGTCACCATGATCGCGGCAGCGGTCGACAACAGCAGTGATGGCAATTGCGCCACCAAACCGTCACCGATGGTCAACAGCGCATAAACCTTGCCGGCATCACCAAAGCTCATGCCGTGCTGGAAGATACCCACCGCCATGCCGCCGATCAGGTTGATGAACAGAATCAGCAGACCAGCGATGGCGTCACCGCGCACGAACTTGCTGGCACCGTCCATGGAACCGTAGAACTCGGCCTCCTGGGCGACTTCCATCCGGCGCAGTTTCGCCTGGTTCTGATCGATCAGGCCGGCGTTCAAGTCGGCGTCGATCGCCATCTGTTTACCGGGCATCGCGTCGAGGGTGAAACGCGCGCTCACCTCGGAAATCCGCCCGGCGCCCTTGGTTACCACGACGAAGTTGATGATCATCAAAATCGCGAAGACCACGATACCGACCACGTAGTTACCGCCGATCACCACTTCACCGAAGGCCTGGATCACCTTACCGGCGGCGGCATGGCCGTCCTGACCGTGGAGCATCACCACCCGCGTGGAGGCCACGTTCAGCGCCAGTCGCAGCAATGTCGCCACCAGCAGAATGGTCGGGAACACCGCAAAATCCAGCGGCCGCAAGGCGTACACGCAGACCAGCAACACGACGATGGACAAGGCAATGTTGAAGGTGAAAAACACGTCCAGCAGGAACGGCGGCACCGGCAACATCATCATGGCCAGCATGACCAGCAGCAACAGCGGCACGCCCAGATTGCCCCGACTGAGGTCGGCGACGTTTGTGCGGGCACTGTTGATTAACTGAGAGCGATCCACCGGTTTTCCCCGTTCCTTTAAAGCAAACTTTTGACGCCTGAAGCAGGCGCAGGGCGGCTATTGCAAGAAGCCTTCCAACTTTTGCCAAGGAGGGAAATAGATAGATTTGTTGAGCCCGGGGTAGCAGCTGCCGAGCTGCGCGAGGCTGCGTTCGGCTGCGCAGCAGTCGCAAATCCTGTGCGAGGACTGCGTCCTCGAACGCAGCCTCGCAAGCTCGGCAGCTGCTACGAACAAGGTGGATCAGAGGCGGGACATGACATCGCTCAAGTTCACTGCCCCACCATTCGTCCAAAGACCTGCACAGCCGTAAGTTTTGATAGTAGCCAAAACGGCCTTATGGGTATTGGATGGTGATCATCAGCGTTGGTAATACCAAGCGCCGGAGCAGCGATCATGCCCAAGAAAGCGGTCAAGTCATTCAACGATGCCAAAGGCTTCGATCTGGTTGCGCCCAAGCAACAGGACGACAGAAAGAAACAGGAAAACAGTATCGCGAAAGAGCCCGGCAATGAAAAAGCCAAGAGGCGGCATCAGCGCCCGTAGGCGCTGTCGAAGGCGGCGATCTTTTTGATTTCAGAACCGTAGACCCGATCAGGAATCGCGTCGCAGATCCGGCGGAATCGGCAAATCATCTTTCAGCGGATCCGGACGTTTGCCCTTGCCCGCGCGGTACTGGCGGATCTGGTAGACGTACGCCAATACCTGAGCCACCGCCAGATACAGCCCGCCTGGAATTTCCTGATCCAGTTCCGTGGAGTAGTAAATCGAACGCGCCAGGGCGGGCGATTCGAGTAACTGCACTTGGTTGGCCACGGCGATTTCGCGGATCTTCAAGGCCAGGAAGTCGCTACCCTTGGCGATCAGCATCGGCGCACCACCCTTCTCCGGATCGTACTTGAGCGCCACGGCGTAGTGGGTCGGGTTGGTGATGACCACGTCGGCGTCGGGGATCGCGGCCATCATTCGCCGCTGCGACATCTCGCGCTGCAACTGGCGAATGCGCTGTTTGACCTCCGGCCGCCCCTCCTGATCCTTGTGCTCGTCACGCACTTCCTGCTTGGTCATCAGCAGCTTATTGTGGCTTTCCCAGAGCTGCACCGGCACGTCGACCGCCGCGATGATGATCAGCCCGCAAGCCATCCACAAGGTGCTCCAGCCGACCACTTGCAGGCTGTGAATGATCGCCATGTCCAACGGCTCATGAGCGATGCGCAGCAGATCGTCGATGTCCGACGACAAGACCGCCAACGCCACGAACAACACGATGAAAAACTTCGCCAGAGCCTTGAGCAGCTCCACCAGCGCCTTGGCCGAGAACATTCGTTTCAGCCCTGCGGCTGGATTCATGCGACTGAACTTGGGCGCCATAGAGCCAGCCGCAAACAGCCAGCCCCCCAGGGAAATCGGGCCGATCAGCGCGGCCAGCAGCAAGGTGATCATCACCGGCTGAATCGCGAACAAGGCGATCTGTCCCGAATGCAGCAGATAAGTCGCCATGGAGCGCTGATCCAGAATCACCTCTCGCGAGAGCGAGAAGTTCATGCGCATCAGCTCCATCAAATCCTGGGCCAGGGCGCCACCAAAAATCAGCAGCCCACCGGCGCCGGCGAGCATGACCGCCAGGGTGTTGAGCTCCTTGGAGCGCGCAATCTCACCCTTCTCACGGGAGTCCTTTTTGCGTTTCTCCGTGGGGTCTTCTGTTTTGTCCTGACCGCTTTCGCTCTCAGCCATGACTCAGCGCGCCTGTGCCAGTTCGCGTAACAACTGCAAGGCCTCGGCGGCCAGCGGTTGATACTGATTGAGAATGTCCGCCAGGCCGACCCAGACGATGAACAGTCCAAGTACCAGGGTCAGCGGGAAACCGATCGAGAAGATGTTCAGCTGCGGCGCCGCCCGGGTCATCACGCCAAATGCAATATTGACCACCAGCAACGCGGTGATCGCCGGCAGCACCAGCAACAGCGCCGCACCAAGCACCCAGCCGAGCTTGCCGGCCAGTTCCCAGAAATGATTGACCATCAACCCGCCACCGACCGGCAGCGTGGTGAAGCTTTCAGTGAGGACTTCGAACACCACCAAGTGGCCGTTCATCGACAGGAACAACAGCGTCACCAGCATGGTGAAAAACTGCCCGATCACCGCCACTGACACGCCGTTCGTAGGGTCGACCATCGAAGCGAAGCCCATGCCCATCTGGATCGCGACAATTTGCCCGGCGACCACGAATGCCTGGAAAAACAGCTGCAAGGAAAAGCCCAACACCGCGCCGATGATGATTTGCTCGGCGATCAGCAGCATCGCGCTCAGGTCCAGCGCGTTGACCGCGGGCATGGGCGGCAGACCCGGTGCGATGACCACAGTGATCGCCAGCGCGAAGTACAAACGCACGCGTTTGGGCACCAGCGTCGTGCCGAAAATCGGCATGACCATCAGCAACGAGCCGATGCGAAACAGCGGCAACATGAACGTCGCCACCCAGGTGCTGATCTGGGTATCGGTCAGTTGCAGCAGCGACATGGCTTAACCGATGACCTGAGGAATGCTGTGGTACAGCTGAAGAATGTATTCCATGAAAGTCTGCACCAGCCATGGGCCGGCAACGATCAGCGTCACCAGCATCACCAGCAGACGCGGCAGGAAGCTCAGGGTCTGTTCGTTGATCTGCGTGGCCGCCTGGAACATCGCCACCAACAGCCCCACCAGCAAGCTCGGAATCACCAGCACGGCGACCATCATGGTGGTCAGCCACAGCGCTTCGCGAAAGATGTCCACGGCAACTTCGGGCGTCATGGTGAAACACCGCCGAAGCTGCTGGCCAACGTGCCGATGATCAACGCCCAGCCATCCACCAGCACGAACAGCATGATTTTGAACGGCAGGGAAATGATCAGTGGCGAGAGCATCATCATACCCATCGCCATCAGCACACTGGCCACCACCAGGTCGATGATCAGGAACGGAATGAAGATCATGAAGCCAATCTGGAACGCGGTTTTCAGTTCCGAGGTCACGAACGCCGGCACCAGAATCGTCAGCGGCGCCTGATCCGGCGTAGCAATATCAGTGCGCTTGGACAGGCGCATGAACAGCTCCAGATCGCTGCTGCGAGTCTGGGCCAGCATGAAGTCCTTGATCGGCACCTGAGCCTTGGCGACAGCATCCTGAGCGGTGAGTTTCTCCGCCAGATACGGCTGCAAGGCATCCTGATTCACCCGATCGAACACCGGCGCCATGATAAACATGGTGAGGAACAGCGCCATGCCGGTGAGGATCTGGTTCGACGGTGTCTGCTGCAAGCCCAGGGCCTGACGCAGGATCGAGAACACGATGATGATCCGGGTAAAACTGGTCATCAGCATGACGAACGCCGGGATGAAACTCAGCGCCGTCATGATCAGCAGGATTTGCAGGCTGACCGAGTATTCCTGGGCGCCATTGGCATTGGTGCCCAGGGTGATCGCCGGGATCGACAACGGATCGGCGGCGAACGCCAGTGGCGCAGCCAGCATCAGGGCCAGCGTCAAGACGATGCGTAACGCACCCATTACTTCTTATCCTTCTGATCCTTGCCAAGCATCTCCAACAGACGCTGGGCAAACTCCGGAGTCGCTTTCTCGGTTGCGCCCGGCACTTGTACCGGCTCCTTGAGCACATGCAACGCGGTGATGGTGCCGGGGCTCAGGCCGAGCAGAATCTGTTCGTTGCCGACCTGTACCAGCATCAAGCGGTCACGGGGGCCGAGGGCTCGGGAACCGATCAACTCGATCACTTGCCCCTTGCCCGCCGGGCCGGCCTGCTGAACCCGGCGCAGCAGCCAGGCGAGGAAGAAGATCAACCCCAGCACCAGCAGCAAGCCGAACACCAATTGCGTCAATTGCCCGGCCACACCACTGCTGACAGCTGGCGCGGCGGCCGCTGTCGCAGCAGTCGTCACCGACTCGGCCGCCAGCACGCTGGATGGCAAGGCCAACAGAACCGCAAGAACCTTGTTCACTCAGCGCAGCTTCTTGATGCGTTCGCTTGGGCTGATCACGTCGGTCAGGCGGATGCCGAACTTTTCGTTGACCACTACCACTTCGCCGTGGGCGATGAGCGTGCCGTTGACCAGCACGTCCAGCGGCTCGCCGGCCAGGCGATCGAGCTCGATCACCGAACCCTGGTTGAGTTGCAGCAGGTTGCGGATGTTGATGTCGGTGCTGCCGACTTCCATGGAAATCGACACCGGGATATCAAGGATCACGTCCAGGTTCGGACCGTCCAGCGTCACTGGATCGTTGTTCTTCGGCACGCTGCCGAACTCTTCCATCGGCAGACGGTTGGAGCCCGACGTACCGGCATCGGCCGCCAGCAGCGCATCAATGTCAGCCTGCCCGGCGTCACCGGTCTCTTCCAGGGCCGCAGCCCATTCGTCGGCCAGTGCCTGGTCGTCCTGGGCGTTCATATCGTCGTTCATCATTTGTCCTCGGCGGGCAACAATTCAGTTAAATGCGTAGGGGGGGTACGAGCGCCGGTCAGCGGCGCTCGATCGGCTCGATCACTTGCAACGCGAGGTTGCCTTTGTGCGAGCCCATCTTGACCTTGAAGGCCGGCACGCCGTTGGCGCGCATGATCATTTCTTCCGGCATCTCGACCGGGATCACGTCGCCGGGCTGCATGTGCAGGATGTCGCGAAGGCGCAGCTGGCGGCGGGCAACGGTGGCACCGATCGGTACGTCGACGTCCAGCACGTCCTGGCGCAAGGCGTTGATCCAGCGCTCGTCCTGATCGTCGAGGTCCGACTGGAAGCCGGCATCGAGCATCTCGCGCACCGGCTCGATCATCGAGTACGGCATGGTCACGTGCAGGTCGCCGCCACCGCCATCGAGTTCGATGTGGAACGTCGACACCACAATGGCTTCGCTCGGCCCGACGATGTTGGCCATGGCCGGGTTCACTTCCGAGTTGATGTACTCGAAGTTCACTTCCATGATCGCCTGCCAGGCTTCTTTCAAATCGACGAAAGCCTGCTCCAGCACCATGCGCACCACACGCAGTTCGGTGGGGGTGAATTCACGCCCTTCGATCTTCGCGTGACGGCCGTCGCCGCCGAAGAAGTTGTCCACCAGCTTGAACACCAGTTTGGCGTCGAGGATGAACAGCGCGGTGCCGCGCAGCGGCTTGATCTTGACCAGGTTGAGGCTGGTCGGCACGTACAGCGAGTGCACGTATTCACCGAACTTCATCACCTGCACGCCACCGACGGCAACGTCCGCCGAGCGGCGCAGCATGTTGAACATGCTGATGCGGGTGTAGCGGGCGAAACGCTCGTTGATCATTTCCAGCGTCGGCATGCGTCCACGGACGATGCGATCCTGGCTGGTCAGGTCGTAGCTTTTGACACTGCCGGGTTCGGCAGCGTTATCGGTCTGTACCAGACCATCGTCGACGCCATGCAACAGCGCATCGATCTCATCCTGGGACAGCAGGTCCTGCACGGCCATGTCGTGTTCCTACTGCAGTACGAAATTAGTGAAAAGCAACTGTTCGATCACCACTTTGCCCAGCTCTTTCTGCGCCACTTCCTGAACGCTGGCCGTGGCTTTCTGACGCAACATCTCCTGGCCGACCGGGGTCGCCAGCGTGGCGAAATCCTGACCGGAAAACAGCATGACCAGGTTATTGCGGATCACTGGCATGTGGACTTTGAGCGCCTCCAGATCAGCCTGATTACGCCCCTGCATGGTGATGCTCACCTGCATGTAGCGCTGACGGCCGTTCTGGGTGTAGTTGGCCACGAAGGCTGGAGCCATTGGCTCGAAGATCGCCGGCTGCTTGCCGACCACAGCGGTTTCAGCCGCGGCGGCAGGCTTGCTCTGGGCGCCGTGCATGAAGAACCAGGTCGCCCCCACGGACAAGCCGATCGCCAGCAGCAGGGCCACGACGATCACAATGATCAGCTTGATTTTGCCTTTGGTTGCGGGGTCTTTTACTACTGCTTCACTCTTCGCCATGCCAATAATCCGTCACTATTCGGGTTTTCACAGTCGCACGGCAAGGCAAGAGCAAGTGTTATGCCAGAAGTGTCTGGGGCTATGTGGAGGCGGCAGGCAGGCAACGGAAATCAAAAGATCGCAGCCTTCGGCGGCTCCTGCATTTGGATGGTGTACACCCGTAGATACAAGGAGCTGCCGAAGGCTGCGATCTTTTGAGGGGGCGTCCTGATTTATCAGGCGTAATAATCGACCGCGCTGGTGCCGATCACGCTGGTGGTGTTAGCGGCCACGTCAGCGACCGTCGCAGGAAGCTCCTCATCGATGGAATCGAGGCGACCGCCACTGGCATTGGTGCGCCCGCCCTGCCCCTGTTGAGCCTGTTCCTGCCCTTGGCCCTGCCAGCCACGGGACTGATCGGAAACGTTGACGTCGACCTGGCCCATGCCCTGCTGCGCGAACATGTCTCGCAGGCGATGCATTTGCCCGTCGAGTGCTTCGCGAACGCTTGGGTGAGCGCTCATGAAGGTCACTTGGGTCTGCTGATCCGGAACCATGTTCACCCGAATATCGAGGCGTCCCAGTTCGGCCGGTTGCAACTGGATATCCGCCGCCTTGAGATTGGCGCTGGACAGGTACATGACCCGGTTGACCACCTCTTCGGTCCAACCGCTCTGATGCATGGCGATCGGTTGGTTCACCGGCAATGCATTGGCAGTCTTGGGTGTTGCCGCTTGGGTCAGAGCCGCCAGACGATTGGCGAAGTCATCGACACGGGTGTCGCTGCTGGCGGACTTGAGATCCTTGAGGCCGTCATCGATCAGGCCACTGAACGCCTTCTCGCCGCCCTGGCTGGTGCTGTCCTGATCGGCCTGCACGTCGAGCATGCTCGCCATGCCTGCAGCAAAGTTCTGTGCCGAGGTCAGCTCGCCGTCGACGTGAGCCTGAGTCGGCGCCGCTTTTGGCTGAGCCTGGCTGGCGGCCGAAACGTGCCCGCTCTGCTCCAACGCCATACGCACGGCCGGCAGTGCATCAAGAGGATCGGCTTCGGGATCGAAATCAGGATCGGTGGTCGCAGCGGCCGGCGTCGCTGTTGCGGTAACGGCGGCCGCGACGGGTGCTTGTACGGTTGACTGCACAGCGGCGACAACCGGTGGGGTTTCCGGCACAGGGGCTGGCAGCACCGGCTGCACCACTTGCATCAACGCCGGATCGAGGGCTGGATCGACAGGCGCGGTATCGACTACCGGCGTCGTCGGCTCAGCGGTATCCGGCGCGTCATCGCTGGCGGTCTTGTCATCGGCCTGCGCCGGTTTATCGGCGGGCAAGGATTTGCCGCTATCGGCAACCGTCGGTTCCTGGGCGGCAGACGAGTCGTTGCCCACGTCCTTTTTGCCAGTGTTGTCCGAGGCTTTGTCACGTACAGGTTTAGCCGATCCGTCCGCCGTAGCCGAAGGCTTGTTCTGGGCTTGATTGGCGTAGACCTCAGCGAAGCTGGACGCCTTGTCCCCGGGCTCAACCGTCGACGCCGGTGTATTGGCGGACGCGGCTTGAGTCTTGGCCGCAGCAGCGGCCTGAATAAGAATGTTGGGGGTAACGGGCATGGAACGGTCTCCGCTGCACTGGGATCGTAGGTACAGTTGAGTGAGTTGACTGCAAGGGTCGAGCCAGCTTTGTTCGCTGGCCGCCAAAAGCGCTGGATGGTTGTCTTATTCAGCCAGGGAACGTTGGCGCTCTGCCTCAAAAAGCGGTCGAACAATCGCGAATTCGCCGTCGATCTCTCCAACCAGCGCTTCTATGCCTTCGAGTTTTTTCTCTTTGGCTCGCTGCTCCAGCTCATGGCACAGCTCAGCCAACCGAGTCGCGCCCATGTTGCTGCTGCTGCCCTTGAAACTGTGCGCCGTGGCACCTAACCGATCGGCATCGTCAGCCTTGCGCAGCAAGCTCAATCGCTCTTCGGAATCGCTGAGAAAGGTATCGAGCAATTCTGGATACCCATCCTCCATAACTTCCTGCAACGCGCTCAGCACGTCACGATCCAGATGTGTGTTGTCCACTTGTTCACTCCTTTGATCAAGAATGCCCGGGATTATGCCTGAGCCTCCCAGAAAAACTCCACGCGAGCACTGCGCCCATTATCGGACCAGCTCGCATGATGACTCAACTGTCGGATCAAACTGACTCCACGTCCCGACAAACGGACATCATCGACGGGACGCTCCATCACCCGCACCACATCGAAGCCCTTGCCACTGTCTTCGACTCGAACAGTCAGGCAACCACCTTCGCCTTTTGGCGTCACCTGCAAATGTACCCGCACATAGCCGTCCTGCAATTCGTCCAGGCGCGCACTGCGCTGCTGATAATAACGCGCAAAACCCGAAGCATCGCGCTTGAGACTCGAATCCAGACCTAGCACGCCATGCTCCAGGGCGTTGGAGTAAAGCTCTGCCAGCACACTGTAGAGCGCACCACTTTGAGCGCGCAGGCCGTGCACCTCAAACAGCAATTGCAACAGGTACGGCAGCGGGTTGAAGCGTTTGAGGGTGGCGGCGCGAAATTCGAAACTCACCGACCAGTCCAGCGGGCAGGACTGACCGCTGTCGGAATATACCGGTGCTGGCGGGCTCAGTTGCGCCGCATCCAACAGGCTGACCTCAACCATGCTCACGTCATCGCGAGCCTCGCCGCGAAAATCCCGCAGGGCCTGCTCGATTTCTTCGAACAGCGCATCGGGCTGACGATTGGCTGCAAACACCTGCTCCAATCGCTCTACGCCAAATAACTGTTCATTGGCATCGCAAGTATCGATCACTCCATCAGACAACAGGAACACCCGATCCCCGACAGCCATCGGGAACACCTCGGTGCGGTCATCGAAGGTTTGCGGGCTCAGCACACCCAGCGGCAAGTGCCGTGCCGCGAGTGCTGTACGCTCGCCACTGGTGGCGTTGTGCAAATAGCCGTCCGGCATCCCGCCGTTCCAGACCTCCACCGACCCTCGCTGAAAGCTCAGGCGCAGCAGGGTCGCGCAGCAGAACATGTCGACCGGCAGGATACGTTTGAGTTTGGCGTTCATCTCGCGCAGGGTTTCGGACAAGCCATAACCCTTGGCGGTCATGCCATAGAAAACTTCGGCCAACGGCATGGCACCGACAGCGGCCGGCAAACCATGGCCGGTGAAATCACCGAGTAACACATGCATGTCGCCGACCGGGGTAAACGCGGCCAGCAACAGATCGCCGTTGAACAGCGCATAGGGCGATTGCAGATAACGGATGTTCGGCGCATTCAGGCAACCGGAGTGGGCCACCTTGTCGAACACGGCTTTGGCCACTCGCTGCTCGTTGAGCAGGTAATCATGGTGCCTGGCGATCAGGTCGCGCTGCTCCAGCACCGTGGCCTGCAAACGCCGCAAGCGGTCCATTGCCTTGATCTTGGCCGCGAGGATCACCTGGTTGTAAGGCTTTGCCAGAAAGTCGTCGCCCCCGGCCTCCAGACAACGAGCCAAGGCTTCGCTTTCGGTCAGCGACGTCAGAAAGATGATCGGCACCAGGGTTTCGCCGGCCAGCGCCTTGATCTGCTGCGCGGCCTCGAAGCCATCCATCACCGGCATCATGGCGTCCATCAGCACCAGGTGCGGCCGCTGTGAGCGAAACGCCTCGACCGCCTCGGCGCCATTACTGGCTGTCAGCACTTCATGACCCTGACGACGGACGATAGTCGACAGCAGCATACGATCGGCCGCACTGTCTTCGGCGATCAGAATCGTCAGCGGCTCGAGCGGCTGCATGACAGTCAACTGATGTCGAACAGCTTGTCGAAGTTGGAGATGGCGAGGATTTTCTTCACATCGCTACTGCTGTTGACGACACGAATATCGGAGTTGTCGCCACCGGCGTGATCGCGCAGCAAAAGCAACATGCCCAGCGCCGAGCTATCGAGATAAGTGGCTTTCTTCAGGTCCACCACAATGGACTCGGGTTTACTGTTGAGTCGCTCGTAGGACTCGCGAAACTCCTGATGCCGACCGAAATCGAATCGTCCCTCGATCGAAATCGTCAGCTTTTTCCCATCCGAGGATACTTCTGTAACGACTGACATTTCACGGCTTCCTTGTCATTGACGAACGTACGTGTAGAAGGTTTAGCACCTGATGGGGGCTGGAGCAAGGCTGAAAAAATTGTACGGTTTGTGAAATCGCCTTCGCGGGCTACCTGATTCAATACGAATCCTGACGCGGCAACCGCTGGGACAATTCATCCAGCAACTTCTGCTCGCGCTTGTCTTCCAGTTGCCGTGCCTCATCCATGTAGCGCTGAACCAGTTTGCGCAAGCCCTCGACCCGGGCAAATGCCTGTTGCCAGGCTTCTCGGGCCTTGTTCAGGTTGTTTTGATGCCAGTTCAGGCTCTGGCGCTGCTGGTCGATGGCCGTGCCCAATTGCGCGAGAAAACCCTGATAGCCCAGCAGCCACTGACCCGAAA
Organism: Pseudomonas sp. URMO17WK12:I6; assembly: GCF_003253625.1. Lineage (NCBI taxonomy): Bacteria > Pseudomonadati > Pseudomonadota > Gammaproteobacteria > Pseudomonadales > Pseudomonadaceae > Pseudomonas > Pseudomonas sp. URMO17WK12:I6. The sequence continues at coordinate 138,275 of NZ_QKYZ01000009.1, forward strand.
CGCCGCCACTGCCGCGCACGATCCATTGTTCCTGGTAGTCGAGACGGAAGGCTTCGAGGTCGGCGAGTTTGCTTTCCGCCAAACGAACCTGGCCCTGGAAGTGCCCCAGGCGCTGGACGGCGGTTTTCTCGGCCTTTTCAGCCATGTCCACCACAGGCGCCAGGCGTGCCGCGCGACTCGAGGCCATGACCGGTTAACCGCCTGGCGCTGGCGCGAAGACCGAAGCAAGATGGTTTTCGCTGGCGCCCATGCTGATGTTGTCGTTCAAGCCCTGGCGCAGGTACAGGGACATGGCCGGTTGCAGATTGATCGCTGTGTCGGTTTCCCGGTCACCGCCGGGCACGTAGGCGCCGACACTGATCAGGTCGCGGCTCTGTTGATAGCGCGACCAGTATTGCTTGAACATCTGCGCGTGGTTCAGGTGTTTGATACCGACCACCGACGGCATGACCCGACTGATGGACGCTTCGATGTCGATGGCCGGGTAATGCCCTTCCTCGGCCAGACGCCGGGACAGCACGATGTGCCCGTCAAGCACGCCCCGCGCCGAGTCGGCGATCGGGTCCTGTTGGTCATCGCCTTCAGACAATACCGTGTAGAACGCGGTGATCGAGCCGCCGCCCTTTTCGGCGTTACCGGCCCGCTCCACCAGTTTCGGCAACTTGGCAAACACCGACGGCGGATAGCCCTTGGTCGCCGGCGGTTCGCCGATGGCCAGGGCGATTTCCCGCTGGGCCTGGGCGAAACGGGTCAGGGAATCCATCAGCAACAGGACATTCTTGCCCTTGTCGCGGAAATACTCGGCGATCCGCGTGCAGTACATGGCCGCGCGCAAACGCATCAGCGGCGCATCGTCCGCCGGCGAAGCCACCACCACCGAACGCTTGAGCCCTTCTTCACCGAGGATGTGCTCGATGAACTCTTTAACTTCACGACCCCGCTCACCGATCAGCCCGACCACGATAATGTCGGCCTCGGTGAAACGGGTCATCATGCCCAACAGCACACTCTTGCCGACGCCGGTACCGGCGAACAGCCCGAGGCGCTGACCGCGACCGACCGTCAACAAACCGTTGATGCAGCGAATGCCCACGTCCAGCGGTTGACTGATCGGGTCACGCTTGAGCGGGTTGATGGTCGGGCCGTCCATTGGCACCCAGTCTTCAGCCTTCATCCCGCCCTTGCCATCCAGCGCACGACCGGCGCCATCAAGCACCCGCCCGAGCATGCTCATGCCCATCGGCAAGCGACCGTTGTCCGCCAGGGGAACCACCCGTGCGCCAGGCGCAATGCCAGCGACGCTGCCGACCGGCATCAGAAACACTTTGCTGCCGGAGAAGCCCATGACTTCGGCTTCGACCTGCACCGGGTGATAGCTGTCATCGTTGATGACCATGCAGCGGCTGCCCATGGCGGCGCGCAAGCCTTCGGCTTCGAGGGTCAGGCCGACCATACGCAACAGGCGACCTTCGAGGATTGGCGCGCCAGCCAGCTCCGTGGCCTCGGCGTAGCTGCCGAGGCGCTTGGCGAAGCTGGTGCGATCAAGGCGCATCGGGATGGTCCAGTTCCGGTTCGACCGGGGTGACGGCAGGCTTCTTGTCGATCGGCAATTCCAGGCTGAGGTCCGGCGCGGCCGGGTGCAACGCCTGATCGTGCAATTGGTCGAACAGCTTGGCCATGACCTGGGTCACACGGGTTTCGATAGTCGCATCGATACGGCTGTGTTCGGTCTCGACCCGGCAACCGCCCGGCAACAAGGACTCGTCCTCGACGATGCGCCAGGTTTCTTCATGGCGCTCGCGCAGGGCTTTGACCTGTTCGAAATCCTGCGGGTTGACGTACAACCGCACATTGCCCACGCCCAATGGCAAGAGCTTGAGCGCTTCACGCATGACGTGTTCGATCTGCGTCGAGTCGATGGCCAGCTCGCGCTGAATAACCTGTTTGGTGATGTGCTGTACAAGGTCGACCAGCGACTTTTCGATCTGGGTGTCCTGCTCGGCAATGGGCTCGAACAGGTTGGCCATCAACTGTTCCAGGTGCGCGATCTTGGCCGTCAGGGCCACTTCGGCTTCCTGACGGACCTTGAGCGTGGTGCTATGGAAACCTTCTTTCTCGCCAACCGCGAAGCCTTCGTTGTAGGCCTCCTGGCGAATGCTTTCGAGCTCTTCGAGGGTCAGTGGCTGGACTTCTTCCAGCGGCACTTCTTCCATTTCCGGCGGTTCGGGTTCCGGTTCCGGCTCGGGTTCCGGCACAAACGGGTCGAAGCTGGGCAGCGCCCAGACATCGAAACCTGCGACGTTCTTGCCACGGATCAGGTCGGTCTGGGACTCATCATGTTTGGACGACATAGTGACCTTAGATCATCTCTTCGCCGCCCTTCCCGCCGAGAACGATTTCTCCGGCTTCGGCCATACGGCGGGCAATGGTGAGGATTTCTTTCTGCGCCGTTTCCACGTCGCTGACACGCACCGGGCCTTTGGCCTCGAGGTCGTCGCGCAACAGTTCGGCCGCTCGTTTGGACATGTTCTTGAAGATCTTTTCCTTGACGCCTTCGTCCGAGCCTTTGAGGGCCAGCACCAGGACGTCCGAGGACACCTCGCGCAACAGCGCCTGAATACCGCGGTCGTCGACATCGGACAGGTTATTGAACACGAACATGAGGTCTTCGATCTGACCGGACAGGTCTTCGTCGACTTCGCGGATCGAGTCCATCAACTGACCTTCGATCGAGCTGTCGAGGAAGTTCATGATGTCTGCCGCGCGCTTGATGCCACCCAGGGTGGTGCGCGAGGCATTCGAGTTGCCGGAGAACTGCTTCTCGAGAATCTGGTTGAGCTCTTTCAGGGCCGCCGGCTGCACGGTGTTCAGCGAAGACACCCGCAGGATGATGTCCAGCCGCACCTTATGGTCGAAGTTGCCCAGCACTTCACCGGCCTGGTCCGGATCGAGGTACGCCACCACGATCGCCTGGATCTGCGGGTGCTCGTAGCGGATCACGTCGGCGACGGCGCGCGGTTCCATCCACTTCAGACTGTCGAGGCCACTGGTGTTGCCGCCCAGCAGGATCCGGTCGATCAGGCCGTTGGCCTTGTCTTCGCCCAAGGCCTGGGTGAGCATTTTGCGCACGTAGTCATCGGAGCCGACGCCCAGGCTGGTCTGGTCGCCGACGATATCGACGAACTCGCTCATGACCTGTTCGACCTGCTCGCGGTGCACGTTACCCATCTGGGCCATGGCCACGCCCACACGCTGGACCTCTTTGGGCCCCATGTGGCGCAGCACTTGTGCGGCATCCGTAGAACCCAGGGACAGCAGCAGGATCGCGGCTTTATCAACCCGGGACAGTTTGGCGACAGCGGCTCGGTTATCACTCATCTGCGTTAATCCACTCTTTCACGACCTGGGCCACGCGACCCGGATCTTCTGCCACCAGACTCTTGATTGCGTTCAACTGTGCGTCATAGCCTTCGCTCGGGCTCGGCAGCAGGATGCTGGTCGGGCCACCGAGGCTGACGCGGTCGTTGGCCAGTTCGCCGTCCATGCCGCCCATGCCGCCGAGTTCCACGTCGCTGCCAAAGGCCGCGAGTTGCTTGTCTTTGCCCCCGCCGGTGATGTTGTTGAGCACCGGACGCAACACACCGAACACCAGCACCAGGATGAACAACACCCCCAGCACTTGCTTGACGATGTCCCAGAACCACGGCTGGGAGTAGAACGGAATCTCGGCGATCACTTCACCGCGCTCAGCAGAGAACGGCATGTTGATCACGCTGACGCTGTCGCCACGGCTGGCGTCGAAACCGACCGCGTCCTGCACCAGGCGAGTGAAGCGCGCCAATTCATCGGCGCTCCACGGCGCACGGGTGGTTTCGCCATTGGCTGCGTTGACCTTGACTTGATCATCCACCACCACCGACACCGACAGGCGATTCAAACGGCCCTGCTGTTGTTTGGTGTGGCTGATGGAACGGTCGAGCTCGAAGTTCTTGGTGGATTGTTGACGCTTGTCGGCCGGGTACGGCGCCAGCATCGGCTGACCAGTGGCCGGATCCATGATCTGCTGACCGTTGGCATCAAGCAGTGGCTGGCCTGGCTGCACCATGCCGGCCGACGCAGTGGCGCCACCAGTGGTTTGCGGCGCCGAGGCAGGCGACGGCGGCTGGTTGCTCAAGGCACCCGGCACACCTTGCGGGCCATTGCTGGCGGTACGTTGTTCGTTGACCGACTGCTCGCTGCGCAACGCCGGTTGATCCGGGTTGAACTGCTCGGAAGTCGATTCGACGGCGCTGAAATCCACATCGGCCGAGACTTCGGCTTTATAGCGGTCGTTGCCCAGCACCGGTTGCAGGATGTTATGCACGCGCTGAGTCAGCATGCTTTCCATGCGACGGCTGTAATCGAACTGCTTGCCGGCCATGGTCAGCTCGGAGTTTTCCGCCTGATCCGACAGCAGGTTGCCCTTCTGGTCGACAACGGTGATCTGCGATTTGCTCAGTTCGGGAACGCTGGTCGCCACCAAATTGATGATGGCGACGACCTGGCCCGGCTCCAGCGAGCGACCGGAATACAGTTCAACCAGAACCGAAGCGCTTGGCTTGCGCTCGTCACGCACGAACACCGAACTTTTCGGAATCGCCAGGTGCACGCGGGCACCCTTGACGTTGTTCAGGCTGGAGATGGTCCGGGCCAGTTCGCCTTCGAGGCCGCGACGATAGCGGGTCGCCTCCATGAACTGACTGGTACCCAGCCCCTGCTCCTTGTCGAGAATCTCGAAACCGATATTGCCGTCGCTGGGAGTGACACCAGCGGCCGCGAGCTTGAGCCGCGCACGGGACAGGTCATCGGCCTTGACCAGCAAGGCACCGGAATTCGGTTCGACGGTATAGGGAATGTCGGCGGCGGCCAGGGTTTCCATGACCTGTTTGGCGTCCATGCCGGCAAGGCTGCCGTATAGAGGCCGGTAGTCCGGCTGCTGGGACCACAACACCACGGCAAAACCAATCGCCACGCTCGCAGCCAGGCCGACCAACAGGCCCACCTGACGCAACATGGTCATCTCGGAGAGGTTTTCCAGGAAAGACAACCCGAACAGCGGCGGTTTGCCGTCTATTGGAGTGGCCTTGGCCGGAACATTATCGGCGATTGCTTCTGCCATGACTCAATCTCGTCCTTAAACCGGCATCTGCATGATGTCTTGGTAAGCCTGAACCAGCTTGTTACGCACTTGGGTCAGTGCCTGAAAAGACACGCTGGCCTTCTGTGAGGAAATCATCACGTCCGTCAGGTCGACGCCGCTTTTACCGATCTCGAAGGCACTGGCCAACTGATTGGACGCCTGCTGGGTGTCGTTCACTTTATTGACGGCCTGACCGAGCATGTCGGCAAAGCTGCTGCCACCCACTTCAGGGACTGCGGCAGTCGATTTCGGCGCAGACATGGCATCCATTTGCATGGCGCGCATATCCAGCATCAACCGGTTGAATTCAATACCTTGGCTCATGGTCTGCTCTCTTTGGCTACTCGCAATTTTTTGACACTCACTCGGCGAGTAGTGAGGTGTTAGCAACAAGGGTGCCAGCTCCGTGGCCGCTCTAAACAAAAGCTCTCCTGTGCTTTTGTTTGCCGACCGTTACGTGGCGAACAAATACGCTTCCACATCCATTCCGGCATCGCGCATCTGCGCCAGCTTGTAGCGCAAGGTGCGCGGGCTGATGCCCAGTCGCTCGGCGGCTTCTTTGCGGCGGCCGCGCTCGGCGCGCAAGGTGTCGATGATCATTTGGAACTCACGGCGCCGCAGGTCATCGCCGAGGGCGCCCGCCGATTCGGCTTCGACTTCCACTGCTCGTGCAGGCGCCGGCGCCAATGCTGGCAATGGCGCACACGCCACGGGCCCGGCCAGACAAAAATCCTGCGGCTGGATCAAACCGCCCTGCTGCAGAATCAAGGCCCGCTGGATCGCGTTATCCAGTTCACGCACGTTGCCCGGCCACGGATAGCCGATCAGGCAGGCCTGCGCCTCGGGCGAAAGCTTTGCCGCGGCATGCTTCATTTTATTGACGTGTTTGGCCAGCAGGCGCTCGGCCAGCGGCAGGATGTCGGCGGTGCGCTCACGCAACGGACGCCAGGCCAACGGGAACACCGACAGGCGATAGTAAAGATCTTCGCGGAAACGCCCCGCCGCCACTTCACCGGCCAGGTCACGGTTAGTGGTAGCGACCACTCGAATATCCAGCGTGATCGGCTTGCGTGCGCCGACTCGTTCGACTTCGCGCTCCTGCAATACGCGCAGTAACTTGGCCTGCAGGCCGAGGGGCATTTCAGAAATTTCATCGAGCAGGATCGTCCCGCCATCGGCCTGCTCGAACTTGCCGGCCTGCGCCGCGATGGCGCCGGTGAACGAACCTTTTTCGTGACCGAACAAAGTGGCTTCAAGCATGTTGTCCGGGATCGCTGCGCAGTTGATCGCAATGAATGGCTGACTGGCGCGATGGGAGTGCTGATGGATGTAACGCGCCAGCACTTCCTTGCCGGTCCCGGACTCACCGGAGATCAACACCGTGGAATCACTGCGCGCCACGCGCGCGGCCAATTCCAGCAATTGCGCACTGGCCGGCTCGAACGCTACAGGCCCCTCGCTCTCGCTCGCGCCGAGATTGCCCAAGGCGTGACGCGCCACCAGGTCGAGCAAGGCTTTGGGCTCGAACGGCTTGACCAGGTAATCCGCCGCACCCTGACGCATGGCGTCGACCGCACGTTCGACCGCACCGTGAGCGGTCATCAACAACACCGGCAGTTGCGGCTGACGAGCCCGCAGCAATCCAAGCAGCTGATGACCGTCCATGCCCGGCATGTTGACGTCACTGACCACCAGGCTAAATGCCTCGGCGCCCACTGCAGCCAGCGCCTCTTCCGCCGAACCGACCGCCTTGTAATCGTGTCCGGCAAGCACCAGCGTATCGGCCAGTGCTTCCCGTAGCGCGCGATCGTCCTCGACCAGTAAAACCTTGATGGTCATATCCTTCACTTCACTCCCTGAGCGCTGGACTGCTCACCCGCGAAAAGCGGCAGGATCACCTGCGCGCAAGTGCCGCGACCCGGCCGCGAACGCAACTGCAATTCTCCCTGATGAGCACGGGCCACTGCCTTGACCACGGTCAGCCCCAGACCGGTGCCGGTGGTTTTGGTGGTGAAAAACGGCTCGCCCAAACGTGCCAATACCTTCGTGTCGATACCACTGCCGCTGTCGCTGACCGATACGCGCAGGTTGTTGTCGCGGGTATACAGATGAACTTTCAAACGGACGTCGCCGGCGCTGGCCTGAATGGCGTTTTCGATTAGATTGAGGATCGCCCCGACCAGCGTGTCGCGATTGCACAGCAACTCACCGGCATGACTGTCGCATTGCCAGCGCACCGGCAGATCCTGAACAAGAGTCAGCGCCGCCGCTTGCAGCGACTGCATCAGCATTTTTGGAGTGACACGATCGGTCAACGGCAGCTCACCGCGAGCGAACACCAGCATGTCGCGCACTTGGTGTTCCAGCTCATGCAGTCGCTCTTTCAGGCGGCCGGCAAAACGCTGCTGCGTGGCGACCGGTAGTTCCTGCTCAGTCAAATGACTGGCATAGAGCAACGCGGCGGACAACGGCGTACGAATCTGATGGGCCAACGAGGCGACCATCCGCCCCAGAGACGACAGGCGTTCGTGGCGGGCGAGTTGATCTTGCAGATGACGGGTTTCAGTCAGGTCGTTGAGCAACACCAACTGACCGGGTTCGGCATCCAGCGAGCGGGTAGCGATCGACAGGCGCCGACCGTCCTTGAGGGAGATTTCGTGACCGTCGTCTTCGCGCGGCGCAAAGCATCGCGCAATGACCTGGCGCCACAGCTCGCCTTCGAGCGGCAAGCCGAGCAACTCACGCGCGGCGGGATTGGCTTCACGCACGATGCCTTGGGCGTCGATGACAATGACGCCGCCGGGCAATAGATCGAGGAGGTTTTGCAGCCGGTTGGCCAGACGCTCTTTTTCCGCCAGCTCCTGCATGCGCTGGGCGCTGACCACCGCCAGCTCACCCTTGAGCTCGGTGACCCGGGCTTCGAGCATGCTGTAGGAATCGGTCAATTGGCTCGACATCTGGTTGAACAGCGCAAACGCCTGCTCAAGGCCAAGCCGGCTTGCCTGCTCTACGGACGACGGTTGCCCCGAAACATCAAGGACAGGAGACATCTGGGCGGCTTGGGGCATTGTGCTCTCTCGCGTGGTGACCGTCAGTTAAACGGAACGTTGCGAGGGACGTAGCAATACCCGTGCCTAAAAAAAACTGCCTATAAATGAAGGGGTTGAAAAACAGGCGTCAATCATCCGCCTGTTCATCACCATCTCGACGACTCATGCCGTACTTGCGCATCTTCTCCACCAGGGTCGTGCGACGAATACGCAGCCGTTCGGCCGCCCGCGCCACAATGCCGTTGGCGTCATCCAGCGCCTGCTGAATCAACCCTTGCTCCAGACCGCCGAGGTAGTCTTTCAGGTCCAGGCCTTCCGGCGGCAGCAGCGCATTGGCGGTGAAGTCCGGGGTATGACCGTTGATGGCCACCCGCTCTTCGAGATCACTGCGCAGGCTGTCGACCAACTGCTCGTCTTCGTCATCGACGTAGCGGAATTTCTTCGGCAACTCGACCACGCCGATCACCCCGTACGGGTGCATGATCGCCATGCGCTCCACCAGGTTGGCCAGCTCGCGAACGTTGCCCGGCCAGCCGTGACGGCACAGCGACATGATCGCCGCCGAGTTGAACCGGATCGACCCGCGCTTCTCGTGCTCCATGCGCGAGATCAGCTCGTTCATCAGCAACGGGATGTCTTCGACGCGCTCACGCAACGGCGCCATCTCGATCGGGAACACGTTCAGGCGATAGTAGAGGTCTTCGCGGAACGTGCCGATCTCGATCATGCTTTCGAGATTCTTGTGGGTTGCCGCGATGATCCGCACATCGACGCTTTGGGTCTTGTTGCTGCCCACGCGCTCGAACGTGCGCTCCTGCAAGACGCGCAACAGCTTGACCTGCATCGGCAACGGCATGTCGCCAATTTCGTCGAGGAACAGCGTACCGCCGTTGGCCAGCTCGAAACGCCCGGCACGGCTGGTGATCGCCCCGGTGAAGGCACCCTTCTCGTGACCGAACAATTCGCTTTCCAGCAACTCGGCCGGAATCGCCCCGCAGTTGACCGGAACGAACGGCGCTTCACGACGCTTGGAATGGTAGTGCAGATTGCGCGCGACCACTTCCTTGCCAGTGCCGGACTCACCGAGGATCAGCACGCTGGCGTCGGTGTCGGCGACTTGCTGCATCATCTGACGGACGTGTTGAATCGCCCGGCTGGTGCCGACAAGGCTGCGGAAAAGATTCGGTTCACGGTGACGACCGCGCTCACGGGCCTGGTCATACATCTCGCGATAGACCTGGGCACGGTGCAGCGAATCGAGCAGTTTGCTGTAGCTGGGCGGCATTTCGAGCGTCGAAAGCACTCGGCGACGCTGGTCTTCCGGCAAGTCAATGGAAGAATTATCGCCCATTAACAAAACTGGAAGGAACTCATCCCAGGTTGAGAGTGTCTTTAACAGGCCCAAAAGTGCACCAGGAGCATTTACCGTCCCGATGAGGACACAGATTACTTCACGACTTGATGACAGAGAGCCGACCGCCTGCTGCCAGTCATGGCTGCCACAGGGTAAATTTTCTTCGCCGAGAAAATTTAAAATCACCGCCAAATCGCGGCGGCGGACGCTATCGTCATCAATCAGCAGAATTTTGGTTTCACGCCACATGCAATAGCAACTTCCCTAGTCAACTCAATGCCCAAAATGAGGGGCAAGCTAGACGCTTGCAGACACGTTGTGCCTGTAGACGCCTGAAATCTGGAACCAGCCACTAGTTAAGTCAAAAAACCGTGCACAGTCAAATTTATGGCGCACTATGTTTGGATTAACTGAGGGTTAATTAACCAAACAGATGGTAAACCTTTGCCGCGTTCTGTGCTTGGTGGATCTGCGACATCTCGTCGACTATCGCTTGTCGCTCCCCCGTCGCCGCTTCCAGGAGCTGTTTATACACCCCCAGCAACTCCTCCAGGTTTTCGCGCAACGCGGTCTCGTCCACCGTAGCTTCACTCAAGACGTCTTCCATGCAGGAACGGCAAGCCAGGTCCAATTCACCGATGGCTTCCCAGTTACGCTCGGCCAATGCCTCGACCAGGGCGTCCCGGGTATGCTCGATTCGCTGCAATACAAGACTCATGGTGATCTCCTTAAAACTGGGGAGCAGGTGCGCCAATGGCATCCCAACCGTCTTTGACCGTACGAAGCAGGTCGGCGACTTCGTCGAGGATTTTTGGATCGGTCCTGAGGTTGGCTTCCGCCAGACGCTTCATCATGTAAGCGTAGAGACTATCCAGCTCACTGACGGACTCCGCCTGTTTCTCCAGGTCCAGCCCCTCTCGCAAACCACCGATAATGCCGATGGCCTTGCCGATAAAAACACCCTTATTGGCGACATCCTTGCGCTCCATGGCACCTTTGGCCTGAGCGATGCGATCCAGACCGCCTTCCATGAGCATTTGCACCAGACGATGAGGACTGGCCTCGGAAGTCTGGGCTTGCGCGCCAATCTTCTGGTACTGCCGAAGGGCTAACATCGGGTTCATGTTTACCTCATCCAAAACTCTGTGATTCGTATAATCAAGCTATCGACATAGCGTCAAAAATCTTTAATCCGAAACTAAAAAAGCCCGACAAGCGGAATCCGCTGCCGGGCTTTTGGCGTTTAGGCGCTATGAAGCGTTCTTCTGTGCGTTCATCGCATCGAACATCGAAGTAATATTGCTCGCCGTTGCCTTCAGCTTGCCGACAAGGGAATCCATATCGTTGTACTTCTTGGTCAACACCGCCGTCAGCGTCTCGACCCGACGATCCAGGGCTGCCTGCTGGCTGGCCAGATTCGTCTTGGCCTTGGCCAGGTTGGTCGAACGGGTGTCCAGGATCCCATCACTGCCAGTGACCGTGTAAGGCGTGATTGCATCGTTCATGCGCGTCAACAGACCCATGGAGGCATCGCCAGTCGCCGTCGGATCGCCCAGGAACAGCTTCTGAACTTCACCACCGAGCTTCTGGGTATCCATCGCGGTCGAGAACTTGGTGCTATCGAAATCCAGCGCACCGGTTTTCTGATTGGTGGTGATACCCAATTGCGACAGAACAGTGAGTTTGTCACCCGCCCCCGTTGTGACCAACGGCGTACGAATCGATGCCAGAACGCTGCGCGCCAACGGGTCACCGGTCAGTGCAGCAGCAACGGTCGGCTTGCCATTGCTATCCAGGGAAGGCTTGGTCAGCGTATTGACATTGGTCACAACCTGGTTATAAGCATCAACGAAAGCTTGGATGGATTTTTTCAGGCCATCACTGTTCGGGCCAACCGTCACCGTCGTGGTACCACCGGCGACCAAATTCAGGGTCAAGCCGGAAATAGCCGAGTCAACCTTGTTGCTTTTGCTAGTCAGCGCGAGCCCGTCCACGGTGAAACTGGCGTCCACCGCGAAATCGCCGATGGCACCCGCCGAAGTCGCTGTCGGTGCTGCACCCATTTGCTGGCCGGCATTGATCTCCAGACCCGCGATACCGCTGAGGGTGATGTCGGAGCCCGCACCGGTCGCCGTGGACCCCATCACCAGACGTGAGCCAAACGAGTCGGTCACGATGTTGGCGCTGAAACCGTTCGCGCCCTGCTGGGTGTTGATCGCATCGCGAACCGACTGCAACGTCGCGCCGGCCGGAATGGTGACAGAACTGGATACGCCATTTTGCGTGATATTGAGCGTGCCGCTCGCAACGGCGCTGCTGGCACCGCCGGCAAAGGCCGCGGTGGCCACTTTGGACGAGGTCGCAAGGTTATTGACCTTGACCACGTAGGAACCGTTGACAGCCGTGTTGCTGGCCACAGCGGTCAATACTTTCGCGTCGGCGGACGTGGCGTTGTAACCCAGGAACTGCGGAGCTTGCGTATCTTGCAGCTTCTTGATTGCAGCCTGGAAGTTCGCCAGGACACTTTTGAGAGTACCAATACCGGAAATCTGCGCAGTATTGGTGGTCGTCTGACGATCGATCTGATTCTGCTTGGCCGCCTTGTCGGCGTTGACCAGAGCCTTGACGATATCACCGGTATTAATACCGGAGCCTAAGCCCGTGCCCGGTAGAATTGGACTTGCCATGTGGAACTCCCTTCAGTGTGTCGCCGGCCTTTTGACCACTACAACGCCCAAAAGAACATAGCAACAAAATTCGTGCCAGTTGTCAGACTTTTGCGCTGAACAACAGACTGCTTGCATCATTCAAACTGTTCGCCAGCTTAAGGACTTCTTCGTTGGGGATTTGACGAATCACCTCACCGGAGTCACTGGCAATCACTTTGACCACAACTTTGCCTGAAGGCTCGTCAATCGAGAACTCCAGGTTACGCTTGACCGACTGAACGAACTTTTCGATTTCCTGAACGGCCATCTTCAGTTTTTCCTGCTCGGTCTGGTCTTTTTTACCTTCTTCCTTGACGGCAACCACTGGCGCAGTTTCCGCTCGAGGCTTTTCCGCAGGCTTATCGGCAACAGTCGTCGCCTGCTGGGCCGCAGGATAAGACAAGTTCAGCTTGACGCTCATATCCATGTCCATCACCTCTTAAAGTAAAAAGCGAGAGAGCGCGACAAGCGCACTCCCCCGCTAAAACTCATCAGCTATTACTGAAGCAGTTTCAGTACAGCGGATGGCAGTTGGTTGGCCTGAGCCAGAACTGCGGTGGAAGCTTGTTGCAGAGTTTGTTGCTTGGTCAGCTGTGCAGTTTCAGCAGCGAAGTCGGTATCTTGTACGCGGCTCAGTGCAGCACTGGCGTTTTCGTTGATGTTTTGCAGGTTGGAGATGGTGCTGGAGAAACGGTTTTGTGCAGCACCCAGGTCAGCACGAGTGCTGTTGATTCGCGACAGAGCGGCGTCGATAGCCGAGATAGCCGACGCTACAGCAGAGTGGTTGGCTGCGTTGGAGGTACCGGAAATGGTAGTACCGGTCATGCCCAGGGCGCTGGAGTCGAAGCTCGAAGCCAGGGTCAGAGTGATCTGGTTGTCGGAGGTGGTGTTGGAACCAACCTGGAACTCCATCGCACCAGCGGTACCGTCCAGCAGCGCCTTGCCGTTCAGGTTAGTCGACTGAGCGATACGAGTCAGTTCAGCAACCGACTGTTGGTATTCTTTGTCCAGAGCGGTACGGTCAGCAGTGCCGTTGGAGTCGTTACGCGACTGAACTGCGATTTCACGCATACGCTGCAGGATGTTGGTCGATTCTTGCAGAGCGCCTTCAGCGGTCTGAGCGATCGAAACACCGTCGTTGGCGTTTTTGATAGCCATGGTCTGACCACGGATCTGCGAGGTCATACGGGTAGCGATCTGCAGGCCGGCGGCGTCGTCTTTGGCGCTGTTGATTTTCAGGCCGGAAGACAAGCGAGTCATCGAAGTCGACAGTGCGTCGGAAGCACGGTTCAGGTTCTTCTGAACACCCAGAGATGTAGTGTTGGTGTTTACTGTTAAAGCCATGACGAATTCCTCGTTGGTTGGGTACTACGGCTTCCGGCCCTGGCAACCGCCCGGTATGGCCTAGAGAACCTTCGTAATAGTTATCGTCGCGAATGCAGGTTGCTTGAGGGGATTTTTGAAATTTTTTGCCATCACACTGCCACCCCCTGTAAAACCAAGCCATAGCGACGATCCAGCCACCAAAAAATGACGCCAGAGAACTGCCACAACCCTTCCTTACGCCCCGCTTGCGTTGACCTGCCACGGCATTACGCGGAATTGACAGCCATCAGTAAATCAACCAGTTCGTATTCAAGGTAATCCGCGAGCGCCAGCCAGTCCTGTCGCTCCTGGCTATCCAGCATACCTGTCAGCAATGCCATCCACCGGGCCGCGATCTGGCTGTCTGCTCCGCCGACCCGCGACTGCACCTGCTCCGCTACCTCGACCATGACCAGCGCCGCCTCGACATCCCTTCCCAGACGAAACAACGCTGAACATTGCCGGACCTGATCAACGAGTAGCTCTTCGCTCATCGACTGAACTCCGGATGAAATGTCGTGCCGACAATCATGGCCCCAGCTCGACTGCTGTTGTAGAAGACGACGTGTGGATGCGCAGCGATATAGCGCTCCAGCTCACACAGGTAACTACGGAAATTGAGCTGGGTCTTGACCCGCTGCCCATGCCCATCCAACACCCAATGACGAGCCGCGACCAATTGCGGGCCAAGGTCGCCGTCATCCCAACCGGCATGGGTTTTGTTGTTGGGGAACGCGAAGTCCGCCCCGAACAGCGTGATCTGACTGGCACCCATTTTCACCGCCAGGTCCACCGCCGGATGAATCACGCTGCCGCCTGCAAACAACCCTGCCCGTGGGAGCTGCTTGCGCAGATCGCGAAAGACCGGGCTTGCCGAGTAGGCGACATAGCGTTTGCCTTGCCAGGCCTGCAAGACCGCAGGAGCCACCAGCGGCATGTAGACCAGCGTAATGTCTGCGCTGTCCTCGGGCGGCAGATGGCGCTGCGAGATACGCTGGTCGATCGTGACGACGACATCCGGTTTGATACCGTTCTCGATGAGCGGCCGGTAAGCGGTATCGACACAAACGAACAGCGGTCGCTGGGTCTGGCCGCGAATTGATCGCAAGGTTACGAAATGCTGTTCCAGGCTCGGCCCGGTGGCGATGACGAACATCGGCTGGCCAGCGTGTGTGGCGAACAATTGTGCGGCGTCGCTATCGACGCGGATCTGTTCGACACTTTCCAGCAAGCGCGCGGCGATTTCCGGATTGTCCGGATCAAACTCACAGTTGTTGAACGTCAGATGGGTTTCGCTGACCAAGCGGTCACGGATCTTCGCGTTGAAGTCATCGGCCAGCACCAGCTCTGAAGGCAGGGCAAAGAACGGCAAACAAATTTCAGCCAAATCACCGGCGTAGTGCAGCTCGATCCGCGAATCGCTGAGCCACGGCTGCTGATCGAGTAATTGCAACACCAGCGCAAACACTGCGCCGTTAAGGATATGTACGTGTAACTGAATCAGCCCCGAACGCTGCAGCAGCTCCAGCTGCAGATCACCCAGCCCTGTGCCATAAACGTGCAACACCGGACTGTCGACCGGCAGCCTTGCGGCTTGAAGCTGCGCTTCGCGGGTACGGTCATGGCGACTGGTCAACTGGATGCCGTTGATGCTCAGGGTCGAGCCGAGCCCTTCCACCAGATCGGCCTGCAACGGGCCCGGATCTTCAGACAGCAGACGCTCAGCCACGGCCGGCCAGCGACGCTGAATGAGTTCGGCGTTGGGTTGAAAAAACTCGCTCATGGCGCCTCGCTGTGATTCGGGCAAAAAAATAGCGCTCAAGGTTACACCTTGAGCGCTTTTTTTGTGTCCGGCTTTTAGAAGATCAAGGGCGATAGATGATCGCCGACCCCCAGGACAAACCAACACCAAAACCGCTGAGTGCCACACGCTTCCACTTGGAGTCGAGCACGTGCTTTTCCAGCAGCAATGGAATGCTCGACGACACGGTGTTACCGGTCTCGACCATGTCCTTGAGGAACTTCTCGGGCTCGCCTTCGAAGCGTCGCGCCACGGCATCGACAATCGCCGCACTGCCCTGGTGAATGCAGAAGGCATCGATATCGTCGGCCGTCAGACCCGAGTCGCCCAGCAGCTCGTGCAAATGCGCAGGGACTTTGAGCAGCGCGAAGTTGAAGACCTGACGGCCATTCATGAAGAACACGCCATCGGTGACCTTCAGGTGCGGCGCACCGGAACCGTCGGTGCCGAACTTGGCCTTGCCCAACTGCCATGGAGCGTCTTCGCCCATCCAGGTGGCGGTGGCGGCATCGCCGAACAACATGGTGGTGTTGCGGTCTTCCGGGTCGACGATCTTCGAATACGGATCGGCGGTCACCAGCAAGCCATTCTTCAGGCCTGCGGCTTCCATGAAGCCCTTGATGGCGTAGATGCCGTAGACGTAACCGGAGCAGCCCAGGGAGATATCGAACGCGGCCACGGTCGTCGGCAGGCCCAGCTTGTCCTGAACGATGGCGGCGGTGTGCGGCAGGCCTTCTTCGTCGCCGTTCTGGGTCACGACGATCAGCACGTCGATGGCTTCACGCTTCAATTCAGGGTTGTTGGCGAACAGTGCGTTGACTGCTTCGACACACAGGTCCGAAGTTTCTTGCCCGGCGTCTTTGCGCGGCAGGAAGGCCGAACCGATCTTGCCCAGGATGAATTCTTCATCCTTCTCGAATTTTGCACCTTGTGCGTAATTGTCCACGCCGGCTACAGGAACGTAGCTCGCAATGCTCTTTATGCCAATCATTACGGCTTCCCAATAATAAACAGCCCAATACCACCGCTCGCAAGGAATCGAGGGGCGCCGACAAACAACGAATAACGTCGCCCTCAACGAGGTGACAGCGGGAAGAGTAAAAGGCCATCACTGAGCCAAAAGCAGGCCAGGCGCCCTCTTCCCTATTTATACAATACAGTGAAGATGCGCGTAATGACTCGCAGGTCACGCTATTTTGCCGAATCAGCCCCACAAGCGGTTATTCGACCAGCGACCAGTCCAGCGGCGTTCCGCGCTTGATGGCCTGGCGGGCACGGCGGCCCAGAAGGGTTTCAGCGTGTTTCGGGGCCAGCCCCAGGCCCGGACGGATGGCCCGCAGATTGGCGGCGGTAAATGGCTCACCGGCGGTCATGTCCTGGGTGACATACAGCGACCGGCGGTACACCAGGGACTTGCGCTCGGCGTCAGTCACGCCGTAATGCACCCGGCCCATGGCCTGCCAGGCGCGCTCGGTTTCGACCACCAGGCTGGCGAGTTCGGCCGGTTCCAGGGAGAAACTGGCATCCACGCCTCCGGCGGCACGGTCGAGGGTGAAGTGTTTTTCCACCACCGTCGCCCCCAGCGCTACGGCGGCGACAGACACCCCGACACCCATCGAATGGTCGGACAAACCGACTTCACAGCCAAACAACTCACGCAGATGAGGAATCGTGCGCACGTTGCTGTTGGCGGGCGTCGCCGGGTAAGTGCTGGTGCACTTGAGCAACACCAGATCCTTGCAACCGGCCTCACGGGCGGCACGCACGGTTTCATCGAGCTCGGCGATGCTGGCCATGCCGGTGGAAATGATCAGCGGCTTGCCGGTGGCCGCAACCCGACGAATCAACGGCAGATCAGTGTTCTCGAAGCTGGCGATCTTGTAGGCCGGCACATCGAGGCTTTCGAGGAAGTCCACCGCGGTGTCATCGAACGGTGTGGAAAACGCCAGCATGCCCAGCTCTTTGGCCCGGGCGAAAATCGGCGCGTGCCATTCCCACGGCGTGTGGGCCTTTTCGTACAGCGCATACAGCGAAGAACCGGCCCACAAGCTGTTGGGGTCCTTGATGAAGAACTCGCCTTCGGACAAGTCCAGAGTCATGGTCTCGGCGGTGTAGGTTTGCAGCTTCAAGGCATGGGCGCCGGCCTTGGCTGCGGCTTCGACGATTTTTATCGCCATGTCCAGCGACTGGTTATGGTTGCCGCTCATCTCGGCAATGATGAACGGTGGCGCATCGGCACCGATCGAGCGATTACCGATCTTGAAACTGGTCATTGTTCTGGATCCTTCAATACGCGCGTGAACGCGCAAGCACTCTGAGTAAAACCACCCTCGCGGAAAACCTTCAGCGATGGCTGATTGGCCGGCAGCACCTGAGCGGTGATGGCCTCAAGTTGTGGCCAATGCGCCGTGACGAACGCTTCGCCCCGCGCCAGCAGCGCCCTGCCCCAGCCCAGGCCGAATCGGCCTTCGAACAAATAGATCGAGACTTCGGCCCGCGTACCGTCAAGGTCATAGCGCAGCATACCGACCGGGCCGTCATCCGCCTCGGCAATCAACAGCAGTCGCTGAGGGTTGTTCAGGCTCGCAGCCAGCCAGACCTGATGCCGCTGCCAATCGATGGCGTGGGTGTCCAGCGACCAGCGCCGTACCGCCTCGGCATTACGTCCCTCGAACAACAATTGCGCATCGTCCGGATCGGCTCGACGCACCTGCAGTACCGCTCCCGCCAGTGCTGCCGCCACCCGCTGCGCGCCACGGCCATCGACCAACTGCCGTGAGCGTTCGGCCATACTTTGACGAAAACCTTGATTGCCTACGACAAAACCGATGGCTTGGCGCAACTGCTCGACGCTGACATGCTCGCGGTTGCCCAGGAACACATGAGCGCCCGAGGTCGCCATCACCTCGCCGTTGGCCTGCTGATTATTCGAGACCGCAATGCAAATCGTCGGCAGCCCCATGGCCGCCCGCTCCCAACTGGTGCCGCCACCGGCACCGATAAACAGGTCAGCCTCGGTCATCAGCCGATAGAAATCGCTGACAAAACTGTGCAGGCGCCAGTTCGGACGATACGCCGCCAGCGCCTGCATCTGCTCCCAGGCCGGGTTGTCGGCCCCCGCCACGAAATCGACCTCCAGCTCATGAAGGTCCGCCAGCGCCAACATCGCGTGGTGGGTCTGCATGGCCGCATCGAAGCCGCCGAAGTTCACCAATACTCGCCTGGCCCGAGGCTTGATCTCGACCGCCGGGCAGCAGAACTCATCGCGCAACATCGCAAAACGTGGACCGAGCAAGGTCTGGCAGTCGGGCGTCAGCAGCGAGGCATAAGCCTCTGGGGTGCCCGACAGATTTTGATTGAGCAGCAGATCGACGCGGTATTGCCGAGTGGCCAGGTCATCCACCGCCGCGATCCTCGGTGCCCAGCGGCGGGCCGCGGTCTGCCAGTGATGATCGAGGCCATAATGGTCGACGATGATCCAGTCGAAAGCCGGATGGCTTTCCAGGGCTTGCGCCAGCGCGGCGATGTCCGCCTGCCAGGGCAGCATCGATTCGATGGCCTGCTGCGGATCTTCATCGGGGTAGCGTGCCGGCAGCGCGAAGGTCTCGAAGCCCTCGCTGGCCAGGCTGTCCAGTCGATGCCCCGGCAGCAGGCGACAGGCGAAGGCAACGTGCGTGCCCTGCTTTCGCAACACCCTGGCCAGGGTCAGGCAGCGGGCAATGTGGCCGCTGCCGATGGTCGGCGACGCGTCAGCGCGGATCAACACCCTCATTGCAACTCACCTCCGGCCTTCAAGGCGGCGTAAAGGTATTCGGCGCGTTTCCAGTCTTCGAGGGTGTCGATGTCCTGTACCAGGTAGCGCGGCAGAATCACCGGCAGGCTCGCCGGCGAGAACAGCGCATCACCACGCAACCAGGCCTCGCTGCGTCCCCAGTAGAACTGGCCGGCGTCTTGAAAGGCTTCGGGCAAGTCCTGGGAACGGGTGTCGCGAAACTCCGGATAGAGCGAGGTCAGGGCGCCCTGCGCGTCGAGGGTCAAGGCCCGCTGCACCGGAAAACCAAAACCGGTGACTGAAAACGCGAAAGACTTGTCCGGGTGCTGCACCAGCAACTCATGCCCCTGACGCAAATAACGCGCTTGCAACAACGGCGCCGTCGCATAGATGCAGCAGGCATGGTCGAACGGTGGCAATTGATTCAAGGCATGCACGATCACCGCCGCAGTCCCGGTGAAATCGTCAGCCAGTGCCGAAGGCCGCATGAACGGCACCTGAGCGCCATTGGCTCGTGCGACGTCGGCGATTTCCTCATCGTCGGTACTGACGATCACCTGGTCGAACAGGCGCGACTCCAACGCCGTGCGAATCGAACGGACGATCATCGGCACGCCGTCGAACGGCTTGAGGTTCTTGCGCGGGATTCGCTTGCTGCCACCACGGGCCGGAATGATCGCAACACAGCTCAAGAGTCACTACTCCTCAAGGATCAGTCGTCGCAATTGCTCGACCACATAGTCCTGTTGTTCATCGCTCAGCAGAGGAAACAGCGGCAGGCTGATGGCCTCGGCGTAATAACGTTCGGCCTGGGGGAAATCACCCTCGGCAAAACCCAGGTCGCGATAGTACGGCTGCAAGTGCACGGGAATATAGTGCAGATTCACCCCGACACCGGCCGCTCGCAAGCCTTCGAACACCTGTCGATGACTGAGGTTGATCCGCTCCGTCTGCAAGCGCACCACGTACAGATGCCACGCCGATTCGGCTTCAGGCTGCGTGCTGGGCAAGGTCAGCGGCAAGTACGCCAGCAACCGGTCGTAACGCGCCGCCAGTTCACGGCGGCGTTCGATAAAGCCATCAAGCTTGTTCAGCTGTGACAGACCGAGGGCCGCTTGCAGGTCGGTGATCCGGTAATTGAAGCCCAGTTCCACTTGCTGGTAGTACCAGGGGCCGTGGCTGGGCTCGGTCATCTGCTCCGGGTCACGGGTCATGCCGTGGCTGCGCAGGCGTTGCAAGCGCTCGGCCAGTTCCGGGCGATTGGTCAGCACCATGCCGCCTTCGGCACTGGTGATGATCTTCACCGGGTGGAAACTGAACACGGTCATTGCCGCGAATTCACCGCAACCCACCGGGCGCCCGGCATAGGACGCGCCGACCGCGTGGGAGGCATCCTCGATCACCGTGAAACCGTAACGTTCAGCCAGTTCGGCGATCATGCGCATATCGCAGCTCTGCCCGGAGAACGCTACCGCCACCAGCACTTTCGGCAGCTTGCCGTCGCGCTCGGCGATTTCCAACTTCGACGCCAAGGCGTAGGCATCGAGGTTCCAGGTCAGCGGGTCAATGTCGACAAAATCGACATCGGCGCCGCAGTAGCGACCGCAGTTGGCCGAGGCCAGAAAGGTGTTCGGCGAGGTCCATAACCGATCGCCCGGCCCTAGGCCCGCCGCGAGGCAGGCAATGTGCAACGCCGCCGTGGCATTGCACACCGCCACCGCGAAATCGGCCTGGCACCGCTCGGCCATCGCCTGTTCGAAACGCTCGATGGTCGGCCCTTGGGTCAGCCAGTCAGACTGCAACACGGCGACCACCGCATCGATGTCCGCCTGATCGAGGCTTTGCCGACCGTAGGGAATCATGCCGACAGTTCCGCGTGCAGGTCGGCGATCTGGCCGACTGACAGGAAGTGCGGGTTGGTATCGGAACGGTACTCGAAATCTTCGCCCACCGGCCGGCCCTGCTCGCCCAGTTTGTCGACGGCAAAATCCACGTCGACGCTGGTGAAACGGATCGACGGCTGAATGGTGTAGTGATCGTCGAACTCCAGGGTCATGCGCGCGTCGTCCAGCGGTACCATCAGCTCATGGAGTTTTTCCCCCGGACGAATGCCGACGTGTTTGTGCGGCAAATGTTCAGCCATGCCCTGTGCCAGATCGACGATGCGAATCGACGGGATCTTCGGTACAAACACTTCACCACCGTGCATGCGGGCGAAGCTGTCGAGCACAAACTTCACGCCGTGATCGAGGGTGATCCAGAACCGCGTCATGCGCTCATCGGTGATCGGCAGCTCTTTGGCGCCCTCGGCGATCAGTTTGCTGAAGAACGGCACCACCGAACCCCGTGAGCCAGCGACGTTGCCATAGCGCACCACGGCAAACCGGGTTTGTTGCTCGCCGGCAATGTTGTTGGCAGCCACGAACAATTTGTCCGACAGCAGCTTGGTCGCGCCGTACAAGTTGATCGGGCTGGCAGCCTTGTCGGTGGACAGCGCGACAACTTTTTTCACGCCGTTGTCGATGGCCGCGGCGATGATGTTTTCCGCGCCGTTGACGTTGGTGCGGATGCATTCGGTGGGGTTGTATTCCGCCGCCGGTACTTGCTTCAGCGCCGCGGCGTGCACCACGTAATCGATACCGCGCATGGCCTGACGCAAACGGTCGGCGTCGCGCACATCACCGATGAAGTAACGCATGCACGGCGCGTTGAACGTCTGCTGCATCTCGTACTGCTTGAGCTCATCGCGGGAAAACACCACCACCCGCTTGGGCTGGTATTGCTCCAGCAAGCGGCGGATGAAGTTGCGCCCGAACGAACCGGTGCCGCCAGAGATGAAAATCGATTTACCGTTGAACATGCCTTGAGTCCTTTTACCTGTCAGCCAGGCTTATGCGAGCAACTGCGCCCAGTCAATGCTGGTCGGTTCGCCGAGGGTAAAGCCCTTGCCAGTCAAGGCCAGGTTCTGGTTGTAGGCTGAGTCCTGCTCGAAACGGGCGGGCCACTTGTCACGCAGGGCAGCTGCCGCCTGCGGATTGTCCGGCAAAGTCCCGGGGTGCGTAATCTGCACTTGTGGTGTCCAGACCGTCAGCAAACCTGCGTCGGCAACTTTCAGGCACAGATCGACATCGGCGTAAGCCTCGTCGAAATGCTCTTGGTCCAATCCACCGACGTCATCAAACACTTGCTTGCGAATCATCAGACAAGCACCAGAGACAGCCTGATAGTTCTGTTCGACGACCAAGCGACGCATGTAGCCCTGGGCATCTTTTTTCTCGCCTGCGAAAGGTGAAGCGACCCCGCCATTGAGGCCCAGAATCAAACCGGCCCCCGTCACATTGCCATTGGCATCCACCAGTTTGGCCCCGACCACTCCTACCTCAGGACGCTGCGCCTGGTTAAGCAGTGCCTCGATCCAGTTGGCGTTAACGACCTCGGCGTCCGCCGCCAGCAGCACCAGGTATTCGCCCTGAGCCTGTTCTACAGCCAGGTTAAGTAGTGCCGAAGTGCTCAGACGCTGCTCTGCCCTGACCAGACGAACCCGGCCACGACCGTTCTGCTCCAGGCTTTCCAGCCAGGCGAGCAGTTCGGCGGACTGGCTGTGATTGTCGACGATCACGATCTCATTGTTCTGATAGCGCGTGCGTTGCAACACGCTGACCAGGCAGCGCTGCAAACACTCCAGGTTGTCCTGGCTGTGAACGATGATCGAAACCTTCGGACGATCGGCGTGACGGTAGTCGATACGGTAGCCTCCCGACGCTTCGGCACTGACCTGGGCCTGATATCCGCGGGTCGCCAGATGACGAACCAGAGTCTGGCGTTCGTGTTCAATAGGCCCCGGCAGCGGTGCCTGGGTGATCAGCAAAGGCTCTGCCAGATGCGCGAGCCCGGCCAGGCCGCCGGCTTCGATCAGGCGCAGCAACAGGTCGAACTCGAGCGCCGAAGTGAACTCACGAGCAAAACCGCCGACCTCCACCAACACCTCACGCCGGATCAGCCAATGCCGCGCAGTCAGCGCCGGCAGGCTCTGCAACAAATCGAGGTTGAAGGCGGGACGGAAGACATCGACCAGCGTGCCATTGGCCTGACGATGAATCTCGTCCACCGCCACCGCACGGCAACCCTCGGCGTTCTGCAACTCCAGGCTGGCACGCAACAGACCCGCGGCGGTGAACTCGTCGCCCGCCTCGGCCAGCAGCAACCAGTCCGAGGTCGACTGGCGAGCAATCTGGTTCAGCTTATCGACATAGTTGCTGGTGGTGACCTTGACGAAATGCAGGGTGTTTTGTTCGGTGGTGACTGCCGGCAGATCGCCGGTGGTGAAGACCACCACTTTGAAGGCCCGGAACGCGCTCTCCATCAGACTATCGAAGCTGGCCTGAAGCTTGTCCATGTCTGCGTCCAGGTCCAGCAACAAAATGCCGAACTGAGGTCCACCGTCATTGGCTGCCAGATGCTGGTTGATTTTCCTCACCGCAGTCTCATTTGGCTCCCGTGCCTGCAACCAGTTGAGCAGACGTCCCGACGGCATCGTGTCGAGCAACTGACGACTATCGTGGGTCGGCACACTGTCCAGGCGCTGCACCCAATCGGCCAACACTTGGGCATCAGCCGTTTCCCCCATGTCCACCAGTTGCTGAGCGAGCTTTTGCACGACTCGACGGTTGAAGGCGCCGAGTTCCACGGCTTGAAGCAGGCGCGTCTGGATCGTCGCCGGACTGTCATTGGAGTAAGTACGCTGCAGTGTCTGCTGCTTGAGCAATGTCCCTTCCATTTCCTCAAGTTGCAAACGGCCGGCCGGCATTGCATGGAGCAGAAACTCGCACTCCGCCAGTTGCTCGAAGAAGGCGCTGTTGTAGAACGGCATCTCGACGTATTGCTCCGGGCCGAAGACACGCTTCGGGCCGACCGTCGGATCGGTCCAGTAAGACTCGAATATCGGTTCGATGGTCAGCGCGTTGCGGGCAGTCAGGCTGTCGGCCAAAGCGGCGAAGCTTTGCAGGGCCAACTGGGCGGTCTGCTGTTGGTCGAGACCGGTGATACCCGTCGGCAGCGATGACAGGAACCCGGCAAAGCGCTCGCGCTCGGCGACAGAGCGGGCGTCCTTGAAACTCAAGGTCGTCATGATTTCGGTGTTGTGATCCGAACGCCCGTAATTGACTTCACGTACCACATAGGGTGCCGGGAGAATTCGCGCCTTGGCCCGTGCCAGCATGTAGTACACGTGGCCGATTTCCTGCCACTGGAAGATCGTGCCTTCCGGCATCGCTTCGTACCAGTCACGCAACAACGAGGTCCGATGCACGGCATAGAACGGCGGAATGTACTGCCCCATGTAATCGAGTACACGGTCCTGGCCTTGTTCGGCGTTGTAATCCTCCTGCACCTTCTTGTCGCGACGGTAGTACTGCACATAATTGGCGTGGGTCAGGTACATCAGGCAATAGCCGTG
Organism: Pseudomonas sp. URMO17WK12:I6; assembly: GCF_003253625.1. NCBI lineage: Bacteria > Pseudomonadati > Pseudomonadota > Gammaproteobacteria > Pseudomonadales > Pseudomonadaceae > Pseudomonas > Pseudomonas sp. URMO17WK12:I6. Next base: position 162,959 of record NZ_QKYZ01000009.1, read on the forward strand.
GCACAAACCGTAGTCGGGGTTGGCTTCGAGGAAGTTCACCGATTCGGTGAGAGCACCGTGCAACAGGAAATCATCGTCGGAGGCGAACACCATGTACGGCGTGGTGACCTGTTCGACACCGTATACCAGCTTGGCCTGGATGCCCCAATAGCCGAACTGCGGCAAATGCCGATAGTCGATGGTGTCTGCAACCGTCGCCGCGCCATCCAGAGCAACGGCTGACGAATCAAGGACCAGAATCCTGCAAGGCAGCGTGCTGTAGAACTGCAACGCCCTGCGCAAAAACGCCGGACGATTGTGCGTAATCAGCACCAGAGTGAACAGCTCACTCAGGGGCAACGTGTTTTCAGAACCGTAAATGCCTTGCATATCCTTCCCCGCCACAGACCTATTGCCTGATGAACACTTGAATGAAGTTGTCGTTTAACGCACCCGGCGCAGGTAGCCATCCGGCGCGACGGTGATCAGCAGTTTGCTGTGAATCGCCTGATCGATCTCGAAATCCCGGTTTTCTTCCAGGTACGCCCAAACGGCGGTTTTAGGGTTATCACCCTTGCCCCATGGACGGTCCGGAAAGGCGTCTTCCGGCATGTCTTCGACGACCGTGTCCATGACCACGCAGTAGCTGCCGACCGAGACCATCGGTGCATACAGGCGCAACTCTTCCAGCACGTGTTGATGGGTGTGATTGGAGTCCAGCACCACCAGCACTTTCTTGCCCTGAATGCGCTCGCGCACCTGATCGACGATCGCGGTGTCGATGCTCGAACCCTGAATCATCTGGATTCGTTTGCTCATCGGATGGGCTTCGATCGCTTCGCGGTTGTGCTGGCGAATATCGATGTCGACACCCAGTACTTCACCATGGCCGATCAGCTCCAGCATCGAGGCGTAAAACACCAACGACCCGCCGTGGGCAATCCCGGTTTCCACGATCACATCCGGGCGCAAGTTCCAGATGATTTCCTGCATGGCCACCATGTCCTGAGGGAACTGAATGATCGGGCGGCCCATCCAGCTGAAGTTGTAGGTGTACTTGTGTTTGGCCGTGGTGCCGACCCAGTCCAGGGACTCGGCCTGCAGCGCTTTGTCTTTCTTCAAACCTTCGATGTTGCCTTTTACTTCTTCACGAAACTGCTCATGGGGATTCATCGCAACTCTCCAAAAAAAAAGGGAAACGGCTTACTTGAATACCTTACCGTCGGGGTAAGGCACCGCGTTGGTCTTGATGATCCTGGCGGGATTGCCCGCCACGACCGAATAATCCGGAACATCTTTGGTGACAACGGCGCCGGCGCCGATGGTGACCCAGCGACCGATGCGCAGGCGCGGCAGGATGGTGGCGTTGGTACCGATAAATGTCCCGTCGCCGATTTCCACGCAACCGGCGATACACACCCCAGGTGCCATGAAAACCGAGTGGCCGATCCGTCCTTCATGCCCCACCACGCTGCCGGCACTGATACTGGTGTTGTCGCCCAGCGTTACTTCGGCCTGCATGAGCACGCCTTCCTGTAGATAACTGCCCTGCCCCATGCGAATCATGGTCAGGTCGATACCCGGGTGAACGAATTGGCCCAGGGTGGCGCCGGCCTCGACCAGTTGGCGGGTGGTCTCGTAGCGCAGCCGGGTACTGCCGGTGATCAGGTTCACGAAGCGCGCCTGAGGCCCTTTGAGTTCGCTCACCCGATCCGAGCCGCCGATCACCGGTACCCCATAAAACAGCGTGCCCTGCTTACTCGGGTCGTTATCCAGAAAGGCGAATTCGACATTGGGGGTGCTGCGCTTCACCGCGTGAAGCATGCGCACCGCTTCGGGGTTGGCCGCGCCCAGCAAATAAATCTTCACGACAGCTGCCTTTTTGCGAGCAGGGCACGCACGACATCCACCACTCGTTGCTGATCGGCGTCGGTCATATCGTGATAACTCGGCAGGTTGAATGCGCGCTCCGGCAAGGCGAAAGCCACCGGTGTGTCGACAGAGTGTTCGCTGAACATCGGCAACGACGACAACGGCCAGAAGAACACCCTGGCATCGATATCGGCAGCCTGGAAAGCGGCGATCAACTCATCCCGGCAAATCCCGGTCTCCGCATCGAACACCACTGTCGGCATCCAGTAGCCGTTACGCGAGTGCTCAGGCTCAGGGTTCAGGGAAACACCCGGCAGTAATGTCAGGGCGCGGGCGTAATTGGCGAAAATCTCACGCTTGCGACTGATCAGCTCATCGATACGCTCGACCTGAGCGCAACCGACGGCGGCCTGCAGGTTGCTCATCTTGTATTTGAAGCCGATGAACTCCGGCCAGAACTGTTTGGTGCTGCCAGCGACCCGGCCATGGTTGGATAAGGTCAGGACGCGCTCGTACAAGGCTTTGTCCGAGGTGACGAAAATCCCGCCCTCGCCGGTGGTCATGGTCTTGGTGCCATGAAACGAGAACGCACCGAATGCACCTAGAGAACCGGCCGCCCGACCACGCCATTGCGAGCCGATGGCCTCAGCGGCGTCTTCGATCACCGGAATATTGTGTTCCCGACCGATCGCCAGCAAGGCGTCCATATCACACAGGTTACCGTAGAGGTGCACTGCGAGAATGGCTTTGGTTCGCGGGGTAATTGCACGCCTGACCTGCTCCGGGTCCAGGCACCAGCTATCCGCCAGAACATCGACGAATACCGGCGTGGCACCCAGGTAGGTAATGGGCGCCGCCGACGCGATCCAGTTAGTGTTGCCCAGGATCACCTCATCGCCAGCACCAATGTCCAACGCCGCCATCCCCATGTGCAAGGCGCCAGTACAGCTGGAGGTCGCGATGGCGTAGGTGGCGCCAAGATGCTCGGCAAAACCATGCTCGAAACGCGTCAGATATTCGTAGCAACGTGCGCCCCAACCGTTCTGAACGGCGTCCAGGGCATACCGGGCTTCCAACTCGCCCACGCTCGGCTTGGTGTAATGAATTCTGCTCATTGAATGCTCAACTCCGGAACGGCGACAACAAACCGCGCGCCCCACACTTTGACCGAGGCGAATTGTTGGGTGATTTCAGTCAACAGGTTCCAGGGCAAAACCAGGATGTAGTCGGGTTTTTCAAGATCGATGCGGTCGGGCGAAACCACCGGGATTCGACTGCCCGGCAAGTACTTGCCCTGCTTGTGCGGGTTGGCATCGGCCACCCAGGCCAACAGGTCCGGTTTGACCCCGGCGTAGTTGAGCAAGGTGTTGCCCTTGGCTGCCGCACCATAACCGACCACGCGCTTGCCGTCGGCCTTGGCCTGCAACAGGAAACGCAGCAATTGGTGCTTGATGCCCTCGGCCGCTGGCGCCAGGGTCGCGTAGTACTCGGGGGTTTTCACTCCCGCTGCCAGTTCAGCCTGCAACTGCTGTTGAACGGCTGGCTGCACCTCACGGCGAACACCGTCGGCCCGCTGGACGAACACCCGCAACGAACCGCCATGGGTCGACAACTGGCTGACGTCGAACACTTCCAGGCCATTGCGCTCGCACAAGGTCTGCACGGCAGTCAGGGACAGGTAGGAATAGTGCTCGTGATACAGCGTGTCGAATTGCTGCCCGGCCATCAACGTCAACAGTTGCGGAAATTCGAACGTCGCCACACCGGTCGGCTTGAGCAAGGTGGAGAAACCACCGAGGAAATCATTAATGTCCGGCACATGCGCCAACACGTTGTTGGCGGCCATCAGGTCGGCGGCCCAGCCTTCGCTTTTCAGCTGCGCGGCGGTGTCGCGACCGAAGAACAGTTCGCGAATCTCCAGGCCTTTTTCCCGCGCCGCTTGCGCGGTGCTGCGGGTTGGCTCAACGCCCAGGCAGGGGATGCCGCGCCCGGCAACGTACTGCAACAGGTAACCGTCGTTGGCGGCGATTTCCACCACGCGACTGTCGGCAGTCAGGCCGAAGCGTTCGACCATCTCGGCGACATAGCGCTCGGCATGGGCCAGCCAGGTACTGGAGAACGAACTGAAATACGCATACTCGGCATCGAACAGGCTGTCGGCGCTGGTGTAATCCTCGGTTTGCACCAACCAGCACTGCTGACACACCGCGACCTTCAATGGTACCCATTGCTCGGCTTGTTCCAGGCGATCGGCGTGCACATAGGCGTTGGATGGCGGCGAGGTGCCGAGATCGATCAGCGGCAAGGCCAGAGGAGTACCGCAACCACGGCAGTTCATAGACGCACTCCAGCGAAGTGTTCATCGATCAAGGGATGGCTGGAATCCCTGGCCGACAGATTATTGACAGGCAACGGCCAGGCAATCGCCAGCCGTGGATCGTTCACCGACAACCCGCCCTCGTGCGCAGGCGTGTAATCAGCGCTGTGCAGGTAGAGCAATTCGGCGTCATCGGTCAGCGTCTGGAAGCCATGGGCGAACCCGGCCGGGATCAGCAAGCTGCGACCATCACCGGCCTTCAGGTGCTCGGCGTGCCAGTGCAGAAAGGTTTCGGAATCGGGGCGCAAGTCCACCGCCACATCCCAGACTTCGCCGCGCAGGCAGGTAATCAACTTGGCTTCCGGCGCATTGGAATTTTGAAAATGCAGACCGCGCACACTGCCCCGCTCACGGGTGCAGGAGTGGTTGATCTGGCGGATATGAAACGGCTGGCCGAAAGCGCTCAGGCTGCCTTCACAAAACAGCCGGGCGAAGTGCCCGCGATCATCTTCGAAGCGTTTGTGCTGCACGCTGAACAGACCGGCCAGCGGTAAGGCTTTCAACAAGAACTCGCTCACAACGCGCCTCGGTACAGGTTCAACTGGTTCAGGGTGACTTCACGCATGTCATCACCGTTCTGCCACGCCAGGTGCCAATCGAGGGTTTGGGTCAGGCACTGCTGCAACGACCAGCGCGGTTGCCAGGCCAACCGTTGACGGGCGCGACTGCTGTCCAGGCGCAGCAGACCGGCCTCATGCAAATCACTCGGTTCGATGCGCAATCCGCGTGCTTGCGGCCAGCGGCTGGCAAGCAACTCGACCACTTCGCCGACGCTGCACATGTCCGCTTCGCTCGGACCGAAGTTCCACGCGCCGGCAAACTGTGGGCCTTGTTCGTAGAGACCGGCAGCCAATTGCAGGTAACCTGCCAAAGGCTCAAGAGCGTGCTGCCAGGGGCGCACGGCCTGCGGGTAGCGCAGGGTCACCGGCTGGTCGGCCGACCAGGCCTTGAGCACATCGGGAATCAGGCGTTCCGGCGCGAAGTCGCCACCGCCCAACACGTTGCCGGCCCGCGCGGTGGCCAACGCCAAGCCATGCTCGGCGTACTTGTCAGCCGGGAAAAACGAGGCAGCGTAAGACTGCGCCAACAATTCGCAGCAAGCCTTGCTGCTGCTGTAAGGATCGTGACCGCCCAGGGCTTCGTCTTCGCGGTACGGCCACAGCCATTCCTTGTTGGCATAGACCTTGTCGGTGGTTACCAGCACACAGGCACGCACGCCGCCGACCTGGCGGATCGCTTCAAGCAGGTTGAGGGTGCCCATGACGTTGCTGGAATAGGTGCCAAGCGGATCGCGATAGCCTTCGCGCACCAGCGGTTGGGCCGCCAGGTGCAGGACGATTTGCGGCTGGGTTTCGACGATCAGTTCCAGCAAGGCGCCCAGATCACGCAGATCACCACGCTGATCGTTGATGCCCTCATGTACCCGCGCCAGTTCGAACAGGCTCGGCTCGGTGGACGGATCGAGCGAAAACCCGCTGACCTCGGCCCCGAGGCTTTGCAGCCACAACGTTAACCAACTGCCCTTGAAACCGGTGTGGCCGGTCAGCAGCACCCGTTTGCCACGCCAGAACTCCGGACTCAGGCCCATTGCTTCCATGGGGCCTCCCCGCTCTGCCACAGCGCTTCGAGGTGGTTCTTGTCGCGCAGGGTATCCATCGGATGCCAAAAGCCGTCGTGCTGGAAAGCAGCAAGCTGGCCATCGCTGGCCAGGCCGGTCAAAGGTTCGGACTCCCAAACCGTCTCATCCGCGGTAATCAGCGGCAGCACCTTAGGCGACAGCACAAAGAAACCACCATTGATCCAGCCACCGTCCCCACGAGGTTTTTCAGTGAAACCGCGAACCAGATAACCTTCGCGCTCCAGGGCGCCATAACGACCGGGCGGCTGGACCGCCGTGACCGTGGCAAGCTTGCCGTGGGAAAGGTGAAAATCCACCAGGGCGCTGATGTTCAAGTCAGACACGCCGTCGCCGTAGGTAAAGCAGAACGCTTCTTCGTTTTCCAGATAGCGGCCGGCCCGTCGCAAACGACCACCAGTCATGGTTTCCTCACCGGTGTCGATCAGCGTGACGCGCCACGGCTCACTGTAATTCTGGTGAACGTCCATACGGTTGTTGCACATGTCGAAGGTGACGTCGGAGGTGTGCAGGAAGTAGTTGGCGAAGAAGTCCTTGATCGCATAGCCCTTGTAGCCAAGGCAGATCACGAAGTCATGAATCCCGTGGGCGGAGTACTGTTTCATGATGTGCCAAAGAATTGGCTTGCCACCGATCTCGATCATCGGCTTGGGCTTCAGGTGCGATTCTTCGCTGATGCGCGTGCCCAGGCCACCCGCCAGAATTACTGCCTTCATCGTCTCCCCTCTTGTTCTTCACAGAGCTCGGCCAAGCTGTTTCAAGCTTTTGCGGGCTGTCTGGCTAAAACGTTCTGCCATGTCAGACGCTGGCGTACCGGCCGCAAGCGCTCGTTTTATGGCGATATCAGGGGGACTTGCAGGAAACGCGCCAGCTCATGAATCCAAATGGCAGGCACAAAAAAGGGACGAATCCGGATCATGCAGACCGGGTTCGTCCCCAAGCATAAAAGCGAGCCCAAGGCCGCTTGCGGGTGTACATCCAGGTTCAATCAGTTCGGTAACCAACCCTCGGCCCAGTAGTTGAGGTTGTTGCCCTTGAGCATGTAATCGCGCAGCACTTCCTCACGCAGCGCATCGCCCATGCGATAGCTCGCATCAGGGTCGGACAGGTGCATGCGGATTGCCTCAAGCCATTCCTCGGTGCTGTTGCTCACGACCTTGGTGCAGGGCAGATAGCCGCGATAGGCTTCTGTGTCGGTGCAAATCACCGGGTAACCGCAGGCGCCGTACTCCAGCAGACGCAAGTTGCTCTTACAGTCGTTGAAGATGTGGAACTCCAGAGGAGCCAGTGCCAGGTCGAGGTTCAGGCTGGCCAGTTTGGCGGGGTAAGCCTCAAGACCGACGCCCGTGTGAAACTCATGCACAAATGGTCGTAGCGCCTCGGGGCACATTCCGAAAAACACCCATTCGACTTCATTGGCAAGCAGACGCACCACGTCGGCAATAATTGCCAGGTCACCGTCATGACTGGTGCCGCCGCCCCAGCCTACGCGGGGTTTGCGCGAGGTACGTCGATGACTGGTGAGGCCCGTCCACAGATGTGGTGCAAGCATGTTCGGCACCACCCGAATATCGTGATGCATGTCACGCAATGCATCCGCCAGCGGCTGAGTCGATACCACGACCCGATCACACAATCCGACACCACGCCGCACCAGTTTGTCGACACCCACTTCGGCCTTGCGGATGTGCGCATTCTTTTTCGGCACATCGATCACGTAATCGTCGAGCTCAAAAATCCGGAAGGCTTGCGAACAGTTTTTGATTCGCTCGACCTCATCGACAGCCCCTTGGCTGTAGCGCCCCTGCAGGATGATCACGTCGGGCGAGCACCGCTCAAGTTCAATGTCCGTCGGCGTATGGTAGGTCATATGCCCTACCACTCGCCCCGCCGCCTCCAGCTCGAGGAACGGCTGGCTGACCCGATAATGCCCCACCGCCGTGGCGTTGATCGGAATCGCCAGGATCTTGGGCAGGGGCTGACGGGTGAAGGGATCCCACCCGTCCTTGAACCCCGGCTCCAGACTGAAATTGCTGGTGCCCAGACTCAGGTTCCGGTTATACGCCGGATCCCTGGCAACCACAGGCAACCAGTTCCGGTAGAAGTGTTTCTGCTCAGCTTGCAGCACTTTAGGTGCAGGCCCGACAGTGGAAGCCGGGATCGCCTGCACCAGCTCCGCGTATGGCGTCCATACCACCAGGTAGCCGGCCTGCCGCACACGCAGACAAAAATCAGGACCATTAAGCGCCTGGGCCAAATGTTGTTCGTCCAACCCCTGCAACTCGTCGAAAACCTGCTTGCGTACCAGGAGACAATCGACGCCGACCGCACTGAAGTTCTGTACAGTTTGCTGACGCTGCATGTAGCCAGGGGCGTTGAGCAACTCTCCGCGATTGGGGACACCAATGGCCCCCCGCAACCCCAGAACCAGTGCCGAACCCTCGATCCGGCCCTGCGGACTCAGCATCCGCCCGCCAACTACACCGACCTCAGGGCGCAGGCCGTGATTCAGCAACTCGTCCAGCCAATCGGCATTGACGATGATGTTATGGGGGCTGAGCAACAGCAGATAGTCGCCCCGCGCCTGGGCCGCGGCGAAGTTATGCACCGCTGCCTGGTTGTCGCCATAGTCACAGCGCAGCACTCGCAGTTTGTCGCTGCCCATTTGCTCCATGGCCGCCAGCCAGCTACAGGCATCTGCGGCAATGCTGGCGTTATCGGCAATCAAAATCTCGTAACGCGAATAGGCCGTTTTTTCCAACAGACTTTCAACACAGCGCTGCAAAGAACCGATCTGGTCCCTGGTGGAGATGATGATCGATACAAGAGGCTGCTGGTCATGGAGGTAGTCAACACGATTGATCAGCGCCAGACTGCCGCTACGGACGCGGTGTGGCGCCTCAATACGCTGTAGATGCGCGGCAAGTACCCGAGGATTCTGCTCGATGACCTGGGGTTGCGAGAGCCACTGAGACAGGCGCAAGGCAGACTCCACGAGCACTTCGCTCACATGGCCGATGGCGTGCGGGCCATTGCTCTCCACCAGACGCCAGACCAGATCGTGAACACCGAGCTCATCGTAGCCCGCAACAATGCCGCCAAGCTCGAGAACCCGCTGACGCTGTAAAGCGAGGACCCGGCCGATGTAAGGGTAACTACGCATCAAGTCAAGATTGAAGTCCGGCTTGAACACGGGCTCGATCGACACCTCATCGCGCAGCCCTCCCTCATCGCTATAGAGACAGCGCACGTCCGGCATTTCGACCATGCGCTCGGCCAGCAGCAACAAGGCCAGCTCGTTCAAACGATCGCCCGCCCGGACCAGATAGATCCAGTCTGCCTCATCCAGTTGCCTCAGCAGTCGATTGAACTGAGCGACCGGCTCTTCATGCAAACGTACATGACGCACACCTTCGCAGGGCGCATGCTCCGAACGGGAAATCACCACCACCTGCTCGGCGGCATAAACCTGCTGACGAATACTCTTGAGCGTATCTTCCAGCGCTACGCTATTACCTTCGCTATCAATGACGATCGGCACAATCCGCGGACGCCAGGCCCACCCCTGCAGGCGGGCAGGCAAAAGACGCTGTTGAGCGGGGTTCAATGTGCGGCAAGACAACCATTCACGATACAGGTCGACAAAACTGTCGCAGTCGTCACCCACCCGGGAAAGCACCAGGGTGTGTATGAAACTCAGGGATCGGCCCAACCCCGACTCTTCCCAGGCATAGGGCTGACCATCGACTGCATCGGCCAGAGTCATATAGCGCACCCAGCCTGGTGCAGGTGCCGGCTCGCCACTGCGCAATGCAAGCATCTGTTTGAGCCAGTCGAGCTCTGTCGCCAGCGCATTCCTGACGTGTGGCTGATTACTCAATCGCGCCGGGTGCAGGCGCTCGAGACTCAGAACCTGACTGACGACAACCAGATTGCCGCGACGCAACAAACAGGCAAACAAGGCGAAGTCCAGGCGAGCCACGAAACCTTCACCGACCTGGGTCAACGCCGGCAAATACTCCAGCGCATGACGGGTACGCAGCAGCGCCCCGCTCAAACCGCTGAGGAAGTTGACCAGGGTGCTTTCCAGAATCCCCAACAGATCCTCACCCTTGAACAGCGTGATGCCAGTAGAAAAACAGCAGTTTTCCAGCCGCTCGGACAACAGGATGTAATCGCCGTCGCAAAACTGTCGCTGGGCGATGACCAGATTCACGTCATCACGATCGATAAAACCTTCGATCTGCTGCTTGATGCACTCAGGCAACAGTTGATCGTCGTCGCACAGCAGCTTCAGATAATCGCCGCTGGCCTCTTGTGCGCAAGCCATGAGGTTACCCTGAAATCCCAAGCGTCGATCATTGCGTACATAACGTAACCGGATCGACTGCGGCACCTCACAATCCTCGACGATCCGGCGGATTTCGTCGCCGACACTGTCGTCGCAGACAATCACTTCGAAGTTGCTGTAGGTTTGATTCAGCGCGCTTTGCAACGCCGCCTGAAAGAACTGCGGATTGAAGGCGGGGATGGCGATGCTGACAAGAGGGACTGGTTTCACGGCAGGGGAACTCTCGAGCGGCGGAAGCTCACTCTAAAAAGAGTGGAGCCTCCCGGAACCGCTGAAAAAAGACGGTTTGCACTCGGCAATCTGCAACCCTCGCGATAAATCGCGAAGGCCTGGATTCAGACTTTGTTGAACAGCCCCAACTGAGCGATCTTGCTGAACGCCAATTGCGAGGCCTGCAACATGGTTTGCTGCAGGGTCAGGCGGGTCATCACTTCGGCCGGATCGGAATCGCGAATCGACGACTGGGTCTGGGTATTGGCCAGCGCCAGACTCTGGTTGATCTCAGTCTGAGTGGTCAATGACGAACCGCGCCCCCCCACGGAACTGATGCCGGCCGCCAACTGGTCGATGCCACTGGACAGATTGCCAATGCCTGAACCGATCGCCGCGTTTAATTGCTGGATGGCGATCGGGTTGTTGTTGGTCGGTGTCGCCAGTGCGGTCTTCAGTTGGCTGACGGTATCCAGAACGTTCTGTGTCTGGTGTGTGTTGACTGCAACGGAGAACTGGTCACCCGCAGCCGGTGTACCGGCCAACGTAAAGGTAACGCCGGACGCGGTTGCCGTGGCACCGGCCATGGTGCCGCTGGACACCGGTTTGCTGCTGGCGGTCAGTGGCGCGGCGTACAAATCGTAGTTCGTGGCGCTGGTGAACTTGAGGATCGCACTACCGTTCGGGAAACTGGCGTGGTAGTTGGCGCTGTTGGTGACCGCGGTACCGGTGACCAGTGCCGCCGAAGGATTCCCCGGGCTGCGAGACGTAGTGAAGCTGTCCGGCTTGGCCGCCAGGGTGAAACTGTGCCCGGTGATCACTGTACCCGGGACGTCACCCGCTTGCAGGTTGATGTTCAACTTCAGATCAACGCCACGGAAATTGACAGTCTGTGTGGCCGCACCGTTGGTGGAGCTGAACACACCATTCTGACTGGCCTCGGCGGTGACGTCGTTACCTAGGGAATCGGTAATTTTCAACTGCGTGCCGCTGACGAAATCCACGGTGTAAGGCTCACCGCTGCGGAACTTGGCGTTGTAGGTGACATCGGAGCCGACCTGACCGTTGGACAACACCACACGACCGTCATCGACCGCAGGCGCGGTGAGCGTGGTCTGAGTACGACTGGTGTTGATCGCCTGCTGGAACACATCCCAACCGGTGCTGTTGGTGGCCATCGACTGGGTATCGCCAATCGGCAGATCCAGCGTGACCTGATCACCGTTGTAGGCGTAGCTGCCATCGGTGTTGCGGGTGAACGGCACCACATCGCCCTTGGACCCGGAGAAGATGTACTTGCCGTTTTCATCCTTGGTGTTCATCAGGCTGAGCAGTTGCTCTTCAATCTGCCCCAGTTCGGAAGCGTTCGCCTGACGGTCGGCATCGGTATAGCCAGCGTTGCCTGCGCCGAGCGCCAGCTCTTTGGCGCGCTGCAGCACGTTGCCAATACTGGTCATCACCGACTCGGTCTGGCCTAGGGTGCCTTTGATGGTGGTCATGTTGGCCGAGTACTGGTCAAGCATCGAAGCCTGCTGACCCAATTGCAGCAAACGCGAAGCACCGACCGGATCATCCGCCGCGGTATTCACGCGAACCAGGCTGCTGGCCTCTTCGCTGCTCTTGACCACGTTGGAAAAGTTCTTCTGATAGTTGGCAGCAGAGGACTCGTAAAACTGGGCGGTAGAAATGCGCATGGGCTACGACTCCTTAAAGACTGTTGATCAGTGTGCTGAAGATTTCCTGCGCAGCCTTGATGATCTGCGAAGACGCGGTGTAGTACTGCTGATACTTGACCAGGTTGCCGGTTTCCTCATCGAGGTCGACACCGGACAACGAGTCGCGAGCGCCCTTGGCGTTGGCCAAAATCGCGGTGGTCGCAGCACTGTCGAGCTTGCCTTGCGCGGCCTTGGCACCGACGCCCGAGACCAGTTTGCCGTAGGCATCGTTCAGGGAAATACCGTTGCTGGCCGAACCGGTGTCCACGGCCTGCTTGGTCTGCAAGGCGGCCAGTGTGGTGCCGTTACGGTTATCCAGCGAACCCGGCTGGCTGAGCGATACGTTGATCGCGGTGCCGTTACCTGGCGAACCGGCCACGGTCATGTCGAACGACACAGTGCGCTGCACAACGGGCGGTCCCGGATCATTGATCGCGGCGCCGGTGCCGTCGACCAGTGGAATGGTCAGGCTCAACGTATTGTTCTGGCCCGGCACGATGGTACCGCTGCTGAGCGAGTTGCCTTGGGCATCGAGCATTTGGTAAGTCTGAGTCGAACCACCGGCCGCACCAAATACGATCTTGACCGGCGTCGACGTCTTCAGGCCGTTCTGGATCGTGGTGGTGGTCGCCGTGTCGTAGATATCGAACTTGGTGGTCAGGGTCGGCTGACCGCTGGCCGGAATCGTCAGTGTGCCGCTGCCGCCCGCAGCAATGGCCGCGCCCAACGGTGCCGCGATGGCCAGACGCTTGGAGTCGGTCATCTCGGTCTTGATGTTGGTCGCCGCGTTGCGGGTCGGGGTGATCTTGAACGTGTCGCCGGCGGCTGCGGTGCCACCGGAAAGTGTCATGGAGAAACCATCGATCACCGGCGGTGGCGTGGTCAGCGTGCTGAACGCGCCCATGGCGGTGCCTTCTGGCAGACGCTGCACGGTGTAGTTGGTGGCGCTGGTGAAGGTGACCTTGTAATCGTTAATGGTCAGCTTGCCGCTGTCCTCGATGCTCACATCGAAGTTGCCTGAGCCGGCGCTGTTGCCGACCGTGGCAACGCTGCGTTGGGCCATTTGCGCGGCGGTGTTGATGCTGTTGAACAGGTTCGAACCAAAATCACCGTTCTTGTCGATGCCCTGGGCCTGGACGGTGTTCATCTGATCGGCGACGACCAGCGCCACACGCCCCAGTTCATTCATGGCCGGGTCCAGCACGGTGCTGCGATAACGCAGCAAGCCGCCCATCTCGCCACCGGTCATCACCGAGGTGATATCGATGGTGCTCGAACCGCGATTGAGCTGAATGGCCGAACGCGACGGGTCGTCTTTGCTCGGCACCACTTCCAGCTTGCTGGCGGTATTCCCCATGACCAGCGGCTGTCCGCTGCCCAGGTAAATGTCGAGGTTACCGTCACGCTCGAGCACTTGCGCCCCGGTGAAGGTGGACAACTGGCGCACGGTCTCGTTGCGCGCGTCGAGCAAGTCGTTGGGCTGGCCGCCGGCGTTGGAAACTTCGGAGATCTTCTGGTTCAACTGGGCCACGGTGGCCGCCAGTTTGTTGACCTGATCGGCCATGTTCGTCAGGTTGCCGTTGATGTCCGCGTTCTGCGCGGCCAACTGGCTGGAGATCGAGTTGAAACGGTTACTCAGGGCTTGCGCATCGCTGAGCAGCAGTTGGCGGGAAGCATCGTCGCCCGGTTTGGCGTTGACGTTCTGTACCGAGGCGAAGAACTTGGTCAGGGCGCCGTTGAGGCCGGTGCCGCTGTCTGACAGCAACTTATCGAGCGGGCTGATCTGCCCGGCATAGGCAGCCGAGTCGCTGTTGAGCGAGGTGGTGGTTTGCAGTTGCGCATCGAGGTAGCTGTTGTACACCCGACGCACATCGGCCAGGGTCGTACCCGTGCCGATGTAGACATTGCCGAACTGATTCGAGGCCTTGCTGCCCTGCACGGTTTGCTGACGCGAGTAGCCTGCGGTGTCGGCGTTGGCAATGTTGTTACCGGTCACCATCAACGCGCTTTGGCCAGCGGATAAACCCGACATCCCGATGTTGAGCAAACTCATGATTCAAACCTTATGCCTTGTGCCTATAAAGGCGTAGTGGAAGCGCCCGCTGCAGCGTAGTTTTGGTAACTCGTCATCTGCTTGGCTATCTGCGAGATCTTGCTTGCGTAATCCGGGTCGGTTGCATACCCGGCTTTTTGCAACTCGCGTACAAACTGTTCTGGGTTATCGGCCGACTTCAGCACATCTTGATAGCGATTGTTGCTTTGCAGCAGCGTCACAAGGTCATGGAAACTGTCCTTGTAAGAGGCGTAGGAACGGAACTCAGCCGTCTCCTTGACCATCTGGCCATTTCTGAATTCGCTGGTGATCGCCCGCGCCGAATCGCCCTTCCAGTTACCACTGGCCTTGATCCCGAACAGGTTGTGGCTACTGCTGCCATCCTGGGCGCGCATGACAGATTTGCCCCAACCGGTTTCCAGGGCGGCCTGAGCCACCAGGTAACGCGGATCGACACCGATACGGTCGGCGGCTTCTTTGGCCATTGGCAGCATGGTGTTGACGAATTCGTCGGCGGAGCTGAAGGCTTTCTTCGCCGGTGCCAGGGGGATTTGAGCCATGGCACGACCATAAATCTGCAGGCGCCCGCTGGAGCTCGTATCCGTTTGCGAAGCCAGCCAATCGCCGTTGTACAGCGGGCCGGAACCGGTCGCGGTGCTCGGCGGCACCTGGATTTTGTTCTGCGTTGCGGTGGCGGTTGTCGCCGTGGTCGATGCTGACGGCACCAACCCTGCGAGCAAACGGTCGGCCAGTTTCGGTGGCAGCGCCAGACGCCGCTGATTGATCAGCGCCATGTCGTTGCGGTGTGCGCCCTCGCCCGCACCTGCCGGCGCCCTCACCGCGCGTGAAGCCCACAACGGGCGCTCGCCGTTGAGGCGCGACAGCGGCCCGTTGGTGGCGACCGTACCGGCGGCAATCGGTGTTTCCACGGCGGCCTTCGCGGCGGCTTGCTTGGCGGCAGATGCTGCCGCAGCCTCACCCGGCGCCAACGGTTTGTTCTTCGACATCTGGCGCATCAACACGTCAGCCAGGCCGATACCGCCGCCTTCGCGAGACAGGGAAACGGCCAACTGCTGGTCGTACATTTCCTGGTATTGCTTGGCTGCCGGCGTGTTGAGCGGATTATCCTTGCCCAGCGCTTCGGTGGCCGAGCGCATGGACTTGAGCATTTCGCCGAGGAACAGCGACTCGAATTCCTGCGCCACTTTGCGCATGTTCGCATCGCTGTTCTTGTCGCCGACCTTGAGCTGATTCAAACGATTCAGGTCCGAGTAGGAACCCGAATCGCTGCTGCTGACCAGACCGCTTTTGCGCATATCCATGATCGCCGTCCTCAGATCACGATCAGGTCGGCTTGCAACGCGCCGGCCTGTTTCAACGCTTCGAGGATCGCCATCAAGTCACCCGGTGCTGCGCCGACCTGGTTCACCGCACGAACGATCTCGTCGAGGGTGGTGCCCGGGCCGAACTTGAACATCGGCTTGGCTTCTTGCTGAGCGTTGACCCGCGAACGCGGCACGACCGCCGTCTGCCCGTTGGACAGAGGACCGGGCTGGCTGACGATCGGGTCTTCGGTGATGGTCACGGTCAGGCTGCCGTGGGTCACGGCGGCCGGGGAAACCTTGACGTTCTGGCCGATCACGATGGTACCGGTGCGCGAGTTGATGATGACTTTCGCCACCGCCTGGCCCGGATCGACTTCGAGGTTTTCGAGGATCGACAAATAGTCGACCCGCTGGCTCGGATCGAGTGGCGCGGTCACGCGGATCGAGCCACCGTCAATGGCCTGAGCGACGCCAGGGCCAAGCATGTCGTTGATCTTGTCGACGATGCGCTTGGCCGTGGTGAAGTCCGAACGGTTGAGGTTCAGGGTCAGACTGTTGCCCTGATTGAAACCGCTCGGCACTGCACGCTCTACCGACGCACCACCGGGGATGCGACCGGCCGACGGAACGTTGACGGTGATCTTGGAACCGTCACGACCTTCGGCATCGAAACCACCGACCACCAGGTTGCCCTGAGCGACGGCATAGACGTTGCCATCGATACCTTTGAGCGGCGTCAACAGCAAGGTGCCGCCACGCAGGCTCTTGGAGTTACCGATGGACGCTACGGTGATGTCTATCTGCTGACCCGGCTTGGCGAACGCCGGCAAATCAGCACTGATCGACACCGCCGCGACGTTCTTCAACTGCACGTTGCCGGAACCTGGCGGCACCTTGATGCCGAACTGCGAGAGCATGTTGTTGAAGGTCTGCAGGGTGAACGGGGTTTGCGTCGTCTGGTCGCCGGTACCGTTAAGCCCGACCACCAGGCCGTAGCCGATCAATTGGTTGGAACGCACGCCGGAAATACTGGCGATATCCTTCAGCCGCTCGGCTTGAGCATCGAAGGCCGCCGTCAACAACAGGACGCCCACCATAAGGTGTTTAAGATTCAACGTAGCCACCTAGAAAGGGAACAGCGGGCTGAGGAAGAAACGGTCGAACCAGCCTGGCTGACTCGCATCGGCAAACGAACCGGTGCCCGAATAGGTGATGCGCGCATCGGCGATACGGGTCGACGAAACGGTGTTGTCAGTCGCGATGTCATCGGCGCGAACAAGCCCTGCAATCCGCACCAGTTCATCACCGGTATTGAGGGTCATCCACTTCTCGCCGCGTACGGCGATGATACCGTTGGGCAACACGTCGGCGACGGTCACGGTGATCGAGCCGGTGAGGCTGTTGCCCTGCCCGGCCTTGCTGTCACCCTTGGTCGCGCGGTCGCCGCTGTAGCTGGCATCCAGACTCAGGTCGCCGCTGTCGAGCGGGTTATTTACGCTGGGCTTAGTGCCGAACAATGAGGAAAGACCAATGCTGGTCTTACTGGTCTTGCCGACCTGGGAATTGGCGTTCTTGCTCGCCTGGGTGCGCTCGTTCAGGGTGATGGTGATGATGTCACCGACCCGGAATGCCTTGCGGTCGCTGTACAGGTTCTGTTCGAAACCGGCCTGGTAGATCGAGCCGTTATTGGCGGCAGCCGGCAACGGCGTGCGCGGCAACACCGGGGCGTAGTAAGGGTCATTGGGCTTTGGCGTCGGACCGACGCACCCCGCCAGCGCGGCGACCCCACTCAGTGCCAGAACAGATACAAAGCGATTCATGACCCTACCTCACGGTGTTGCAGGCGACCTCATGGCCGCCTCATAGACTTGATTACAGATTCTGCGTTACGAACGAGAGCATCTGGTCGGCGGTGGAGATCACTTTGGAGTTCATCTCGTAGGCGCGCTGAGTGGTGATCATGTTGACCATTTCTTCAACGGTGCTGACGTTGGACGTTTCCAGGGTGTTCTGCAGCGTGGTGCCGAAACCGGCCAGGCCCGGGGTGCCGACTTGCGGCGCGCCACTGGCAGCGGTTTCCAGGAACAGGTTGTTACCCACCGCTTGCAGACCGGCCGGGTTGATGAAGTCGGCGGTTTGCAGGTTGCCGATCACCTGGGCGGCCGGGCTGCCGGCAACAGTGATGGACACGGTGCCGTCACGGCCAACGGTGAACGTCTGGGCATTGTTCGGAATGACAATGGCCGGCTCCAGGGCGAAGCCGCTGGCGTTGACGATCTGGCCGTTGGAATCCAGGTGGAAGGTACCGTCACGGGTGTAGGACGTGGTGCCATCGGGCTGCAGGATCTGGAAGAAACCGCGGCCGTCGATGGCCATGTCCAATGGCTGCTCGGTGGTTTGCAGGCTGCCGGCGGTGAAGTTTTTCTGGGTGCCGACGATGCGCACACCGGTACCCACTTGCAGACCCGACGGCAGTTCGCTGTCCTGGGTCGACTGGGCGCCTGGCTGGCGTTTGATCTGATACAGCAAGTCCTGGAATTCGGCGCGGTCACGTTTGAAACCCGTGGTCGATACGTTCGCCAGGTTGTTGGAAATGGTGGTGAGGTTGGTGTCCTGGGCGGACAGACCTGTTTTGGCAACCCATAGAGCCGGAAGCATTCGTTTCTCCTCGTGCGCCTGTTTTACGGCGCGACGTTCTGATAATTAGCTGATCTGCAAGACCCGAGCCATGGCCTGGTCATCGTCTTTGGCGGTGTTCATCATCTTGATGTGCAGCTCGAACTGCTTGGCCAGCGCCAGTACCGAAGTCATTTCTTCCACGGCATTGACGTTGCTCGACTCGAGGAATCCGGACACCAGCTTGACGCCGGCATCGGCTTGCGCCGGCTTGCCGTCCTTGGTGTGGATCGAACCGTCCAGGCCTTTGGTCATGTTCTTGAAGTCCGGGTTGACCAGTTTGATGCGGTCGACTTCAGCCATCACACGCGGGCCTTCGCCCATCGCACGGATGCTGACGGTGCCGTCTTCGCCGACTTCGATCTGCTGCTCGGGCGGCACGGCAATCGGCCCGCCATTGCCCATCACCGGCATGCCGTTGCCGGCGCGCAGCACGCCCAGCGCATCAACGTTCAGGCTGCCGGTGCGCACGTAGCTCTCACCGCCATCGGGGTTCTGCACGGCGATCCAGCCGTTGCCTTGCACCGCGACATCGAGGTCACGGCCGGTTTCCACCAGGGCGCCCGGGGAGAAGTCGGTGGCCGGACGTTCGCTCATGGCAAACGCACGCGCCGGAAAGCTGTCACCAAACACCGGCATCGAACGGGCCTGCTCCAGGTCCTTCTGAAAACCATTGGTAGAGATGTTCGCCAGGTTGTTGGCATGAGCCTTCTGCGCCAGTGCATTCTGGCTGGCGCCGGTCATTGCCACATAAAGGTACTTGTCCACACTCTTTCCTCTGCATGCCGGACGTTTGCCGCCCACCGCTGTACTGCTGAGCCATAAGCAATTTGCAGACCAACTTTTTTCTGGCGGCGCCGGGCCCGGCAAACAAAGGACTTGAGGGATTTAGAGGGGATTGAGGAAATGTATCGAAGACGAAAAACCGGCGGTGTCATGCCGCCAAGAGGCAAGGATCAGCCTGGACGCTGATCGTTCCCCTGTGGCGAGGGAGCTTGCTCCCGCTGGGCTGCGCAGCAGCCCCAAAAATGACAACCGAATTATTGCAGGCAGATCGCGCAGGTAGGTTTTGCGGCCGCTTCGCGCCCGAGCGGGAGCAAGCTCCCTCGCCACAAAAGCCGCTTAGCCCGGCTCCTTGCCGACCTCATACTCGCGCAACTTATTGGCAATGGTGGTATGGGAAACCCCCAGTCGCTTGCCCAGTTGCCGACTGCTCGGATACTCGGAATACAAGCGCTCCAGCACGGCTTTCTCGAAGCGCCCGACAATCTCGTCCAGCCCACCCTCGAGGGAGAAATCGCCAAGCGGCTGACGCACGCCGTAGTCCGGCAGACGAATGTGCTCGGCTTTGACGGTGCCGCCATCGCACAGGGAAACCGCCTGAAACAGCACGTTCTCCAATTGCCGCACGTTACCCGGCCAGTGATAGTGACTGAGTCGTTCCATCGCCGCCGGCGCCAGCTTCGGCAGTGGGCAACCGATCTGTCGGCTGGCCTGATCGAGGAAGTGCTCCACCAGCGGCGCCAGTCCGTCGAGGCATTCGCGCAGTGGCGGGATGTGCAACGAAAGCACGTTCAAGCGGTGGTACAAATCCTGGCGAAATTCACCGCGAGCACACAGCTCGGACAAGTCCACCTGAGTCGCGCAGATCACCCGCACATCCAGATAGACCTCTTCATCGCTGCCGACACGACGGAAGCAACCGTCCTGCAGAAAGCGCAGTAATTTCACCTGCAAGCGCGGGCTCATTTCGCCGACGCCATCGAGAAACAACGTACCGCCCGCCGTCAGCTCCAGGAGCCCGAGCTTGCCTTCGGCCCGCGCCCCTTCGAAGGCGCCGGGGCCGTAGCCGAACAATTCGGTCTCGGCCATGGACTCTGGCAGGCCGGCGCAGTTGAGCGCCATCAGCGGTGATTGCCCACGCGGGCTCGCCAGGTGACAGGCCCGCGCCAACAACTCTTTGCCGGTGCCGGTTTCGCCTTCGATCAATAGCGGCGCATCTAGCGGTGCCATGCGCCGCGCTTCGCGAACCACCGCCGCCATCACTTTCGAGCTTTGGAAAATGCTGTCGAAGCCGCGCAACTCCTGTTTGCGCACGTTATAGATGCGCTCGCCCACCCGGTCCGCCCGGTGCAGCGTCAACACCGCACCGGCCATGGCCTCGCTTTCGTCATGCTCCGATTGCAGCGGCGCGATGTCGGCGAGAAACACGTCACCCTTGACCTTCACCCGCAAGCCGTTGATCCGCGACTTGTTGGCGCGCACCAGTTCCGGCAAGTCGAAGTCTTCGGCGTACCGCGACAGCGGAATCCCCGGCACCTCATCCACCCGCACCCCGAGCAATTGCGCCGCCGCACGGTTGGCCGCGACGATGGAACCGCCCATGTCGATCGACAGCACCGGAAACTCCAGGGCACCGAGCAAGGCATTGAGCTCCATGTGTCGACGCTCGCTGGGCATCAGCCCTACACGCTTGACGCCGAATACCCCACCAATCGCCTCGAACTTCGGCCGCAACGCCTGGAACTGAATGTTGATCAGGTTCGGACAGTGCAGATAGATCGCATTGCCATGCTCACCACCCACCTCGCCGCGAGCGACGTTGATCCCGTACTCGACCAACAGGTTGAGAATGTCGCGCAAGATACCGATGCGGTTCTGGCAGTGGACTTTGATACGCATATGAAGGCCCGTAACAGCGGTGATCGAGGCCCGGCGCAAGGAATTTTCTGCGCGAGCACCAAGTTAGTCGTCAAGATTATGTGACACCTGTAGGCCATTTCAAACCCGTAAATATCAATACTTGCGCCACAGCAGACAATACGTAACGAAAACTTTACGAAGAGCGCGGATTTTTCCTACGCAAGACGCGGATCACCTGCTGCAACACCGAACACCTTGGGGTATTTCTAGGTCCATAGCTGTACACACAACAAGAACGATTCCCCTAGCAGGAGAGCAGCATGAAGCAGACGCAATACGTGGCTCGCGAGCCCGATGCGCAAGGTTTTATCGACTACCCCGCTGAAGAACACGCGGTGTGGAATACGCTGATCACTCGCCAACTGAAAGTGGTCGAGGGTCGTGCATGCCAGGAATACCTGGACGGTATCGAAAAACTCGGTCTGCCCCACGACCGCATTCCGCAACTCGGCGAAATCAACAAAGTCCTCGGTGAAACCACCGGCTGGCAAGTTGCCCGGGTGCCCGCGCTGATTCCCTTCCAGACCTTTTTCGAATTGCTGGCGAACAAGCAGTTTCCGGTGGCGACCTTTATTCGTACCCGCGAAGAACTGGATTACCTGCAAGAGCCGGACATTTTCCACGAGATCTTCGGCCACTGCCCGTTGCTGACCAACTCCTGGTTCGCCGAATTCACCCACACCTACGGCAAACTCGGCCTACAGGCCTCCAAGGAAGAGCGCGTGTACCTGGCGCGTCTGTACTGGATGACCATCGAGTTCGGCCTGGTCGACACGCCGCAAGGCCTGCGCATCTATGGCGGCGGCATTCTGTCCTCGCCGAAAGAAACTGTTTACGCCCTGTCGGATGCGCCTGAGCATCAGGCCTTCGACCCACTGGAATGCATGCGTACGCCGTATCGCATCGACATTCTGCAGCCGCTGTACTTTGTCCTGCCGAACCTCAAGCGCCTGTTCGATCTGGCCCACGAAGACATCATGGGCATGGTCAAGCAAGGCATGCAGCTTGGGTTGCACGCACCGAAATTTCCGCCAAAAGCTGCGTGACCCGCGACTTTTGGCATCAAGTGAGTCTGTTACGGATCGCCGCTTTGCTTTAGCGTGGTCCCACTGACGACCGTTTTTCAAAACACTCGATTTCAGGAACACATCATGTCCACATTGAACCAAGCCCATTGCGAAGCCTGCCGCGCCGACGCCCCTCAGGTCAGCGACGAAGAACTGCCGATCCTGATCAAGCAGATCCCTGACTGGAACATCGAAGTGCGCGACGGTGTGATGCAGTTGGAAAAAGTTTTCCTGTTCAAGAACTTCAAGCACGCGCTGGCGTTCACCAACGCCGTTGGCGAAATCTCCGAGGCCGAAGGTCACCACCCGGGCCTGCTGACCGAGTGGGGCAAAGTCACCGTGACCTGGTGGAGCCACTCCATCAAGGGCCTGCACCGCAACGACTTCATCATGGCCGCGCGCACTGACGAAGTGGCCAAAGACGCCGAGGGCCGCAAATAATGCATTTCGACGCCATCGGCCGAGTACCCGGCGACCCGATTCTCGGCCTGATGGAGGCCTATGCGCAGGACCCTAACCCGCGCAAGTTCGACCTTGGCGTGGGTGTCTACAAAGACGCCCAGGGCCTGACGCCGATCCTTGAAGCGGTGAAGCTTGCCGAGCAGCGCCTGGTGGATCGCCAGGCCACCAAGACTTACATCGGCGGCCACGGCGATGCGGCGTTCGGCAAAGTCATCAACGAGCTTGTGCTGGGTGCTGATTCGGCGCTGATCGCCGAGCAACGGGCCGGCGTCACGCAAACGCCGGGCGGCACCGGTGCGCTGCGCTTGAGCGCCGACTTCATCGCCCAATGCCTGCCGGGCCGTGGCGTGTGGCTGAGCAGCCCGACCTGGCCGATCCACGAAACGATTTTCGCAACGGCCGGGGTCAAGGTCAGTCACTACCCGTACGTGGGCAGCGATAACCGTCTCGATGTCGAAGCGATGCTCGAAGTGCTCAATCAAGCACCGAAGGGCGATGTGGTGCTGCTGCACGCCTGCTGCCACAACCCGACCGGTTTCGACCTGTCCCATGACGATTGGCGCCGGGTGCTGGACGTGGTGCGCAGTCGCGACTTGCTGCCTCTGATCGACTTCGCCTATCAGGGCTTCGGCGATGGCCTGGAACAAGATGCCTGGTCGACCCGGTTGTTCGCCGCCGAGTTGCCGGAAGTGCTGATCACCAGTTCCTGCTCGAAAAACTTCGGCCTGTACCGCGACCGCACCGGTGCGCTGATTGTCTGCGCGCAAACCGCCGGCAAGCTGGTGGACATCCGCAGCCAACTGGCCAACATCGCCCGCAACCTGTGGTCGACACCGCCGGATCACGGCGCCGCCGTCGTCGCGACCATCCTTGGCGATCCAGAGCTGAAAAGCCGCTGGGCCGACGAAGTGGAAGCCATGCGTTTGCGCATCGCCCAGCTGCGCAGTGGCCTGGTCGAAGCGCTTGAACCCCACGGCTTGCGCGAGCGGTTTGCGCACATTGGCGTGCAACGCGGGATGTTTTCCTACACCGGTTTGTCGCCGGAGCAGGTCAAGCAACTGCGCGAACATCACAGTGTGTACATGGTCAGCTCGGGCCGGGCGAACGTGGCGGGGATCGATGCGACACGCCTGGACCTGCTGGCCGAGGCCATCGCTGACGTCTGCAAGTAACACGATGCAATGGCGAGCTCCCTGTGGCGAGGGAGCTTGCTCCCTCGCCACAGTGGGTCTTCGCCTCCTGCTGACCTGTCTAGACAATCCCATCCGTCGTAACAATTGGATATAAAGTCTATTTGTCATTTTTCCTGCTGTATCCTGCCCAGGCTTTTTTAAAAGCGCGGATCTACCAGATCTATCAACAGACTTAGCGAGGAGCGCGAAACATGCACGAGATCCCTAATCTCCCCTTCCCAAGCCTGCACGAAACTGAGCAGACAACCACGCAACAAGCCGGTGCCCAACAGCCCGAGCCGAAAGAAGCACCTGAACGCCGCCAGGCCGACAGAGAAGACTGATACACCTGCAATGCCAGACCGTGTGGAAAGCGCTAACATGCGCTTTCCACACTGCCTGAACCGCGAGCCCGCACCATGAGCGATGATTTCACTGAAGCCCAGGCCAGCGTCCTGATCGGCACCGCCGAGAAGATGATCGAGATCTGGAATCGCCTTTCCCCCGAGAAACAAGCCGCCCTGCTGGCCCGCTTCGGCAGCGAAGAAAATGCCCTGGCCGCCCTGGTCACGACGCAACTGGTCGCCCCCGCAAAATCCTGATTCATCCCGTTCGGCAATTAGTTTTACTTTTTCACGCCCTGCGACCGTCCACGCCGCTATCATAAGCAGCCTATCTATCCTGCTGCCCCGTGGACCTTTTACCCATGTCTGAAACCCAGCGCCCCCTGGCGGTCACGCTGCAAGTCGTTTCCATCGTCCTGTTCACTTTCATCGGTTACCTCAATATCGGTATTCCCCTGGCCGTATTGCCGGGCTACGTCCACAGCGACCTCGGCTTCGGCGCGGTGATCGCCGGGCTGGTGATCAGCGTGCAATACCTGGCCACCCTGCTCAGCCGGCCTTATGCCGGGCGCATCATCGATAACAAGGGCAGCAAACTGGCGGTGATGTATGGCCTCGCCGGCTGTGGTTTGAGCGGCGTGTTCATGCTGATTTCAGCCTGGACGCAAAGCCTGCCGATGCTGAGTTTGATCAGCCTGTTGATTGGCCGCCTGATACTCGGCAGCGCGGAAAGCCTGGTCGGCTCCGGGTCGATCGGCTGGGGCATCGGCCGGGTCGGCGCGGCGAACACCGCCAAGGTCATCTCCTGGAACGGCATCGCCAGTTACGGCGCGTTGGCGGTCGGCGCACCACTGGGGGTGCTGCTGGTGAGTCAATTGGGTTTGTGGAGCATGGGCGTGAGCATCATGCTGCTAGCGGTGCTGGGCGTGGCGCTGGCCTGGCCGAAAACCGCGGCGCCGATTGTCGCCGGCGAACGTTTGCCGTTCATGCATGTGCTGGGACGGTTGTTCCCTCATGGCTGCGGCCTGGCACTGGGCTCCATCGGCTTTGGCACCATCGCGACCTTCATCACCCTGTATTACGCTACTCAGCATTGGTCCAACGCGGTGCTGTCCCTGAGTTTGTTCGGCGCCAGTTTCATTGGCGCGCGACTACTGTTCGGCAACCTGATCAACCGCCTCGGCGGCTTTCGCGTGGCGATTGCCTGCCTCTCGGTGGAAACCCTCGGGCTGTTGCTACTGTGGCTGGCGCCGGATGCTCATTGGGCACTGGCCGGTGCGGCGCTGAGCGGTTTCGGCTTTTCGCTGGTGTTCCCGGCCTTGGGCGTGGAAGCGGTCAATCTGGTGCCGGCCTCCAGCCGTGGCGCAGCAGTTGGGGCCTATTCGCTGTTTATCGATTTGTCACTGGGGATTACCGGACCGCTGGCGGGTGCGATTGCTGCAGGATTCGGGTTTGCCTCGATCTTCCTGTTCGCCGCCCTCGCCGCCTTGAGCGGATTGATGTTGAGCGTTTACTTGTACCGACAGGCGCCCAAGTATCGGGAAGAGCGTGAAGCACGCTAAAAATCGACCTTGCCCCGCCCGGCCTTGATGCTGCCGCGCTTGGTCTTTGATTCGAGCCGACGCTTTTTCGAGCCCAGCGTCGGCTTGGTCGGACGGCGTTTCTTTTCCACTTTGGTAGCGCTGAGGATCAACTCGGTCAGACGCTCCAGCGCATCGGCGCGGTTCTGCTCCTGCGTGCGGTATTGCTGGGCCTTGATGATCAACACCCCTTCGCTGGTGATGCGACTGTCGCGCAACGCCAGCAGCCGTTCCTTGTAAAACTCGGGCAGGGACGAGGCCGGAATGTCGAAGCGCAGGTGCACCGCACTGGAGACCTTGTTGACGTTCTGCCCACCGGCGCCCTGGGCGCGAATGGCCGTCAACTCGATCTCGGCATCCGGCAGATGCACGTTGTTGGAAATCACCAGCATGGAAAAAGGTCCGGTATCAGGACCGCCAGAATACCCCGGCTTTCGCATCCTCCACAAAAAACCCGGCACTTTGGCCGGGTTTATCGTTTCTGCGCGTTGCGTTATTTCACCGCAACCTGCAACGCCTGCTGGGCGCTGCGCTTGTTTTTGATGCCGTAGCAGATCCACATGAACGCGACCCACACCGGAATCGCATACACCGAGACCTGGATGCCCGGGATCAGCAGCATCACGCCGAGGATGAACACCACGAACGCCAGGCAGATGTAGTTGCCGTACGGGTACCACAGGGCCTTGAACAGCGGCGTCTGCCGGGTCTTGTTCATGTGCTGGCGGAACTTGAAGTGCGAGAAGCTGATCATCGCCCAGTTGATCACCAGGGTCGCAACCACCAACGACATCAACAGTTCCAGCGCGTTTTGCGGGATCAGGTAGTTCAGCAACACCGCGATCAACGTCACAGCGGCCGACGCCAGGATCGAACGTACCGGCACGCCACGCTTGTCGATCTTCGACAAGGCTTTCGGCGCATCGCCCTGCTCGGCCATGCCCAGCAGCATGCGGCTGTTGCAGTAAGTACCGCTGTTGTACACCGACAGCGCCGCGGTCAGGACCACGAAGTTGAGGATATGCGCGGCGGTGTTGCTGCCGAGCATCGAGAACACCTGCACGAACGGGCTGCCGCTATAGGCATCGCCAGACGCATTCAGTGTCGTCAGCAGGCTGTCCCAAGGGGTCAGCGACAACAGGACCACCAGCGCACCGATGTAGAAAATCAGGATCCGGTAGATCACCTGGTTGATGGCTTTCGGGATCACGGTTTTCGGCTTGTCGGCTTCAGCGGCGGTGAAACCGAGCATTTCCAGGCCACCGAAGGAAAACATGATGATCGCCATGGCCATCACCAGACCGCTGACACCGTTCGGGAAGAAGCCACCGTGGGACCACAGGTTGGTTACCGAGGCTTGCGGGCCGCCGTTACCGCTGACCAGCAAATAGCTGCCCAGGGCAATCATACCGACGATCGCCACGACCTTGATGATCGCGAACCAGAACTCGGCCTCACCGAAGACTTTGACGTTGGCCAGGTTGATCGCGTTGATCAGCACAAAGAACGCAGCAGCGGAGACCCAGGTCGGGATATCCGGCGCCCAGTAGTGGATGTATTTGCCGACCGCGGTCAGCTCCGACATGCCCACCAGGATGTACAGAATCCAGCAGTTCCAGCCCGACAGGAAACCGGCAAAACCGCCCCAGTATTTATGCGCGAAGTGGCTGAAGGAACCGGCCACCGGCTCTTCGACGATCATCTCGCCCAGCTGGCGCATGATCATGAAGGCGATGAAGCCGCAAATGGCGTAGCCGAGAATCATCGACGGGCCGGCGGATTTGAGCACGCCGGCCGAGCCGAGGAACAACCCGGTACCGATCGCGCCACCGAGGGCGATCAGTTGAATATGGCGATTTTTCAGGCCGCGTTTAAGCTCGCCTGAATGCGAGTTTTGTCCACTCATGAAAAGGGTCTCACGCAAGGTTTGATGATGTTCGGTAGACGTTGCTGCAAGGTTGCGATTTCAAGCAGCGCCGATCAAACCCCAGCGCAGGCACCAGGAGTTCAGCGTTTTTACGACAGTCATGCGTCACCTGTTTGTTTTTATCTGTGACGAAATCGAACCCGACACGCTCGTGACGCGGCGGAGTGAACAAGGCGGATAGCCTTGAGGTTTGCGCTGTTGCGCAGAGGGTCACAGTTAAAACGCGGCGCATTGTACACCGCTAACCCCCTGCTGCCAGACACCGCTGGATCAGCGCGTCGGTTGCCGGGATTGCCTGTGTCCGCCTCGAAGGTCTCGGGCGGCTGCAAAAATTGAGTCAGACCTTTGCAGGTCTTCGACGGGGGCAGCGGAAAAATCGCCCCACGGAGAGAGATGGAGATGAGTCACGGCGTTCATTGCGCCTCCTTCTTGTTATGCACCTGCACGACAGGCATGGGGCGCATCTCACCTTTCAATCGAGGCTGAGACAAGCGCGCCAGAGCCCTTGAACAGCACCATCGTGGCGGCGGACGGCAGGTTTTCCTTACAGCCCTTTCCACAGCGGCATTCCATGGGGTTTGAGCACGCTTTTCGTAAGGATTTATTTACAGCGCGTAACGCATGCTTTCCAAATCAGATCCAGAGAGCCGTCGACTGTAAATTGACGATAGGAAGCTTCCTAAGGAGTTTCCGACTTAGTTTTCTGTTTTTTATTAGAAAATTTACTTTTTTTAAAATGGAATAATTAGTTCAAATGAAAATTGTTTAATTATTTTTTTGCAATTCAAAAACCTGTGAACTAGGTTTTCAGCGACTTGCCGAGCCGCATCGACCGGCAAGTTGACGCGCTCTTCAATGAATGAAAAACGCGCCACTGTTCTTACCGAAGCTGTTCTTACCGTAAAAGTCATCTAGGAGATTCACCATGCAAGCACTGGACAAAGACTTGGACACTGAACTGCAACTCGACGATTGGTTTGAAGCACCGACCCATGAAGCCGCCGTTGAAATGATGCAAGCCGACGCGGTTGTTCCGTTCGGCACGGCGATGTGGCCTCTGTAAGACATCCCGGCGGGCATGATCCGGCCGGTCGTGCCCGCCACTTACCAGGTTTGTCAGGGAGGACTCCATGGATAAGCAGCGTGCCATCTCGCATTTCCTTTACTACCTCGAACATCACCCAGCCGTTGCCGGCATCAAACCGGCGAAGGTCTTGCTCGGCCATACCGCTGATTACGAGGCGCTGACCGGCGCCATCGTCGAACAGGCCGGCAACAGCCCAAGGTTCGCCTTCAGCGCGATGCGTCTGGACCTCGAACCCACCGAATTGCTGGCCCAGGCGATTGCAGACAGCGATCTGTACATTTTCTTCTACGACTCTTCCACCCTGCCCAACCCGCGTCCCGACGGCCCGGACTTTGTCCGCGCGCTGCAAGGCGTGATGGCGGAAAACTGGAAGAAGTCGCTGCTGTTCAAGGATTACGGCGATTACTTCTACGACACGTTCAGTGTCACCCCGCAGCGGATTGCCGGGTTGAACAGCCACTTGATCCAGCGCATGTCCCAGGCCACCACTTTAAGTTTCAAAGATGAGCATGGCTCGTGGTTCGAAACACCGTTGAGCAGTATCAAGAAGTGGACCGACATCAATGGTGTCGGCAACTTCGACCTGGCGCCCGGCGAGATTGCCACCCATAGCGAGGCGATTAATGGCCGGGTCAAGTTCATGGGGACGTTCCTCAGCACGATTCCGTTTGCCCGCAAGTACGGCGTACTCGCGTCACCACTGGAGTTGTGGATCGAGAACTCGACCATCAGCAAAATCGCCACCGATGTGCCGGGACTGGAACATGACTTCAACAAGTACCTGGACGCCAATCCGTCCAATCGACGCATCGAGGAGTTGGGGATCGGTACCAACGAAGGTGTGAAAGAGTTGTATGCGCGCAATGCCGGGTTCGAAGAGCGCCATTGCGGTTTGCACTTGGGGTTGGGCGGAGGCGCCAAGGGCAGCCATCATCTGGACCTGATCTTCTCTGGCGGCGTGTTGGCGCTGGATGATGAGCCGGTGTTTGATAGGCGGTTTGTCTTCTGAACAACACCGCCCCCTGTGGCGAGGGAGCAAGCTCCCTCGCCACAACGCCACCTGCATATTGAAAACCGGTTCTGCCAGACACAAAAAAACGCCATCCCGAGGGATGGCGTTTTTTATGCTGCGCTTACCGATTACTCAGGCTTGCGACGACCGAAGCCCGGACGCTGGCCGGAGCCGGCTGGCGCACCGCGGCGCTTGCCCGATGGCGCGTCCTTGTCGACCAGCACGATGCCTGGGCGTTTCTTCGGCGCCGGTTTGGCCGGGCGCTTGGTGTCGGCCGGGCGGTCTGCCACCGGCGTACCACGGCCGGCAGGCGCACCGCGATCGCTACGACCACCGGACGGAGCGCCACGGCCTTCGCCACGCTCAGTACGACCGTTGGCCGGACGCGGCGTGCGTGGACCGCGCTCGCCGTCCTGGCGTGGCGCTGGCTTGCGGGCCGGGCGCTCGCCTTCGATCTGCGGCTCACGAGATGGACGCGGGCCGGCAGCTGGAGCGCCAGCGGCTGGACGCAAGGTCCGTACGCGTTCGGTCTTGCCCACCGGGCGGGACGATTTGCGCTGCATACGCTCGAGCTTGTCTTTGCTCTTGGCGTTCATTTGCGGCATCGCCACCGGCGTCAGGCCGACTTCAGCACTCAGAATGTCGACTTCCTGCTGGCTCATTTCGCGCCAGCGACCCATCGGCAGGTCGGAGTTGAGGAACACCGGACCGAAACGCACGCGCTTCAGACGGCTGACCACCAGGCCCTGGGATTCCCACAGACGACGAACTTCGCGGTTACGACCTTCCATCACCACGCAGTGGTACCAGTGGTTGAAACCTTCGCCACCTGGTGCCTGCTTGATGTCGGTGAATTTGGCCGGGCCGTCTTCGAGCACCACGCCTGCCTTCAGACGCTCGATCATCTCGTCGTCGACTTCACCACGTACACGGACGGCGTATTCACGGTCCATTTCGTAGGACGGGTGCATCAGGCGGTTGGCCAGCTCACCGTCGGTGGTGAACATCAGCAGACCTGTGGTGTTGATGTCCAGGCGCCCGATGTTGATCCAGCGACCTTCTTTCGGGCGCGGCATCTTGTCGAACACGGTCGGACGGCCTTCCGGGTCGTCACGGGTGCAGATTTCACCGTCGGGTTTGTTGTACATGATCACGCGGCGTACCGACTCGGCAGCTTCTTCGCGCTTGATCACCTTGCCATCGATGGTGATGGCGTCATGCAGGTCGACGCGCAGGCCGAGGGTGGCGTCTTTGCCATTGACCTTGATGCGGCCGTGGCTGATCCAGGCTTCTACGTCACGGCGCGAGCCGACGCCGATACGGGCGAGGACTTTCTGCAGTTTTTCGCCTGCTGGGCCGATTTCCTGGTCGTCTTTCTGGTCGTTGATACTCATCTGGGCACCTCCCGGTGTGATCAAGTTCAGGCCTTGGCCTGAAGATGTGAAATCTGGTCGTTTGACGAAGGGATCGTCAAAGGGTCGCGAATCATACGCTCATGGAAGCGTTCGCGCATCAGAGACTAGCTGATCGACCGTCGGTTATTAGTTTTTCCGCCGGCCGGCGGTGGCTGCGATCTTTTGGCGGACCTCAATCCTCGAACTGGCGGCGTTCGGCCTCGATCGCTTCGGCCAGGGCACGGGCTTCGGCTTCTTCGTCGCTCAGTTCAGGTTCGGGCTTGGGTTGTTCAAGCGCGGCAACCGCGGCCAGCAGTTTCTCGCGAGCCTCGGCAACGCCAAGAATGTCATCCTCAGGTTCTGGTTCCTGCTTTTCTTCGTCAGCAACTGATGCCTCAACCTGAAGCTCTACCTCGACTTCCGGCTCCGGCTCCGGCTGCTCCGATACCTCTTCAGTCTCGGTCAACTCGCCATCGCGCAACAAATCGTCGAAATCGGTCTTGAGCCCCTCCTCCATCGTGTCCAGCTCCAGCAACAGCGTGTGGAAGCTGGTTTCTTCCTTGGGCTCTTCCGGCTCGGCGCTGGCATCTGCCAATTCTTGCAACCCGGCCGGCACCGGTGCGTCGTCGAACTCGAGCATCGGCTCGGGTTCCAGCTCGCGCAGCTCGGCCAGCGGCGGCAGGTCGTCGAGGTTCTTCAGGTTGAAGTGATCGAGAAACGCCTTGGTGGTGGCGAACATTGCCGGTTTGCCGGGCACATCACGGTAACCGACGATGCGGATCCACTCTCGCTCCAGCAGGGTTTTGACGATGTGGCTATTGACCGCCACGCCGCGCACGTCTTCGATCTCGCCCCGGGTGATCGGTTGGCGATAGGCAATCAGGGCCATGGTTTCGAGCATGGCGCGCGAGTAACGCTGCGGCCGTTCTTCCCACAGGCGCCCGACCCACGGCGCGAACTTTTCGCGGATCTGCAGGCGATACCCGGAGGCGACTTCCTTCAGTTCGAAGGCTCGGCCGTCGCAGGATTTGCCCAGAATCGTCAGCGCTTTCTTGAAAACCGCTGGTTCGGGCCGCTCGCCTTCTTCGAAGAGTTCGAACAGGCGCTCAAGCGATTGCGGTTTTCCCGAGGCCAACAGAAAGGCTTCAAGCAGTGGCGCCAGCTCGCGGGGTTCAGTCAGGTTCATGATTCAACTCGTTATTCGGCTCGGGCTCGCACATGTATCGCCGCGAACGGCTCATTCTGCACCAGCTCGACCAAGGATTCCTTGACCAGTTCGAGGATCGCCATAAAGGTCACCACTACCCCCAGACGTCCTTCTTCAGCGGTGAACAGCTCGACAAAGGGCACGAAACCGCCACCCTTGAGCCGCTCCAGTACATCGCTCATGCGTTCGCGGGTGGACAGTGCCTCGCGGCTGACCTGGTGGCTTTCGAACATGTCGCCCCGGCGCAAGACCTCGGCCATGGACATCAGCAACTCTTCCAGACTCACGTCCGGCAGCAGCTTGCGCGCCCGGGCTTCCGGCGCGTCGAGCTTGGGCACCACGACATCGCGGCCGACGCGGCTCAGGCCATCGATACCTTCGGCGGCGGCCTTGAAGCGTTCGTATTCCTGCAAGCGGCGGATCAGTTCGGCGCGAGGGTCGTCTTCCTCGTCTTCAATGGTTTCGGCTCGCGGCAGCAGCATCCGCGACTTGATCTCGGCGAGCATCGCGGCCATCACCAGGTACTCGGCGGCCAGTTCCAGGCGCACCGACTGCATCAACTCGACATAGCCCATGTACTGGCGGGTGATTTCCGCCACCGGGATGTCGAGAATATTGATGTTCTGTTTGCGGATCAGGTACAGGAGCAGGTCGAGCGGGCCTTCGAAGGCTTCCAGAAAGACCTCGAGCGCATCCGGCGGGATGTACAGGTCCAGCGGCATTTCCATGACCGCCTGGCCATAGACCATGGCGAAAGGCAGTTCTTGCTGGGCGCCGGCCTGGCTGTCGACGGGTTCTGGTTCTACTGCAGACATCTACGCCTCGGCCATGAATGGCGTAGGGTCGCCGCAACCGACACGGATGACTTCCGGCTCGCCGTCGGCGAGGTTGATCACGGTGGACGCCTTGATTCCGCCGAAACCGCCGTCGATGATCAGGTCCACCTGATGCTCCAGCAACTGGCGCATTTCGTAGGGATCGGTCAGCGGGTCAGTGTCGCCGGGCATGATCAGGGTCACGCTCATCAGCGGTTCGCCGAGTTCTTCCAGCAGCGCCAACGCAATCGGGTGGCTCGGCACGCGCAGGCCGATGGTGCGTTTTTTCGGGTGCAGCAACAGCCGCGGAACTTCGCGGGTGGCGTTGAGAATGAAGGTGTAAGGCCCCGGCAAGTGGGCCTTGAGCAGACGGAAAGTACCGGTGTCGATCTTGGCGAACAGCCCCAGCTGCGACAGGTCGCTGCAGATCAGTGCGAAGTTGTGCTTCTCATCCAGCTGACGCAACCGACGCACACGCTCCACGGCGGTCTTGTCACCGATCTGGCAACCAATGGCGTAGGAAGAGTCTGTGGGATAAATCACCACCCCGCCGTTGCGGATGATCTCGACAGCCTGTTTGATCAGGCGCGCTTGCGGGTTTTCCGGATGAATCTGGAAAAATTGACTCACATTCTCTACCTGTTCAGACGGCGGCAATAATTGGGTCATGTTTGAATCGACACCACAGTGGTGGCAGATCCTCCGGGAGCGGGCGGTATTCACCGATCTCGGACCAGCCTCCAGGGCCATGAAAATCACTGCCGGCACTGACCAGCAGACCAAACTCACGGGCAAGAATCGCCAGGCTGCCCACTTGCTCGGCGGGCTGATGGCCATTGACCACTTCAATCGCGTGGCCCCCGGCTTGAATATAGTCAGAAATCAGGCGGCGACGCTTGCTACGAGTGAAATCGTAGTGCCAGGGGTGCGCCAGGCTGACCCAGGCACCCGCGGCGCGCAGGGTCTCGACGGTGTCTTCGAGGGTCGGCCAGTGCAGCTTGACGTCTCCCAGCTTGCCGGCGCCCAGCCATTTGCGGAAGGCTTCGGCGCGATCCTTGACGAAACCTTCGCGCACCATCCAGTCGGCGAAGTGCGGACGGGCCGGCGCGTTGCCGCTGTCGCCCAGTTCCTGCTGAATGGCGCGGGCGCCGTCAAGCGCCCCCGGCATGCCTTTCAACGCCAACTTGCGGCTTATTTCTTCGGACCGTAGCCAGCGGCCATCGTGCAATTTGGCGATGGCCTCGACCAATGGCGCGGCATTGACGTCGAAACCGTAGCCCAGCACATGAATGGTCGCCCCGCCCCAGGTGCAGGACAATTCGACGCCGTTGACCAGTTGCATCCCCAGTGCCGTCGCGGCGCTACGGGCCTCGTCGAGGCCTTCAAGGGTGTCGTGATCAGTCAAGGCCAGGACTCGCACGCCTTTCTCGAACGCACGCGCAACCAGTGCCGCAGGCGCCAGGGCGCCATCGGAGGCCGTGCTATGGCAGTGCAAATCAACATTCACAGGACTATGTAACCTCAAATCAGCTGACGCTATCGCGCGTCAATATGTTTGTTATTATGCCGCCACATCCTGCTTCTGGCTGCCACTGTGAAACAATTCATCGACTTCATCCCGCTTCTGCTGTTTTTCATCGTTTTCAAAATTGACCCGCGGGTCGTCGACATTGGCGGTCATCAACTGTCTGTCGGTGGTATTTACAGCGCCACCGCGATGCTGATCATCAGCTCCCTGGTGGTCTATGGCACGCTGTACATCAAGCAGCGCAAGCTGGAGAAGAGCCAGTGGCTGACCCTCATTGCCTGCCTGGTCTTCGGCAGCCTGACCCTGGCGTTCCACAGCGAAACCTTCCTGAAATGGAAAGCCCCGGTGGTCAACTGGCTGTTCGCCCTCGCGTTCATCGGCAGCCATTTCGTCGGTGACCAACTGCTGATCAAACGCATCATGGGCCACGCGCTGACCCTGCCGGAGCCAATCTGGACCCGCCTGAACATCGCCTGGATCGGTTTTTTCCTGTTTTGCGGTGCCGCCAACCTGTTCGTCGCGTTCACGTTCCAGAGCTACTGGGTAGACTTCAAGGTCTTCGGCAGCCTGGGCATGACTTTGCTGTTCCTGGTCGGCCAGGGCATCTACCTGTCCCGCCACCTGCACGACGCCGACACCACAACGCCAAAAACCGAGGACTGACATGCTTTACGCAATCATTGCCACAGACGTCGCCAACTCCCTGGAAGCCCGACTGGCCGCACGGCCTGCGCACCTTGAGCGTCTGCAAGTGCTCAAGGGCGAAGGTCGTATCGTATTGGCCGGTCCACACCCGGCGGTCGACAGCAATGATCCGGGCGCAGCCGGTTTCACTGGCAGCCTGATCGTCGCCGAATTCGAGTCCCTGAGCGCCGCCAAGGCCTGGGCCGACGCCGATCCGTACGTTGCCGCAGGCGTCTACGCCAATGTTCTGGTCAAGCCGTTCAAGCAAGTCCTGCCGTAAAGTTCTCGCGTGCGGTGAATCTTATCGATTCATCGCACGTTCAATCGCTCATTATTCTCGTTTACCGGCCGACAACCTGCCCAATACTCGTATTGGAATCAGGAGTTGCGATGCGCAAAGGTCCGTTGTGTCTGATGTTGGTGACGTTGTCGATCATGGCGCCAGCCCATGGTGAAGAAAGCGCCAATGGCGGTAATTCGACGCCGCTGTCCTTGAGCGCCGGTAGCCAGATCACCGAGTTGCAGCAACGCTTGAAAGAGAGCGAGCAGCAACGAGAAACACTGAGCAAACAATTGCAAACCACCGATGGCGAGCGCGAAAGCGCCCAGCTGAGCCGGTTGCGCCAGGAGAATCAGCGCCTGAAGCTGCAACTCAAGGAAACCCTGGCCAGCAGCCCGCTACCGCGCCTGCTGACCGATCAGCAGCAGTGGTTCGTTATTGGGGCGGCAGTAGCGCTATTGGCCCTGCTCTGCGGTATCTTCGCCAGTGGTGCCACCAGAAAACGTAGGCAATGGCTAAATTGAGTGAGTCATGAGCGAGCTGTTACTAATTGATGATGACCAGGAGCTGTGTGAGCTCCTGAGCAGTTGGCTGAGCCAGGAAGGCTTTCAGGTTCGCGCCTGCCACGATGGCCAGAGCGCCCGTCACGCGTTGGCCGAAACGTCTCCGGCGGCCGTGGTGCTGGACGTGATGCTGCCGGACGGCAGCGGCCTGGAACTGCTAAAGCAACTGCGCAGCGACCATCCGGATTTGCCGGTGCTGATGTTGTCGGCCCGTGGCGAACCGCTGGACCGCATCCTCGGCCTGGAACTGGGTGCCGACGATTACCTGGCCAAGCCATGCGACCCACGGGAACTGACCGCCCGCCTGCGCGCGGTGTTGCGCCGCAGTCATCCGACGGCGGTCTCCAGCCAGCTCGAGCTGGGCGACCTGTGCTTCAGCCCGGTGCGCGGGGTGGTCAGCATCGATGAACAGGAATTCACCCTCACCGTTTCCGAAAGCCGCCTGCTCGAAGCCCTGCTCAAGCAGCCCGGCGAACCGCTGGATAAACAGGAACTGGCGCAAATCGCCCTCGGTCGCAAACTGACCCTGTACGACCGCAGCCTGGACATGCACGTCAGCAACCTGCGCAAAAAAATCGGCCCACACCCCGACGGCCGCCCACGCATCGTGGCCTTGCGCAGTCGCGGTTACTACTACAGCCTCTGACACCCAACGGGTCTGCGTTCGACTCTTGTAGCAGCTGTCGAGCCCCAGCGAGGCTGCGTTCGGCTGCGAAGCAGTCGTGATCCGCCTGACGCGGTGTATCTGGAAGAACGTGCAAACAGGTTTTACGACTGCTGCGCAGTCGAACGCAGCCTCGCTGGGGCTCGACAGCTGCTACGAAGGCCAGATTTCATCTGACAGAATTCGGCGAAGTGTCGGAATTGTCAGGGAGACAGAAAACCGTCTTTACCCAAGC
This sequence comes from Pseudomonas sp. URMO17WK12:I6, assembly GCF_003253625.1. Taxonomy (NCBI): domain Bacteria; kingdom Pseudomonadati; phylum Pseudomonadota; class Gammaproteobacteria; order Pseudomonadales; family Pseudomonadaceae; genus Pseudomonas; species Pseudomonas sp. URMO17WK12:I6. The sequence continues at coordinate 199,877 of NZ_QKYZ01000009.1, forward strand.
TTTACGCTCCGCTGACCGCCGTTGACCTTGATCTGCGTAATCTGCACACATCCGGAACGTACCGGGAACGAGACAAGGAGATACACCATGCGCAAGACTCTTATCGCTCTGATGTTTGCTGCCGCCCTGCCGACCGTTGCCATGGCCATGCCTGAAGGCACAGGCCCGATGGGTGATCACATGGACGGCTCACGCCACGGCGGTCAGATGCACGGCATGCACGGCAGAGGCCCTTACAGCCAACTGGACCTGAGCCGCGAACAGCGCGAGCAGATCCGCAAAATCATGGGCGAGCAGATGCACGAGCGTCAGCAACTGGTCGACAAGTACCTGGAAAAACTCTCGCCAGCCGACCAGAAAGCCCTGAAAGACGAGATGGAGGCCAAGCACAAGAAAGCCGAAGCCGACGTTCGCGCCCTGCTGAAACCGGATCAACAGAAGCAATTCGACGAGATCCAGAAGAAACAAGCTGAGCGTCGCGCCGAATGGGCCGAGTTCAAGGCCTGGAAAGCGCAGCAAGCGCAAAAGGCGCAATAATGCGTTAACCCCGGACCCAACGGCCAATCACCGTTGGGTCTGATGCCTCTCAGTTCGTTGTGGGAGCGAGCCTTTGTGGCGAGGGAGCTTGCTCCCGTTGGGGCGCGAAGCGGCCCCGGTATTTCAAAGTTAAACCGTATGTAACGGGTTTACGACTGCTTCGCAGCCGAACGGGGCGATGCGGCGTTCCGACAAGCCCCCTCGCCACACATTGATTTGAGCTTGTTCGAGGATTTTCTGTGCGCTCATTGTTCTGGCGTATCCTGGCCAGCTTCTGGCTGGCCATCGCTCTGGTTGCAGGGCTTTCCATTTTGCTGGGGCACATGCTCAACCAGGACGCGTGGATTCTCAGTCGCCACCCGGGCCTCAATACCCTGGCCGAACAGTGGACGCAAACTTACGAAAGCCAGGGCGAAGAAGCCGCCCAGGACATCCTGGAGCAGCGCAAGCGCCAATATCACATCGACGTTCAGGTGCTCAACGAGGCAGGAGACCCGGTGGTACGCGGCACCTTCCCTCGGCGTGCAGCCGCCTTCGAAGCACGGCAGCAAAACGATGATCGGCGCCTGCCGTGGCGACGCCTGACCGATGAATACACCAGCGCCAAGACGGGCGACACCTACCTGCTGATCTATCGCATTCCCCACCCGGAACTGGACGCTTGGCACCGTGAGAGCCTGCTCTGGCCGTTGAGTGCGCTGGGTATCGCGCTGGTGGTACTGACCCTGTTCAGCCTGCTGGTGACCTTTTCCATCACCCGACCGCTGAGCCGTTTACGTGGCGCAGTGCATGAGTTGGGGCAGACGACGTATCAGCAAAACAGCCTGGCGCAACTGGCTAACCGCCGCGATGAATTCGGTGTGCTGGCCAACGACTTCAATCGCATGGGCGCGCGTCTGCAAAGCCTGATCGGCAGTCAGCGGCAATTGCTGCGCGATGTGTCCCACGAGTTGCGTTCGCCCTTGGCCCGACTGCGCATTGCGCTGGCACTGGCCGAGCGGGCCAATCCCCAGGAGCGGGAAAAACTCTGGCCGCGCCTGACCCGTGAATGTGATCGACTGGAAGCACTGATCAGCGAAATCCTGGTGTTGGCGCGGGTCGATGCCGACAACGCCAGTGCCGAAGAGGTGGATCTCAATGCACTGCTCAATACCCTGCAAAAGGATGCTCAGCTAAGTTCGCCGGAGCAGAACGTGCGCCTTGAGGCCGAGCCGCAACTGAACCTCAGAGGTTGGCCGACCATGATCGAGCGCGCCGTGGACAACCTGCTGCGCAATGCCCAACGCTTTAACCCGGTCGGGCAACCAATCGAAATGCAAGCGTCGCGTCAGGGCGACAGGATTGTGGTCAGCGTGCGCGATCACGGCCCCGGTGTAGAGGCTGATCATTTGAATCAGTTGGGGGAGCCGTTCTATCGGGCACCGGGGCAGACAACGGCCGGGCATGGCTTGGGGCTGGCTATCGCACGCCGTGCGGCGGAACGCCATGGCGGCAGTCTGGTGCTGGCCAATCATCCTGAGGGTGGGTTTATTGCCAGTCTGGAATTTCCGTTGGTGCCGGGGGCGGTGGTGCAGCCGTAAATCGGGGGTGATGCAAAAAGATCGCAGCCTCGTTTCACTCGACAGCTCCTACAAGTGCAACGAGACTGCGATCTTTTGATCTTCAGGCCTTACCGGACCAGGCGCTGACAAACTCGGCCAGATCAACCTTCTCCGCCACACGCGGTTCTTTCTGCGGCGTACCGAGATAAAGGAACGCAATCACCTCTTCCCCTTCGGCCAAACCCAACCCCTTGGCTACATGCGGCGAATAGGCCAGCTCACCGGTGCGCCATACCGCGCCAATGCCTTGCGCGTAAGCGGCCAGCAAAATCCCGTGAGCCGCGCAGCCTGCCGCCAACAATTGTTCGGATTTCGGGTATTTGACGTGATCCTGCAAACGCGCGATCACCACAACCACCAGCGGTGCACGCAGCGGACCGTTACGGGCCTTGTCCAGCGCGACTTCTGACACCTCGCTGTCTTGCAGTTTCGCCGCTTCGGCCAGCAACTCGCCCATTTGCTCGCGCGCTGCGCCTTCGACTGTCAGGAAGCGCCAAGGCTGCAAATGGCCGTGGTCTGGCGCACGCATCGCGGCGGCAAACAGCACTTCGCGTTGCTCGGCAGTGGGCGCCGGATCGAGCAGTCGTGGAACGGAAACACGGTTGAGCAAAGCGTCGAGAGCCTGCATCGGCCACCTCCTGAAAAAAATGTCTGCCTATTCTAGCGGTATCCGGCACAGGGCTGTCGGTTTACATGCCCTGCCCCGCAGGTAGAATGGCGCCCTTCCCTACTTCAGCCCGAGCGGACTTCATGGCGTTGCCGACCTTACGGATCATTGGTTTCATCATCGGCATCTTCCTGATCACGCTGGCCATTTCCATGGCCGTGCCCATGGCTACCCTGGTGATCTTCGAGCGCACCAGCGACCTGCCGTCGTTCCTCTGGGCCAGCATGATTACCTTTGTCGCCGGCCTGGCCCTGGTGATTCCGGGGCGCCCCGAACACATCCATCTGCGCCCGCGAGACATGTACCTGCTGACCGTCAGCAGCTGGCTGGTGGTGTGCATCTTCGCCGCCCTGCCGTTCCTGCTGACCCAGAACATCAGCTACACCGACTCATTCTTCGAAAGCATGTCCGGCATCACCGCCACCGGCTCGACGGTGCTCACGGGCCTGGACACCATGTCCCCCGGCATCCTGATATGGCGCTCCTTGCTGCACTGGATCGGCGGGATCGGCTTTATCGGCATGGCGGTCGCGATTCTGCCATTGCTGCGCATCGGTGGCATGCGGCTGTTTCAGACCGAGTCGTCGGACCGTTCCGAAAAGGTCATGCCCCGTTCGCACATGGTGGCGCGCTTGATCGTTGCGACCTACGTCGGCATCACCATTTTCGGCAGCCTGGCGTTCTGGTGGGCCGGGATGAGCCCGTTCGATGCGATCAACCACGCGATGTCGGCGATTTCCACCGGCGGGTTTTCCACCTCCGACCAGTCTTTGGCCAAATGGCCGGAGCCTGCGGTGCATTGGGTCGCGATCGTCATCATGATTCTCGGCGCCTTGCCGTTCACCTTGTATGTCGCCACGTTACGCGGTAACCGTCGGGCGCTGATCAAGGATGAACAGGTGCAAGGCTTGCTCGGCATGTTGCTGGTGACCTGGCTGGTGCTCGGCACTTGGTACTGGTGGACCACCCAGTTGCACTGGCTGGACGCCTTGCGGCATGTGGCGCTGAACGTCACTTCGGTGGTGACGACGACAGGTTTTGCACTGGGGGACTACAGCCTCTGGGGCAACTTCTCGCTGATGCTGTTCTTTTACCTGGGGTTTGTTGGCGGCTGCTCGGGTTCGACCGCTGGCGGGATCAAGATTTTCCGCTTCCAGGTGGCCTACATTCTGCTCAAGGCCAACCTTAACCAGTTGATTCACCCACGCGCGGTGATCAAGCAGAAGTACAACGGCCACCGTCTCGACGAAGAAATCGTACGTTCGATCCTGACCTTTTCGTTCTTTTTCGCCATCACCATTTGCGTGATCGCTCTACTGCTGTCGCTGCTCGGCGTGGACTGGATGACCGCCCTTACCGGTGCGGCCAGCACGGTGTCCGGCGTCGGCCCGGGGTTGGGCGAAACCATTGGCCCGGCGGGTAACTTCGCCAGCCTGCCGGATGCCGCGAAGTGGATTCTCTCGTTCGGCATGCTGTTGGGTCGGCTGGAGATCATTACGGTGTTTGTTCTGTGTATCCCTGCGTTCTGGCGTCACTGACCGGCTTGAGCGCTTCCGTCAGCCGCGCCCGGTATTCGCCGGGGGTGGTGTCGAACCAGCGTCGGAAAGCGCGGAAGAAGTTGCTCGGATCGGCAAACCCCAGCAGGTAGGCAATTTCCAGCAGCGTCATGCTCGGTCGCGCCAGGTATTGCTCGGCCAGTTCACGCCGCGTGTCATCCAGCAACGTCTGAAAACTCGTGCCCTCTTCCTGCAAGCGTCGCTGCAAGGTGCGTTGCGACAGGTGCAGCGCCTGCGCTACCGCATCGCGCTTGGGTTCGCCCTGGGGCAGCAAGCGGCACAACACCTGCCGCGCATTGTGGGTCACGCGGCTCTCGGCAAACCGCGCCAGGTATTCACCGGCAAAGCGATCGTGCAGCAACGCCATGGCCTCGTTGGCGGTGGGCAACGGTGCCTCCAGGTCAGCGCGCTCGAAAATCAAGGCATCATAGGGCGCATTGAACATCATCGGCGCGTGGAAGGCTTGCTTATACGGTTCGAGGTCGGCGGGTTGATCGCCCTGCAGCAGCACTTTGCGCGGATGCAGCGCGCTCCCGGTCAGCCACCCGCAAAACGCCAGGGCACAGGCCATCGATGCTTCAGCGCTTTGTCGGGTCGGCGGCAAGTGGTCGCCATGCACCGTCAGAATCAGCGCATAACCCTCGTCCAGTATGCGAAAACTCAGATCGGCACTTTCGGCGATGATTCGCTGATAACGCACCAGACGTTGAAAGCCTTCGGCCAGGGTTCGACTGGACATCAAGGCATAACCGGCAACGTGCAGGGACGCCGGTCGCACCACCTTGCCCATGTTCAGGCCGATCGCCGGGTTGCCGGACAACTCGACCGCGCGCTGCCAGAGCCGCGTCATGGAATCTTGCGGGAAGCGCGCATCCGGATCATCCAGTGCCGCATAGTCGAGCCCTAGCTGCTTGAACAAAACCCGGCAATCCAGGCCGTCCATTTCCAGTGCTTTGACAATCCCCATCGCCCAGCTTGCAGAAGTCGTTCGTTCGCTCATGGCGTTTACTACGTGATGGCCGCATGCCACGACCCAATGCCCAAGGATACTAAAGTGGCGCCTATTGTCACTGGCTGATGCCTATGATCACTCTAGACTTAAATAGGCTACCCGCAGCGCAACTTGTTGCCTGCACACACCACAGAGATCGCAGTCGTGGAAAACATCAAACGTTTCAACAGCTTCGCTGCGTTTTACCCGTATTACCTCAGCGAACACCGCAATAGCACTTGTCGACGACTGCACTTTGTCGGCACCACGCTGGTTATTGTCATTCTGGCGCTGACCATCGCCAAAGGCGCATGGTGGCTGTTGCTGGCCCTGCCGCTGGCCGGTTACAGCTTCGCCTGGGTCGGGCATTTCTTCTTCGAGAAGAATCGTCCTGCAACCTTTCAGCATCCTCTTTACAGCCTGCTCGGCGATTTCGTCATGTACCGTGACATGATTGTAGGTCGCGTGCCGTTCTAGGCTCCTTTGGCCACAAAAGCGTCCTGTGCAGCCAGTGCAGCGCTCTGGATCCAAGCCCTACACTCCAAACATCCCTTTCGATAAGAACAAGAGGATAGCCGATGAATGCCCGCGCCCGTTTTACCCACATGCAGGACGGCACGCAGGAAGACTGGGCGATCATCGCCACAGACTTCAGCGCCTATGCCCGGCAATTGCCCACAAGGATCGTGGCGCATTTGAAGTTACTGGAAGGTGATTTCGGCGGATTCCCGGTGGATCGCCTGACCCACTCGCTGCAAACCGCCAGCCGCGCCTGGCGCGATGGCCGCGACGAAGAGTACGTGGTCTGCGCTTTGCTCCATGACATCGGCGACACACTGGGGTCCTACAACCACCCGGACATCGCCGCGGCGATTCTCAAGCCGTTCGTCAGTGCCGAGAACCTGTGGATGGTGGAGAAACACGGGATTTTCCAGGGCTATTACTTCTTCCATCACCTGGGCATGGACCGGCATTTGCGCGAGCAATTCAGCGCTCATCCGCAGTATCAGGCGACCATCGAATTTTGCGCCCGGTACGACGCGGCGGCGTTTGACCCGGCATACGACACGCTGCCGCTGAGCTTTTTCGAACCGATGATGGAGCGGTTGTTTGCGCAGCCGAAGCATTCGATCTACAAGGCGGCGATGGAAGAACAAGCGCCGGCCTGAAGATCTTTTGACTTTGCTTTTAAGCCGGCTCTGCGACTTTAATTGCCTTCAATTCCGCCTCCCGCGCTTGGGCATCGGCCAACCGGTACAACTCGATCGAGCCGTCCCAATGCTCGATCAGCGCCGTGCACGATTCCACCCAATCCCCGCAATTGAGGTAGTCCACCTCGCCAACCTTGCGAATTTCGGCATGGTGAATGTGCCCACACACCACGCCATGCAACTCGCGTTTGACGCATTCGTGGGCAATGGCTTCCTCAAAATCGCTGATGAAACTGACGGCGGTCTTGACCTTGTGCTTGAGGTACGCCGACAACGACCAATAGCCGTAGCCATAACGGGCCCGCCAATGGTTGAGCCAGCGGTTGAGGGTCAGGGTAAATTCGTAGGCCGAGTCGCCGAGGAACGCCAGCCAGCGGTGATAGCGAGTAATCACGTCGAACTGATCGCCATGAATCACCAGCAGATGACGACCATCGGCGGTCACGTGCACGGCTTCGTCCACCAGCTGGATATTGCCCAGCATCAGTTTCGAATAACGGCGCAGGAATTCGTCATGGTTGCCGGTGACGTAGATCACTTCTGTGCCGCGCTTGCTCATGGTCAACAGGCGACGAATCACATTGGTGTGCGCCTGGGGCCAATACATGCCGCTGCGCAGCTTCCAGCCGTCGATGATGTCACCGACCAGGTAAATCCTGTCGGCATGGTAGCCCTTGAGAAACTGCGACAGGTGTTCGGCCTGGCAGTCCCGTGTGCCCAAATGCACGTCGGAAATCCATAAGGTCCGCACACGTTGCTTACGGCTGGGTTTGGCGAGCTCGGCGCTGGTCATGGGCAACCCTCTGGACAAGTTTTGGCAAGCTTGCGCCGGTCGGGTTAATTGCCCATGACAACCGCAAGTCAGTCCTGTGACAACGCGCGAACGCAGGGCCTCGGTGTAGACTGGCGGCTTCACTCATCAATATCGCCACGAGACCTGCGATGAGACCGATCCTCACCCTGCGCCAATACACCCACGACCTGATCGTCCACAGCCACGACCACGCGCAACTGGTATTCGGGCTGTCGGGTGCACTGGATTTCGAGGTCGAGGGGCTTGGCAGTCAGGTGGTTCAGCAGAGTTTCGTGGTGGTGCCGTCCGGGGCGCATCATGCCTGCGACAGTGCCCATGGCAGCCGTTGCCTGGTGCTGGATGTGCCGAGCGATCAGTGGGTGTCTCAGTCGCTGGGGGACCACGCCGAGGCCAGCCGCCGCTTGCTCGACAATGCCGGGCGCCTGTCGCTGGACGCCGGACAAAGCCAATTGGTGAGCTGGCTGGCCGGCAGCCCGATCAGCGATCCGCTGATCGCCCAGCAAGGCGCGGTGTTGCTGCTGGCCAGCCTCAACAACGCCAAGCCCGACACGGTCGGCGGTCGGCGTCTACCGTATGCGGCGCTCAATGCTCACATCGATCAATACGCGGCCTATCCACTGCAAGTCGCCGATCTGGCGCGCATTGCCGGCCTGTCCAGCGCTCGCTTGCACGCGCGGTTCGTGGCGGAATGCGGACAAACGCCGATGGACTACATCCGCAGTCGCCGGCTGCACATCGCCGTGCGCTTGTTACGCGATTCGGCGCTACCCATTGGCGAGATCGCGTGTCGGGTCGGCTACAGCTCCCAGAGCGCATTCGCCGCAGCAGTGCTGCGTGAATTCGGCGCCTCACCCGGTAAATTGCGCCGCGAGGCTGGCGACAAATAACGCGAGTCTGGCGACAGACACCCGCAAGCACATCGTTCATTGTGTAGGAGTTGCCGAAGGCTGCTCCTACACAGGTCGACGGTGTCGTCGGCCAGATTCGATACGTTATTCAAGGACTGCAATGACTCCCCGTACCGCCCTTGGCGCTCTGCATATCGGTGCACTGATGTTCGGCCTGACCGGCGTGTTCGGCAAACTTGCCGCCGCCTCACCGGCGATCATCGTGTTCGGTCGTGCCGCGTTTGCCGTCCTCGCCCTGGCGTTTTTCGCCCGGTTCGCCAGTAATACCCGTTGGCAGGCACTCGACGCCGTGGACTGGCGCCGCCTGTTGCTCAGCGGCTTGCTGCTGACCGGACACTGGGTGAGTTTCTTCATTGCGGTGAAGGTGGCCGGGGTGGCGATCGCGACCCTGGGCTTTGCCAGTTTCCCGGCGTTTACCGTGATCCTCGAAGGGCTGATTTTCCGCGAGCGCATCCGCGCCAATGAAATCTTGCTGGTGGTGCTGGTCAGCATCGGTTTGGTACTGGTCACACCGGACTTCGATCTGGCCAGCGGCGCCACCACCGGCCTGTTGTGGGCAGTGGCCTCCGGTCTGCTGTTCTCCCTGCTGTCCCTGACCAACCGCGCCAGCTCCGGGCGAATCCCGCCGGTGCAGGCGGCGCTGTGTCAGAACGTAGTGGTTGCGATCTGCCTGCTGCCGGTGGCGATGCCGCAGTTGAGCGAAGTACGCGCCATCGACTGGCTGTGGATTGGCCTGCTCGGGGTGTTCTGCACCGGCGTCGCTCACAGCCTGTTCGTCGCCAGCCTGGCGGTGATCAAGGCCCGGACCGCGTCAGTGGTGTTTGCCCTGGAGCCGGTTTACGGCATCACCCTGGCCTGGTTGTTGTTCGATGAAAACCCGACGCTGCGCATGCTGATCGGCGGCGCGTTGATCATCGTGGCCATCGTGGTCTCCAGCCGGTTGTCCGGCGGTTCAAGCCACAAGACCGTTGCCGCGCAAGCGCCGTCTCACTGAGTGCGGTCGTTGTGGCCCAGGTCGCGGTCCGGATCGATCTGATCGCGGACCCGCTGCTTGAGCACCTTGGCCTCGGGGAAACCGCCGTCGGCCTTGCGTTCCCAGAGCTGCACATCGTCGCAGAAAATGTGGAATACCCCACCAGTACCGGGCACCAGGGATACTTTGCCCAGGTCGTCGCCGAAGGTGCTGAGCAGCTCCTGGGCCAGCCAGGCGGCGCGCAACAGCCATTGGCATTGCGTGCAGTAGGTGATGACGATTTCCGGTTTACGTGCGGTCATGATTGGCAAAACTCCTCTGCCTGAGGGGTTGCCATAATAACCGCAAAGGCTGCGATCTTTTGATCTTCAGCGAATACCCGCCAACAGCGTTCGGGCCGTCTCCTTCAGTGGTTCGTCGCCTTCCTTGAGCAACTCGTTCAGCAGCTCGATGGCGCTGTCCAGATCGCCGTCGTCAATACAGGTCTGGGCCTGTTCGAGTTTGCCCGCGCTGCTCGGCTCGACCGGTTCAAGATCCATCAACTCAGCATTCAGCGGTTCAAGCTCCAGCGGCTGGCCGGGATCGCTGAATTCGTTGAGAAAAGTTTCGTCCAGAGATTGCGACTCAGGTTCCGCGACCCATTCAAGCTCGGGCTCATCCAGCGTCGGCTCGTCGGGTATTTCGAAGACATCGGGCAACACATGCAGGTTCGACGTGAACCCGGGCTCGTCTGCCGGTGATGGCTCATTCGATGGTTTGGTGCTGGGCGGTGAGTTGTCGAAGGGGCTGATCAGGTCCCAGTTCGCATCCATCGACAGGTCGTCGAGGTTCAGCTGAAACTCATCGCTCGGTGCCGCTGGGATTGCAGGCGTGGACGGAGCCACTGCCACCGCGGTGGCCACCGGCACGGCATCGATCAGTTTCGGATGGCGGCTGCGGATGTCCTGAAGTTGCTGTGTGTCAAACCCGGCGTCACGCAGGCTACTTTCCTGCGCGTCATACGCTTGCACGTCACCCTGCTTACCAAGAACCTCCAGCAGCTGCACGGCCAGGTCGGTGCGCTGGGGTTCCTTGACCAACGCCTCTCGCAACAGTCCGGCTGCCTCGGACAATCGGCCATAGGCGAGGTAGATACTAACCCCCTCCAGCACGTCGCCTGCGACAGTCTCATCCGCCGAGCCGGCCACCGATCGCGCCTGGGTGGCTGGCCTGGCCGGTTCTGCCGTGCGGCTGAGCACCGGTTCATGACGCGACGGCTGCACGGGTAGCAGCTCGGGTAAGGCCTGAACCTGCTGTCGTCGACGGCGAATGAACACTGCGAGCGACACCAGGGCCACCAACGACAGCAACCCGATGATCAACGGCCAATGGGATGCTTCGGACGTCTCGACAACCACCGGAACCGGCGCCGGCACCTCGGGTGCGGCAGGCACCGCCGACGCCTGTTTGACTTCCGTCAGTTGGGTTTGCAGCTCAGTCACCTGTTTTTTCTGAACGGCGATCTGCTCGTCCTGCGCCTGCAGCTTCGCATTGAGTTCATCGATGGTCTTTTGCAGCTGCTGGTTTTGCAGCACGCTGGTGGCCAGTTGTTCGGCAACAGGATCACTCGCCGGCGTAGCGGCTGATTTATCGACATCAGGCTTGGGTGCCGAACTATTCACCGCAGGTGGCGGTGCAACAGCCGGTTCAACAGACGGGAACGCGGAATCCTGAGGGCTCGGCGCGGGGTCGTCGTTGACGGGAACAATCCCAGGTGAACCCGGCGGATCGATCAGCACGGTGTACTCGCGCAGCAAACGCCCATTGGGCTGATTGAGCTGCACCAGAAAATTCAGAAAGGGTTCCTTGACCGGCTTACTGGACGTCACCCGGATCAGGTTGCGGTTGCCCCGCAGGATCGGCGTGAACTTCAGGTTATTGAGGAAGAACACCCGCTCGACACCGGCGCGGCTGAATTCTTCCGCCGTCGCCAGGCTGACCGACAGCTCGCCCTCCTCCAGCCCCCCAACGTCCACCAGGGCGATATCGGCGCTGAACGGCTGGTTGAGCGCCGAATGCTGGGTGATGTCGCCCAACCCGAGCGCAGGAGCCAATGCCGAGTATGTGACAGCACCACCAACCAGCAACAACCTGGCGCAACACCGCAATACGACTTGCCAACTCTCGAGCATGAGCATCCCTTAATAACCAGAACCAACCTGTACGTGTTCGCACATCCGGTACGAACACGATATTGCCTAGTAGTTCTTTATAGTCTGCCCAACGGGGTATCTCAAAAGTCCGACGCGTGGTTGTGCCTCAAGATTTTTCCAGGTTGCCCAGGATGTGCGCGTGGACACGCATGCAGACCTTCAAATCCGCCTCATCAACGCCTTCGAACAATTCGTGGCGCAGTTGCGTGGCAATGGTTTCAATTTGTTCGATCAAGGGGCGGGCCGGGGCACAGAGGACGATTTTTTTCGCCCGACGGTCTTCCAGCACCGATTGGCGTTGCACCAGGCCCTGACTTTCCAGGCTATCGAGCAGTCGAGCCAGGGTAGGCCCTTCGACGCCGACGCTTTGCGCCAGTTCACGCTGGGTGGGAGCATCATCGAAACGCGCCAGGTGCAGCAGCACCAGCCAGCGCGCCTGGGACAGGCCCAAGCCAGCCAGTCGGCGGTCCAGTTCGGCACGCCAGCCCCGAGACATCTGGGCCAGTTGCATGCCAAAGCGGTGTTGATCGGTTAACGGCATAAAACACTCATGGTTAGACTGAAATAGAGAAAAACTAATTATTAGTCAGCTAAGCATGACCTTTGGCTATAGGCAAGGTTTGCTCTGTACTGAATCGTTACATCTGCGCGACAGATCATTCAAATTTCGAACTCCGACTGCAGCGCGGCACGAACGCAATACAAAACGCCTTCCGGCACCCGTCCTGCGAACAACGCGGCGATCTCCGCCACCGGCGGCAACTCGCCTTCGCCGTCGAGGAAGGCGTCCTGAACTTCGCCCATCAACTCTTCGGGCAGGTCCAGCGCCTGTTCCAGTGACAGCTGCTGCTTGCCGATGGCCTCGGCGAGCATCGTGTAGACGTTCTTTTCCGAGCATTGCAGCTGACCGGCGATCTGCAGCGGTGTCATGCCGGCCCGGGCCAGCGTGATCAGCTCGTGGCGCACATCGGCCACCACTTTCGGCGCCTCGACCTGACCGCCGAGCACTTCGAGGAAAGCCTCGCCGTAACGTTCCAGTTTGCGCGCGCCGACACCGCTGACCGTGGCCATTTCCGCCAGCGAGGTCGGCTGGCTGCGGAGCATTTCCAGCAGCGTCGAATCGGGGAAGATGACATACGGCGGCACGCCATGTTCTTCGGCCAGTTTGCGACGCAAGGCACGCAGGGCTTCCCACTGTTCGCGCTCCTCGAAGCGGACCAGTTGGCTCGCCTGGCTCTTGCTGCTTTTAGCGGTGGTTTGCGGCTTGAGGTCGCGGCGCAGTTCCAGGGTCACTTCGCCCTTGAGCAGCGGCCGGCAGGTATCGCTCAGGCGCAGCCCGCCGTAGCCTTCGAGGTCGATGTCCGCCAGACCGCGGGCAACAAGTTGTCGGAACAAGGAGCGCCATTCACTTTCGCCCAGCGCTTTGCCTACGCCGTATACCGACAAATGCTGATGACCGAAACTGCGGACCTTTTCGTTGTCCTTGCCCAGCAACACGTCCACCAGATGGCCGACGCCATAACGCTGACCGGTGCGGTAGATCGCCGACAGCGCCTGGCGGGCCGGCTCGGTGGCGTCCCAGGTCTGCACGCCGTCGACACAGTTGTCGCAGTGGCCGCAGGGCTCGGGCATGTCTTCGTCGAAGTACGCCAGCAGGGTCTGGCGGCGGCAGCGGGTTTCCTCACAGAGCGAGAGCATGGCGTCGAGTTTGTGCTGCTCCAGACGCTTGTGGCGTTCGTCGCCTTCGGAGTTTTGCAGCATCTGCTTGAGCATCACCACGTCTTGCAGGCCGTACGCCATCCAGGCATCCGCCGGCAGACCGTCACGACCGCCGCGACCGGTTTCCTGGTAATACGCCTCAAGGGACTTCGGCAAGTCGAGGTGAGCCACAAAACGCACGTTGGGCTTGTCGATGCCCATGCCGAACGCCACGGTGGCGACCATGATCAGGCCTTCTTCGTTGAGAAAGCGCTTCTGGTGATGCGCCCGGGTTTCGTTGGCCAGACCGGCGTGGTACGGCAGCGCCGGGAAGCCTTGCTCACTGAGGAACACCGCCACTTCGTCGACCTTTTTGCGCGACAGGCAGTAGACGATGCCGGCATCGCTGCGCCGTTCGGCGAGGAACGCCAGCAACTGCTTGCGCGGCTGTTCCTTGGGCACAATGCGATAAAAAATGTTGGGACGGTCGAAACTCGACAGGAAACGCTCGGCATCCTGCAGATGCAGGCGATCGACGATTTCTTCCCGGGTACGCTTGTCGGCGGTGGCGGTCAGGGCAATGCGCGGGACGCTGGGGAACAATTCCGCCAACTGGCCCAGTTGCAGGTATTCGCGGCGGAAATCGTGGCCCCATTGGGACACGCAATGCGCTTCGTCGATGGCGAACAGGGCGATTTCGAGGCTTTGCAGGAAGGCCAGCATCCGTGGCTGAACCAGGCGTTCAGGCGCGAGATAGAGCATTTTCACCTCGCCGCGCTTGATCCGTGCAGCAAGATCACGCTGCTGCTCGGCGCTGAGGGTGGAGTTCAACGACGCCGCGGCGACGCCCAGCTCTTCGAGGGTGGCGACTTGATCGTCCATCAGCGCGATCAGCGGCGACACCACCACCGCCAGGCCTTCGCGCAGCAGCGCCGGCACCTGGAAGCACAAGGACTTGCCGCCCCCGGTAGGCATCAGCACCAGGGCGTCGCCGCCACTGGCCACGCGCTCAATGATTGCACCCTGACGGCCACGGAAACTGTCGTAGCCGAAGATGTCCTTGAGGACGCGTTGAGCCTGTTCGAGCATAAAAACTCCAAAAATCACCGAAACATCCCTGCAAGGCTGGTTCAGAACCACGAAAGCTGCACAAACAAATCGTAAGTGCGCATTGCATGACGCTGCATATTTCAGCCGTGACGCCAGCAGGGCATCACAAAACGCGCGAGTATACCCGAGCCCTCCCTTGCAAAGGGCGCCGCTGATAAGACGCACACAAGCCAACCGCGGGAGCAAATATGCCGCGCGGCTGGCCTGAGCGCTCAAGAAGGCCTAGAATTCCCGCATCGTATATTCCCCAAGGTAGCCCTTTAATGTCCTTCGCTGAGCAACTAACCCGCCTGCAAGTCTTCCTCGACGCCGACGAGCTGCATGACGAGGCGCTGGACTACGTGGCCGCCCACGGCTACCTCACTGCGCTGTCGATCTGCTCCGAAAGCGTTCCCGATCGCGAATGGATCGACGCGCTGTTCGCCGAAGAGCCGCATTACGCCGACGACACCGAGCGTGAAGCGATCGAATCCACCCTGGTGCTGCTCAAGGCTCACATCGCCCGCCAACTGGCGTCCGACGAAGAGTTCGAGCTGCCGTGCGACCTCGACCTGGGTGATGACCCGGACGATTCCGACCTGCGCGGCTGGTGCATCGGTTTCATGGAAGGCGTGTTCCTGCGCGAAGCCGCCTGGTTCGAAACTGCCGAAGACGAAGTCAGTGAAATGCTGCTGCCGATCATGGTCGGTTCGGGTCTGTTCGACGAACAGCCTGAGTTCTCCGACATAGCGGCCGACGCCAACCTGATGGACGACATGATCGTGCAAATCCCGGAAGCCCTGACCGCGCTGTACTTGCTGTGCAACGCGCCAGACGAAAAACCGGCGATCCTCAAGCCACGTCACCACTAAGGTTTTGCCTATGGACAACCCCATAGGCAACCGCCCCCTGATGTTGCGCTACGTGCTGCTGGCCATCGGCTGGCTGAGCGTAGCGCTGGGGGTGATCGGGATTTTCCTGCCGGTGCTGCCCACCACACCGTTCCTGCTGTTGG
Organism: Pseudomonas sp. URMO17WK12:I6; assembly: GCF_003253625.1. NCBI lineage: Bacteria > Pseudomonadati > Pseudomonadota > Gammaproteobacteria > Pseudomonadales > Pseudomonadaceae > Pseudomonas > Pseudomonas sp. URMO17WK12:I6. The sequence continues at coordinate 215,129 of NZ_QKYZ01000009.1, forward strand.
CGGCAGCCTGCTTCGCCCGCAGTTCGCCGCGTTTCTATCACTGGCTGGTTGAACATCCACGGCTTGGACCCTGGATTCGCGACTATCTGGACGGCAACGGCATTCCGCTCAAGGGCAAGGTCTACACCATCGGGTTGATGTGGACGAGCATCCTGTTCTCCTGCTACCTGGTGCCCCTGCCGTGGGCGCGCGGGTTCATGCTGACCAGTGCGGTGCTGGTGACGGTTTATATCCTCAAGCAGAAAACCCTGCATAAACCCTGATTCCTATCTATGGCTCGAGTCTTTTGTGGCGAGGGAGCTTGCTCCCTCGCCACAGGAAACAACCCGCCGACATCCTTTCGTCCGACGACCTACCCGACCGCCCCGTAAACACCGCCTAGACTTCAGACATCTGCACCCGAGCAGCCAGACATGCCCCGCAGTCCGCGTAGTCCAGGATGGTCAACGCTCCGACTTCGGTTCGGCGGATGGCTGCTGCTGGCGAGTTTTCTACTGGCCGGGTTGGGCAGTGCCTGGGCCGACTGGGATTTTGCGCAGGTTCTGCAAACGGCCGAAAAACGCTACGGCCCCCTTGGCGAGGCACAGGGACGGATCGAGGCCTGGAGCCAAATGCTGCAAAGCGAACGCAACCAGCCTGAGCGCGAACAACTGAACGCGGTCAATCACTTCTTCAATCAGCGACTGAGTTTTCAGGATGACACGCGCATCTGGCATCAGACCGATTACTGGGCCACGCCCGTGGAGTCCTTGATCAAAGCCGCAGGCGACTGCGAAGACTTCGCCCTGGCGAAATACTTCAGCCTGCGTCACCTCGGGATTCCCAGCGAAAAACTACGCATCACCTACGTCAAGGCCCTGACCCAGAACCAGGCGCACATGGTGTTGACCTTCTACAGCAGCCCCACGGCCGATCCGCTGGTGCTGGACAACCTGATCGACGAGATCCGCCCCGCCTCCCAACGCAAAGACTTGCTGCCGGTGTACGCCTTCAACGCCGAAGGCCTGTACTTGCCGGGAGCCAATGGTGGTAAACGCAGCAGCGACTCGAAAAAACTGTCGCGCTGGCAAGACGTATTGAAAAAGATGCAAATCGAAGGGTTCGCCGTGGGCGAAGGCTAGCCGCCACTGCAAGGAGTGTTTTCATGTCACTGCGCAAACAGTTGTTCCTCGCCATTTGCCTGTTCTTGCTGGTGGCCTTCAGCGGCAGTTTTTTTGTCAGCCTGGAAAGCTCCCGTGAACAGATGCTCAGTCAGTTGCGCTCCCACGCCCAGGACGCCGCCACGGCGCTGGGCCTGTCGTTGACCGCGCAGATCGAAGACCCGGCGATGATCGAATTGATGGTCAGCTCGATTTTCGACAGCGGCTATTTCAGCAGCATCCGGGTCATCAACATCGATAATGAACAAGTGCTGGTGGAGCGCAGCGTACCAGCGCAAATCGAGGGTGTACCCGGCTGGTTCGTCAGTCTGGTGAACCTGCGCCCACAAGGTGGCGATGCACTGGTCACGCGTGGCTGGGACCAGGCAGCCCGGGTCGAAGTGCTGAGCAACCCGCAGTTCGCCCTGGCCAAACTCTGGGACAGCACCCTTGGCAGCCTGATCTGGCTGCTGATTTGCGGACTGCTCAGCGCCGTGTTTGGTGGCTGGCTGTTGCGCCGGCAGCTGCGGCCGCTCGACAACATGGTCAAACAGGCGGAAGCCATCAGCAAACGCGAGTTCCGCAGTTTGCCGAAACTGCCGCGTACGCCGGAGCTCAAACGCGTGGTGCTGGCCATGAACCAGATGGTCGAAAAACTCAAGGCGCTGTTCGCCGAAGAGGCCGCGCGCAGCGAAAAACTGCGCTCCGAATCCTATCAGGACAACCTCACGGGCCTGGCCAACCGGCGTTTGCTGGATGAACAACTGGCCGACCAATTACTGGATTCCGAGCAAAGCCGCGACGGTCATCTGCTGATGCTGCGGATCAACGACCTGATCGGCCTCAATCAACGCCTGGGTGGCCAGCGCACCGATGCCCTGATCAGCGCCGTCGGCGAGTTGCTCAAGCGCCTGACGCAACCTGCGGAACGTCGTACCTGGCTCGCGGCGCGCAATCGCGGTGGCGAATTCAGCTTGCTGACGCCGGGTCTGGACAGTAGGGGAGCCGCGCGCCTGGCCTCCGAAATCAGCGCCACCCTGGAAAACCTGCGCCTGACCGGCGCCAGCGACTGCATGCCCGTGGCGCATCTGGGCATCGTCGCCTACCACCCGGGCGAACCGGCAAATGATGTGCTGCTGCGCCTCGACCAAGCGCTGACCCAGGCCCGGCAACATCCCGAGCGGCCATGGATATACCAGGCCCAGGTCGATACTGCGCCGAATCACTCTCAGCATGATTGGCGCAACTGGATCGACGATGCGCTGACCGAGGGCAAGATGCAGTTGTATTTCCAACCGGTGGTGCAATGCGCCGACACCAGTCAGGTGCTGCACCACAAAGTCCTCGCGCGCTTGCTCGACCCGCAGGGCCAGGCCGTTGCCGCCGGGCATTTCCTGCCGTGGATCGAACGCCTCGGCTGGTCGGCGCGGTTCGATCTGGCGATGCTCGAAACCACCCTCGAATACCTCGCCGCCAACCGCTGGCCGCTCGCGCTGAGCCTGTCCGGCAGCACCCTGCGCGACCAGACCCAGCTGAAACTGATCTGCGACATACTCGAATCATTGCCGGAACTGGCGCCTCTGCTGACCCTGGAAATCGACGAACACCAACTGCCGCCCCCCGAAGAACTGCAACGCCTGAGCCACAGCCTGCTCAACACCGGTTACCGCATCGGTTTGCAGCATTTCGGCGGCAGCTTCAGCCAGATCGGCAACCTGACGCAGCTGGGGTTGGCGTACTTGAAAATCGATGGGGCGTACATTCGGGGTATCGATGAGCAGAGTGACAAGCGGTTGTTTATCGATGCGATATACCGGGCGACCAACAGCATTGATCTGCCGTTGATTGCGGAAATGGTCGAGACCAAAGGGGAACTGGAGGTGATCCGGGAGTTGGGGCTATTTGGGGTGATGGGGCGGTTGATCGGGCCACCGGAGCCGATGTGAGGGGTATGACCACTCGTCTAAAACCTGTGCGCACCTGTCAGATCTGACAGTAGGCAAACACTCACGCCGATTATCTAATCCTTCCGTATCGGTGCCGCCCAATCGGGCAGCCGGGCGCCTCTATGGAAGGTATGCATTCATGAACAGCCCCCTGACAAACGCTGACCTCGCCTCCAATGGACAAGTCGTTGTATTCCCGCCCGATCGCGGCATCGGCGTGCTGGCCGTAGACCCGCCCTACCCGCCGGGCTACAAACCGCAGAGCGACGGTGCGTTGGGGATCAACATCAACATGGTGCACGGCGACCGAGACGGTTTGCTGGTTTACATCCTGGCCTATCTGAACATGGCCATCGGCGACTACATCACGGTTTACATCGAAACAAAAAACGCTCCCGTCGCTGAATTTTCCGTCACCGAAGCCCACTTCGATGCCGAAGGCAACGCGAAAAACATTCCTTTCTATATTTCCGCCACAGACATGGAAGCCAGGTTTGCACCGCTGCTATCGGAGAACAAGCAATTCTGGTTCGAAGTTGAGCGTGTGAGCGGAAACGACACCGAACAATCGCCACCTGTGCCGCTGTTTTATAAATACCCGGCGCCGGGTGAACCGGACACAGACGGCGGAAAACCCTTCAACCAGGGCCTCAAGCTGCCCGTCGCTTCGGAATCCGTCATTGATAAAACCGTGGTCGATGAAGGCATGTTCGTGACCGTGCTGGCGTATTACAACCAGCAAATCGGTGATGTGGTCGTACTTGCCTTTGGATCGCTGCTCCTTGAGGCCACCGTCACTGCGTTGGGTGATGTGGTCTTTGAATTGACACCTGAAATGCTCGCCAAACTGCCGCTCACCTCTACGGTGATCGTACGCTGGGAGGTGTTCGATGTCGTGGAGAATTCGAGCGGCTGGTCGGACTCGCTAACTCTTACGTTCAAACCCGGCATTGTGTTGCTGACGGCACCGATTTTCGAACAGGCCGATCCCGACAATGTGGTAGATCACGATCTGCTCATGGGCGATCCCATGGTGATACTGGTCACCGGTGTATTTGCGCAACATGATGAGATCGCACTGACCCTGGAAGCGCTCACCAGTGGTGGCGATCCCGCCAGCCACACGTTCCGTGTGACGCTGACTGCCGCGACCAGATCCGTGAAAATCCCTGTTCTAAACGAGTGGGTACGCAATCTCATCAGGGGATCGGCACGGGCGTCCTACACATTGACCAAAGGGGGCAACACCCAGCTTTCGAAACCCGCCGACGCCACTTTCAGGGGCAAGTCCTTGCCTCTGGGTCTGGCTATAGTTGAGCCGCTGGTAGACGACAAACTACCGGTCGACACTGGCAGGGCCAGGGTAAAAGTTGCTGACTATTGGCCGTTGAAAAAGGGCGCCAACGTTACCCTTCACTGGCAAACTACCGATAAAGACGGGATCAAGGCCCTGTTCATTTTCAAACTCATTATCGAGGATCCGACACAGCCAATCATATTTGAGGTGTCAGACAAGTACATCGCCCCTTATGCCGATACGCCTTTGACGGTGCAATGCACAATAAAAAATCCGGGGGAGATGGAGGTCTTTTCGGAACTACTTCAGTTAATGTTTGGAGAGGAAGCGATTGAAGAATTGCGGCCGCCATTCCCCGTACCGCCGGCTACCATGGTCATCGATTTACTGGAAGTACCGAATGGAATTACCGTTCGAATTGAATATCCGACCGCCAGGACAAATGATAAAGCGCAATTTATAGACGCGACTCCCCTGCCGGGTGACAAACCCTTTTCTGAGCAGCGAATCAATGAAAACAAACGGGCCAACTTAAAACTCAGCTCCGCATTTCTTTTGGCCCGCATGAATAGCGAAATAAAGTTGTATTGGACGTTGATTCGCGACGGAAAATCAGTTGGGAAATCGTTACCCCTGGCACTGAAAATTGAGCCGATTGTCGACGGTGATATTCGATTGGGAGTTCCCATCATCGATCAGGCTGATAGTGCGCAGACCTTGGATATCAATGAATTCGACGGTGATGCCACCATCACTAAAACTTCATGGCCGCTTCGGGGTGGAAATTATCATATCGACATAACGGTCATCGGAACCGGAAACAATGGAATCCCCCTTGTTATTCCCGTAGTGACAGAAGGTTCCTTGACACCTGAGGAAGAGACAAATGGATTCACCAGAACACTGTCACGTGCGCAACTGTTACTGCTGCAGGATGGTTCAACCCTCCATGTAGAAGTCAAAGCCAACGTCAAGGGACAAAAGCCCATAACGATCACATTCCCAACATCCATAAAATATATCATCAAGAACAAACAGCCGATATTGTCGGAAAACTTCGATCACCGCCCTACACAACTAATAGCACCCGGCGGAAGTATCTCACTAGATAGCATGACCATTACGTTTCCGGCAGGGAACGGTTATTTGGGAATAACTTCACTAGCCAATGTTATCACCGGCCCTTACCCTCAGTTACCGGGCTATTGCTATGGGCAAATTCTGGAGATGCATTGGCAGGCAAGTGGAACAGCACAACATATGCGCATCAGATTTAACTGGGGCTATTCTTATGTCAGTTTTTGGTGCAGATTCGCCCAATTTAATGACCTCTCGGTTTTATTTTTAGATAAAGCGGGAAACTCGTTAAATCATATTTATCTCGCCAATAATTTCGGCGTGCAGCCTGTCACTTACTCCACCCCTTCCCACAACTACATCTGGGGTATAGAAATCCGGACTCCAAGAATGGACCTCATTGCTCTAGATTATTTCGAAATGCGTCGCAAGTAAGTGTTGATAAACACTGGTGAAGACAGGGACGTATTTGTTTATCGCTTCAGGTCTTAATCCAAACTCTGAGTGAGATAAACATGAGTGTTTAAAAGACATCTCCAGACACTCACTCAGGCTACACATCCTTGCGCAGTTGCCTACGACTGCGCCAGAATCCGCCGGCTTGTGCGCCTAAGGGTCGGGTTCTATTGTTTCCCGGTCGCTGACAAATCAGCGATCGGGTTTAGCGACCCGAACCTTTGTAGGCGCAACAGCGCTCCAAACTCTCTTGCAGATTGTTCATGTCTGCGATTGATGTCATGGCGGCTGTGCGCGGGAGACCTTCGGGTCTGCCGGGCGCCTACACCCGGTTCGCTAACCTGCGTGCAGCCGCCACCCTTACCTGTTTAGCGACAGGTCTTGGTGGCTCCATTTCCTGTAGGAGTTTCACCATGTTCAAAATCACACCCAACCCACCCGAAACCGACGACGTTTCCCCTTACGAAACCCCGGACTCCAAAAAACTCAACGAAGCCGCCGAGCGCGCCCTCGATTACTACCTCAAACCGTCCGCCCCCAAGCCCCCACGCAAGCCGAGCACGATTTACACCGTTGCCCCGGACATCGACATCGAAGAGCTACTGGCCAATGCCTGCGAGTCCTTTGCCTCGGCCAAGGTGATCGCCAGTGACTGTGCCGGTTTTCTGGAGGGGCCGCAGCGCAATACGATATTGGGCGTCGCGCAGCTCATCATGTTTGGTGAACTGGCGGTGAGTCGGGCGCTGGACAGTCTGGAACTGAAGGCTGACCCGGCCCTATGACCTTAGGTCAAACGCTGCCCCCTGTGGCGAGGGAGCTTGCTCCCGCTCGGCTGCGCAGCAGTCGTAAACCCTGTACATACGGTCTACTTGATGCAATTGGTCGAATGGTTTTGGGGTCGCTTCGCAGCCCAGCGGGAGCAAGCCCCCTCGCCACATGAGGTGTATCCGGGCACAGGGCCGGTAGATAAATCCTCAACCAACAAAAAACCCGCCATCCCCTTTCACCGGGAATGGCGGGTTTTGTCGTTTCAGATCACACGGTATCCACCTTCAACGAATGGTCGTTCAACATGCCGTTGATAATGGTCGCGGTATCGTGACCGCCGGCAATCACACCATTCGCTCCGGGGGTGACGCCGTAGTGACTGGCCAGGTTCACACCGGCCAGGTCGATGGTCTGGCTCGGCGTGGCGCCGGCCATGGCGCTGATGTCGATGCTGGTGACCAGGGTCGCGCCGCTGCCGGTGACTTTGAAGTGCAGGTAGTCATCCAGCGATGCCGCGGTGCCGTTCTCGCCTTGCAGCAGTTGCGACAGGTCGAGTTTGTCGGTGCCCGGGGTGAAGTCGGTGATGACGTCGTGGCCGCTGTTGCCTTTAAGCCACTGGAAGGTGTCGGCGCCGCTGCCGCCGGTGAGGGTGTTGTCGCCCAGGCCGCCGATCAGGAAGTCGTCGCCGCCTCCGCCGTTGAGCACATCGTTACCCAGACCGCCGTTGATGATGTTGCCGTTGTTGTTGCCCGTGAGGCTGTCGTTGAAGTTCGAGCCCGTGAGGTTTTCGATGCCGGTCAGGGTGTCGGTGCCTGCGCCAACGGTGTTTTGCGCGGTGAGCAGGCTGAGGTCGACAGTGACGCCGGCGGTGGCATGGGCGTAGCTCGCGGTGTCGTTGCCGGTGCCGCCGTCGAGCCAATCGTTGCCCGGCCCGCTGAACAGCAGATCGTTGCCGGCGCCGCCATGCATCTCGTTATTGCCTGAACCTGCGGTGAGCACGTCGTTGCCGTCACCCGCATTGACAATGTTGTTGCCGGTGCCCGCGATCAACACGTCATCGCCCGAGGTGCCGGTCAGTGTATGGCCGGCCTGATAGGTGATGTCGACTGCCGCGCTGTCGCTGCCGCCGTGGTTGTCGCTGGCGGTGTAGGTGCCGTGGAAGTCCGGCGTGGAGTCCTGGGCTCCGGCGTAGTTGACGGTCATGGTCAGTTGATAGTTTTCCGCCCCCTTCCCGCTGTTGCCAGGTCCCCCGTCGTCAATGTTGGTGATGTGGATCTGGTACGTGCCGTCCGCCGTGGCGGTGATGGTCTGGCCATCGGCGAGAGCCATGTAAGCGCCGCCATTGACCGAGTACTCCATGGTGATGTGGCCGGCCGCCAGGTTGTGGTCCAGGTTGAGGGTCTCGCCCTGTTTGAGGTTGACGGTGATGCGGTCCTCATCGTTGGTATTGTTGGTGCTGACCGCCCCCAAGGCCCCGCTGACCACCAGCATGGCGGTCATGGCGGCAGCGTTGGCGACGAATGCACTGCGGGCGATAGTCACGGCCTGGACGTTATTGCCGGTGAAACTGAAGCTCGAGTTGGTGCCGGTAAAGTCCGCCCCCTTGGCCGTCCAACCCGTGTTGAAGGTAGTCGGCGATGCCGTGAGCGCATCACCGTTGGGGTCGGTGTCGTTGGCCAATAGCAGCTCGCCCGGCACCACGATACTGCCCGACAGCACGTTGGTGATGATGTGATCATTGACCGCCACCGGCGGCGAATTCGGAATCACGTTGACCGTCAGGGTCGAACTGGTGAGGTCGCCGTCGTTGTCGCTGGCGGTGAAGCCGATGTTTTCGGTGATCTGCACGGCCGTGGTTTTCTGCGAGGTGTAGGTGTACTCGCCGGTGTCGAGGTTCACCAGCAGCGTGCCGCTGTTGTTGGTGGCGATGCTCAGGGTGTTGTCGACGGTGTTGAAGGTGCCGTGGTTGGCGCCGCCGCTGAAGTTCAGCGAACCCTGATTGCTGTTGGCTTTCGGGTCGTAGGTATAGGTGGTGCCGTCGACCGTGAGGGTTTTGATGAAACCGCCATCGGCGCCAAATGTACCGCCCTCGCCCAGCAACGAACCGGTGACCGGCGCACCTTGCACGGTGCCCGAAAGTACCGAGTTGAGTTGGTTGAGGTCGGTCACCACCACGGCGTTGGTGTCGGTGTGCGTGCTGCCGTCATAGGCCACCGGATCGAGGCTGGCGTTATTGACGCCGCTGCCCAGGCCGATGGCGTAGTTCTTGATGCCATTGGCGTCGAGGAAGGCTTTGAGCGCGATCTCGTCCGCAGTGCCGATGTCGCCTTCGTTGGGTTTGCCATCGGAGAAGAAGTAGCCGACGTTCTGCGCCCCGATGAGTTTGCCCGAGGTGTCGAACGCGCTCTCCATGGTTGCCACGGCCGCGTCGTAGTTGGTCCCGCCGCCCGCGGTCAGCGTAGCGATGATCGACTTGGCCGTCGCCACATCGACCCACACCGAAGTCTGGTCGGTGGCGCTGCTGCTGAAGGTGACGATCTGTACCTTCACGTCGCCCAGATTGTCGTACTTGTCGAGCAGCGCGCTGATCGCCTGCTTGGCCAGGTCCAGCCGCGACAGGCCCGATACGCCGGAGGGGTCGTCCATGCTCCCGGATACATCGATCACCAGCATCAGGTTGGAGTCGATCTGCACGGCCGGCACCGAACGGTCCGAGGCGACGGCGTGAGGCACGTCATCGACGATGCTGACCACAAGGGTGCCGGTGGTACTGTTGCCCAGCGCATCGGTGGCTTTGTAGGTGAAGCTTTCGTTCAGGGTGTTCGCGCCGTCGTTGGCGTTGGGCGAAGTTTTCGGCGCCGAGGTCAAGGTGTACGTGTAGGAACCGTCAGGATTGAGCAGGATCTGCCCGTAGGTGCCGGTGGCGCTGCCGACCAGGGTGTAGGTGATCGCGCCAGTGGCGCCAGAGACCGAGCCTGCCAACGTACCTGAGCCGGTTTCACCGGTGTTGCCGGGCTCGCTGCCGGTGACGCTGCCCGCCGCCAGGTCCTGGCCGTCCTTGGTCAGATCCAACGCTTTTTCGTAGACGGTCACATCGGTATCGGTGGCGGCTACGAGGCAGTTGTTGGAGACGTCAACAGTGATCGTGGCGGTGCTTTCATCGCCGTCGGCATCGCGCACGGTGTAGGTGAAGGTGTCCGTGGCGCCCGCTTCGCCGACCGAATTCGGGTTGCTGTGGTACACCGCATTGCCGCTGGCATCCAGGGTCAGGTAGCCGTAAGCGCCGTTGATTTGCGTGTTCAAGCCGCCGATGGCCGAAGTCGAGGTGTCGCTGCCGGCACGCACGCCGACCACTGCCCCACCCAAGGCCGGGCCATCAGCGCCGAGCACATCGTTGTCCAGCACATTGCCGCTGACCGTGCCGCCCTCCACCACCGAAACCGAATCGCAATGGGCCGTCGGCACGTCATCGACGATGTTGATCACGATGGAACTGGTGACGCTGTTGCCCAGAGAATCGGTGGCCTGATAGGTGAAACTTTCGCTCAGGGTGTTCGGTCCGTCGTTGGCGTGCGGCGTGGTGGTGGGTGCCGAGGTCAGGGTGTAGGTGTAGGAGCCGTCCGGGTTGAGCAGGATTTGCCCATAGGTGCCGGTGGCGCTGCCGACCAGGGCGTAAGTGATTGCACCCGTGGCGCCAGTGATTGAACCGACTAATGTGCCGGAGGCGGTTTCACCGGTGTTGTCAGGCTCGCTGCCGATGACAGTGCCCGCCGCCAGGTCCTGGCCGTCCTTGGTCAGATCCAACGCCTTTTCGTAAACGGTCACGTCGTTATCGGGGGCCACCACGAGGGAACAGTTGGAGATGTCGATGGTGATGGTCGTGGTGCTTTCATCGCCGTCGCCATCGCGCACGGTGTAGGTGAACACGTCCGTGGCGCCCGGTTCACCGACCGAGTTCGGATTGCTGTGGTACACGGCGTTGCCGTTGGCATCCAGGGTGAGATAGCCGTAAGTGCCGGTAATGTGCGTGTTCAAGCCACCGATAGCCGAAGTCGAGGTATCGCCGCCGGCGCGCACGCCAACCACCGCGCCACCCAAGGCCGGGCCGTCAGCACCGAGCACATCATTGCCCAACACATTGCCACTAACCGTGCCGCCTTCCGCCACTGAGACGACATCGGCATGAGCGGTTGGCACGTCATCGACGATGTTGATCACGATGCTGCCGGTGACGCTGTTGCCCAGAGAATCGGTGGCCTGATAGGTGAAGCTTTCGCTCAGGGTGTTCGCACCGTCGTTGGCGTGAGGGGTGGTCGTGGGGGGCGAGGTCAGGGTGTAGGTGTAGCTGCCGTCCGGGTTGAGCAGGATTTGCCCGTAGGTTCCGTTGGCGCTGCCGACCAGGCTGTACGTGATGGTGTCGCTGGTGCCGGTGACTGAACCCACCAGCGTGCCGGAGGCGGTTTCGCCGGTGCTGCCAGGCTCGCTGCCGATGACCGTGCCCGCTGCCAGGTCCTGCCCGTCCTTGGTCAGGTCCAGCGCTTTTTCATTAACCGTCACGTCGGTGTCAGTGGCAGCTACGAGGGTGCAGTTGGCCACGTCAATGGTAATGGTGGTGGTGCTTTCATCGCCGTCGGCATCGCGCACGGTGTAAGTGAACACATCGGTCGCGCCAGGGCCGTTCACGGCATTTGGATTGCTGTGATAGACCGCATCGCCGTTGGCATCCAGGGTCAGGTAGCCATAGGTGCCGTTGATTTGACTGTTCAAGCCACCGATGGCTGAAGTCGAGGTGTCGCTGCCGGCGCGTACGCCGACCACCGCGCCACCGAGTGCCGGCCCGTCGGCGCCGCCGATATCGTTGCCCAGCACGTTGCCCGAGACCGTCGCGCCTTCGGCCACTGAGGCGTGATCCGGGTTGGCGGTGGGCAAGTCATCGACGATGTTGACGTTGATCTGGCCCAACGCCGTGCTGCCGTCGACGTCAGTGGCGACGACATTGAGGTTCTCGGTGATGCTGTTGGCGCCGTTGGCGTTCGGGTGGGTTTCGTTATCCACCAGGGTATAGCTGTAGCTGACCACGCCAGTCGCACTGTCGTAACCGGTGACGGTCAGCGTGCTGCCAAGCGGAGTGACGATCGACTGCGGGAAGCCTGCGGCCACGCCACCGGTGACCACCGCGATGCCGCCCACCGTCAGGGTTTGCAAACCGTCGAGCGCGGTGACGGTGAAGGTGCCGCTCTGGGTCAGCGCCGGTGTGTTGGGGCTGCTGCCGTCGCTGAGGTTTTTTTCGTAGACGGTCAGTTCGCCGCCGTTGACGTTCAGGCCATCGAGCGTCACCAGGTCGTCGTTGTTATGGATGTTCAGCACCAGCGTCGCGGTGCTGGTATCGCCATCGGAATCGGTAAGGGTGTAGACGAAGTTTTCGGTGCCGTTGCCACCGCCGTGCAGGGCTTTGAAATCGGCGTCGCTGGTGTTAAGGGTGTAGGTGTACGTGCCGTTGGCATTGAGTACCAAGGTACCGAACGTCCCGGTGAAAGTACCGCCGATGATCGGCCCGCTGTCGGGGCCGGTGGCAATGCGGTCGGCGCCCTGGACGTCGTTGGGCAGCACGCTGCCGGTCAGGGTCAGCAGGGTTTCCGATGCAGTATTGGCGTTGCTGTCGTCCACGGCATGAGGCAGGTCATCGACGATGTTCACATCAAGACTGCCAGTCGCGGTGGTGCCGTTGTCGTCCACCACGGTGACCGCAAACTGCTCGGAGAGACTGTTGGCGCCGTTGGCATTCGGATGCATTTCGTTGTCGACGAGGGTGTAGCTGTAGCTGACCACGCCGGTCGCGCTGTCGTAGCCGCTAATGGTCAGCGTACTGCCCAGCGGCGTGACGATTGATTGCGGGAAACCCGCCGATACACCGCCAACCACCACATTGATTCCGCCGACGCTGAGGGTTTGCACGCCATCCAGCGCAGTAATGGTGAATGTGCCGCTCTGGGTCAGCGCCGATGCATCAGGGCTGCTGCCGTCGCTGAGGTTTTTTTCGTAGACGGTCAGTTCGCCGCCGTTGACGTTCAGGCCATTGAGCGTCACCAGGTCGTCGTTGTTATGGATGTTCAGCACCAGCGTCGCGGTGCTGGTATCGCCATCGGAATCGGTAAGGGTGTAGACGAAGTTTTCGGTGCCGTTGCCACCGCCGTGCAGGGCTTTGAAATCGGCATCGTTGGTGTTCAGGGTGTAGGTGTACGTGCCGTTGGCGTTCAACACCAGGGTGCCGAACGTCCCGGTGAAGGTGCCGCCGATGATCGGCCCGCTGTCGGGGCCGGTGGTAATGCGGTCGGCGCCCTGGACGTCGTTGGGCAGCACGCTGCCGGTCAGGGTCAGCAGGGTTTCCGACGCGGTATGGGCGTTGCTGTCGTCGATGGCCTTGGGCACATCGTCGGTGATATTGACGTCCAGCGAACCGGTGGCGGTATCGCCGTTGCTGTCGTTCGCAACCACAGTGAATTGTTCACTGAGATTGTTGGTGCCGTCACCGGCGGAATGGGTTTCGTTGCCGACCAGGGTGTAGCTGTAACTGACCACGCCGGTGGCCGGGTTGTAGCCGGTGATCGTCAGGGTGTTGCCCAGTTGAGTGGTGATCGACTGCGGAAAACCGATGGGCACCCCGCCACTGATCACGCTGATCCCGCCGATGCTCAGGCTGCTCAGCCCGTCGGGCGCAGACACTGTGAACGTACTGTGCTGGGTCAGTGCCCCCGGGTTGCTGGCCGACCCGTCCGCCAGGTTGGCTTCATTGAGGGTCAGTTCACCGCCCGCCACCGACAGGCCGGTGAGGATGACCGGGTGATTCGGCACGTTCGCGGCAAACGGCGTAACGATACCTTTATCGCCGTTGTCCGGCGCAGCGTCCCGGCGTTCCAGGGGGAATTCGGGAATACCGTTGAAGCCGGCGGTGGGGAAACCAATCGTGGGATCGACCCGCCCGCCCACTTCCTCCAACAGCACAAAACTGTGGCCACCACCCAGCGCACCACCGGGCGCGCCCGTTGCGCCCGGTCCGGCGGCGGTGGCCTCAGCGGTCTGGGTCGGGTCGGCACCGGCGGCAATGGCTTTTTGCAGTTGCTCGACATCGGTCAGTTGCGCCTGGCTCGGCGTTACCGCATCAGTGGTCTCCACATGCGGCACCTGGTGCGCCAGTAACTGGGCATTCATTTGCAGGCTGCTGTCACGCCCCAGCGTCAGCTCCTGGCCATTTTGCATATGCACCGCCACCGCCCCTTCAGCCCCGGTGACCAGCTGCTCGCCGGCAAACAGCCGATCGCCCTCGATCAGTGCCCGTCGAGTGCCATCACCCGCCACTGCATACACCTGACCGATGACCTTACTGACGATACCGATGAGCGTTGCCATGTGCGTTCCTCCGCTGCCAACTGCTGTCGGCATCCTGTTTGCGCGAAGAAACGTGCTCATGGTTCAAGCAGGTTGCCCGAGACCCGCGTGCCGGAAAGCGTTTACCTGAAGTAAACCGCTGCCTCCCGACACTCTCGCCAGGCGTGTCGCTCGCGAGGGGGGTGTCTTGGGATCGGGATAAAACCCTCTGCAATCAATGGCATCGGGACCCACTTCCAAAACGACCGGCCTGCAAACGCATGCGTAACGGTTCTGAATCACTCGAGTGACAAAAAAATGTCGCCTCTAAACCGTCTCGCTCTCCTCCCCTCCAGCACTTCTTCGCCCTGTGTCGAAAAGTGAATGGAACTTTCCAAAACCCTGTTGATGTTCCAGAAAGCCAATAAAACAAAGGCTTTCGCATTGAACAATGTGCTGGATTTTTCAGGCCGCATAAGTTTTTTTTGGCATAGCCCTTATGAAAAATTTTTCTTAGCTACGCTTCAGGATGTTCTTAGCTCTGTTGTTACAGGCATGAAACGGTTTCATCTAAAAATATCGTCAAAAAAATGGCGACCGCTAAGCACCATCAGGAATCAGGGAGATGCACCCATGCGCGTTTTAACCCCCCTTTGCAGTGCGATTCTGCTGGCCATGGCCTGCGCTTCTCAGGCTCAGGCGATGTCATTGACCGAGGCGATCCAGAGCACCATTGCGACCCACCCGGAACTGGCGTCTCGGGTCGATGCCCGGCTCTCGGCCGACGAGCAGATTAAAGTCGCTAAAGGGGGCTTTTATCCATCGGTGGATTTGAACGCCGCCTATGGTCGCGGCTACAGCGATAACACCACCACCCGGTCGCGAGGCAATCACAACACCGAAATCCTCACCTACACCCAGTCGGAACTGCGCCTGCGGCAAATGCTGTTTGATGGTTTCAACACCACCAACGAGGTCGCGCGCACCAAAGGCGTGTCCAACTCGCGGGCCTATTACGCTCAAGGCACCGCCCAGGACCTGGCCCTGCGCACCATCGAGGTGTACCTCGAAGTGCTCAAGCGCCGCGAACTGGTGACCCTGGCCAAGAACAATCTGCAAGCGCACATGCGGGTCAACGATCAGATCGGCCTGCGTACCCAGCGTGGGATCGGCAGCAACGCCGACGCCGACCAGTCCACCGCTCGCCGGGCACTGGCGCAAAACAACCTCGACACCGCCGAAGTCGATCTGGCCGATGCCGAAGCGAATTTCTACAGCGTCGTGGGGCGCATGCCCGATGAACTCGAAGCGCCGCCGTCGACCCGCGGCGAACTGCCCGCCACCCTGCCCGAAGCCCAGCAGAGCATGGTGGAAAACAACCCGTACCTGAAATCCGCCCAGGCTGATGTGCAATCGGCCGAGAGCCAGTACGAAGTCGCCAAGTCGCCGTTCTACCCACGCTTCGACGCCGAAGCAGCGGTGGGCGCCAATAACAATGTGCAGGGCGATCAAGGCCACGACAACGAATGGCGAGTGGGCGTGGTGATGAACTACAACCTGTTCCGTGGCGGCAGCGACAAGGCCCGGTTGGCCTCCGATGCGCATCAGATCAACCAGGCGATGGACATCCGCAACAACGCATTGCGCCAGCTCAACGAGAACATCCACCTGGCCTGGAACGCCATGCAAAACGCCAAGAAACAAACCCCGACCGCCCGTGAATACGCCGAAACCACCACCCGAGTACGGGCGGCGTATCAGGATCAGTTCGGTCTCGGCCAACGGACTCTGCTCGACTTGCTCGACAGTGAAAACGAGCTCTACAACGCCAACCGCCGCTACACCGAAGTGCGCTACACCGAGGAGTTCTCGATGTACCGCGTGCTGGCGAACATGGGCCAGTTGTTGAGCAAGCAACGGGTGGTGCTGCCCGCCGATGCGATCGCCGCCACCGAAGTGAAAAACGAAGCGCGCTTGCCTGAACTCAAATGAAGTAACGCCGTGTAGGAGCGATCAATGTGACCAGCATGGAAACCGGCAACACGGGTGTCGATCCGCGTCTTAGTTTCGATGATCCGCTTCTGGACGGCCTGTTGATTCTCTGCAAACTCCACGGCGCGACGGTCAGTCGTGCCAGCCTGAGTGCCGGGCTGCCAATGGCACACCAACGCTTGAGCCTGGACCTGCTGCCGCGCGCAGCGGCCCGGGCCAGTTTGCAGGCGCGGGTGCTGCGCCGTGAACTGGCGGATATTTCTGCGCTCAACCTGCCGGTGATGCTGATCCTCAACCATGGCCGCTGCGCGGTCTTGCGCCGTTGGGGCGACGATGGTCAGGCGCTGATTCTGCCCAGCGAAGCCGACGGCGGAGAACAGTGGGTCAGTACGGACGAGCTGGCCGCCAACTACAGCGGCCAGGCCTTGTTCGCCCGGCCACGGCATGAACTCGAAGACTTGCGCGCGCCGCTGGTGCCGCGGGTCGAGGCGTGGTTTCGCGACACGCTGAAGCTGTCGAAATGGCTGTACAGCGATGCGATTCTGGCAAGTTTCCTGATCAACCTGCTGGGCCTGATGGTGCCGCTGTTCGTAATGCAGACCTACGACCGGGTGGTGCCGAACCAGGCCACTTCAACCTTGTGGGTGCTGTCGATCGGCCTGCTGATCGGCACCGGTTTTGAGTTGGTGCTGCGGGTGGTTCGTGCGCACTTGCTGGACACTGCCGGGAAGAAAACGGACGTGATTCTTTCAGCGACCCTGTTCGAACGCATCACCGGCATGACGATGAAAGCGCGACCCGCAACCATCGGTGGTTTCGCCCAGAGCATTCATGACTTCCAAGGCCTGCGGGAGTTTCTCACCGCCGTCACGCTGACCAGCCTGATCGACATGCCCTTCGCCGTGCTGATGCTGGTGGTGATCGGCCTGCTCGGCGGCTGGCTGGTGGTGATTCCGCTGCTGGCCTTCCCCATCACGATTCTCTTCGCCATGGTGATTCAGGCGCGCCTGCGCGACACCGTGCAGAAGAGTCTGAGCCTCGGTGCCGAACGCCAGGCCCTGCTGATCGAAACCCTCGGCGGCCTGGAAACCCTCAAGGCCTGCAGCGCTGAAAGCGAGCGCCAGCACAAATGGGAAAGCACCCACGGCGCCCTCACCCGCCTCGACAGCCATGCGCGCAACCTCTCCGCGCTGGCCACCAACGGCACGCTGTTCATTCAGCAGTTTTCCGGCATGGCGACCATCGTCGCCGGGGTCTACAGCATCATCGCCGGCAACCTCAGCGTCGGTGCGCTGGTGGCAAGCTATATGCTCGGCAGCCGCGTGCTCGCGCCGCTGGGGCAGATCGCCGGGTTGATTACCCGTTACCAGCAAGCGCAACTGACCATGAAAAGCACCGATTCGCTGATGTCGTTGCCGCAAGAGCGCGACGCCAGGCAGCGGCCACTGGAGCGCACGCAACTGCAAGGCGCCCTGGACGTCTGCGGCGTAACGTTCCACTACAACGGCCAGAACGCGCCGGCCCTGGCCAACGTCAGCTTCAGCATGAAACCGGGCGAGCGGATCGGCATCATCGGCCGTAGCGGCTCGGGCAAAAGCACCTTGGCGCGGCTGGTGATGGGTTTCTACGCGCCGGAAGAAGGCCAGTTGCTGCTCGATGGCCTGGACCTGCGGCAACTGGACGTCGCCGACCTGCGTCAACAGATCGGCTACGTCGCCCACGACCTGCCCTTGTTGGCCGGCAGCCTGCGCGACAACCTGACCCTCGGCGCCCGTTATGTCAGCGATGCCCGGATGCTTGAAGTCGCTGAGCTGACCGGCGTGACTGAACTGGCGCGTCAGCATCCACAAGGGTTTGATCGGCCAGTGGGCGAGCGCGGTCAGTTGCTGTCGGGTGGGCAACGGCAAGCGGTGTTGCTGGCGCGGGCCTTGTTGCTCGATCCGCCAATCATGCTGCTCGACGAACCCACCAGCGCCATGGACAACAGCAGCGAAGACCTTCTACGGCAGAAACTCCACGGCTGGGTCCAGGGCAAAACAGTGCTGTTGGTGACCCACCGCTCCTCGATGCTCAGCCTGGTGGATCGGCTGGTGGTGCTGGACAACGGGCGGATCGTCGCCGACGGCCCGAAAGAAGCGGTGATCGATGCATTGCGCAAGGGCCGTGTCGGCTCTGCGACGGTTTAGGAGCGCCCCATGGCCCGTTCATCATCCGACACAGCGCAAGACCGAAGCTACTTCGGCAGTTTCAGCAAAAGTGCCGAGAGCGAGTTCATGCCGGAAACCGCCGGCGCCTCGTTGCAGGATTCACCGCGCTGGTCGCGGATCACCGTGTGGCTGGCGGCGGCGCTGCTGATCAGCGCGCTGGTCTGGGCCAAATTCGCCGTGTTGCAGGAAGTCACCATGGGCGAAGGCAAGGCGATTCCGTCGAGCAAGATACAGGTGATCCAGAACCTGGAAGGCGGCATCGTCACCGAGATTTTCGTTCGCGAAGGGCAAATGGTGAACAAGGGCGACACCTTGCTGCGCCTGGATGACACGCGATTCCTGTCGAATAAGGGCGAAAGCGAAGCGGACCGCTATGCCTTGATCGCGCAGGTCGAACGATTGTCCGCCGAAGCGGAAGGCCGGCCATTCACACTGTCGCAGGAAGTGATCGCCAAGGCGCCGCAAGTGGCCGAGGACGAACGCTCGCTGTATGAACAACGCCAGCGCCGACTGGCCAGCGAACAGCGCACGCTGACTGAACAACTTCGGCAAAAAACCCAGGAACTGGCGGAATTCCGTTCCAAACAGGGGCAGTTCAGCTCCAGCCTGGCGCTGCTGCAACAAGAGATGAACATGTCGGCGCCGCTGGTGGGCACCGGGGCGGTGTCACCGGTGGAAATCCTGCGGCTCAAACGTAGCGCGGTGGAAATCCGCGGCTCGTTGAACGCCACGACCCTGGCGATTCCCCGGGCGGAATCGGCGATCAATGAGATCAAAAGCAAGATCGACGAGTCCGAACAATCCTTCCGCTCGGACGCGGCGAAAGAGCTGAATGAAAAACGCACCGACCTGTCGAAAATCACCGCCACGAGCATTGCCATCGACGACCGGGTGACGCGCACCACGGTGGTGTCGCCGGTTCACGGCATCATCAAAGTGCTGAAGGTCAATACCATCGGCGGCGTGGTTCAGCCGGGCAGCGACATGGTGGAAATCGTGCCTGTGGAAGACAACCTGCTGATCGAGGCCAAGGTCCGCCCTCAAGACGTGGCGTTCCTGCACCCGGGCCAGAAAGCCATGGTCAAGTTCAGCGCTTATGACTACACGATTTATGGCGGGTTGAGTGCCAGGCTTGAGTTGATCGGGGCGGACACCATTACCGATGACAAGGGCAACAGCTTTTATCTGATTCAGGTCAGGACCGACAAAAATCACTTGGGCGGGGATGTGAAACCGCTACTGATCATTCCGGGGATGGTGGCGACGGTGGACATTATTACCGGGGAGAAAAGCGTGCTGGATTACCTGCTTAAACCGGTGTTGAAGGCACGGACCGAGGCGATGCGCGAACGCTAAGTCTCACGCTGTCCCTGTGGCGAGGGAGCTTGCTCCCGCTGGAGTGCGAAGCGCTCCCAAAACCTGCCAGCATGATTTCCCTGACACACAGGCTGAATGGTTTTGGGTCTGCTGTGCAGCCCGGCGGGAGCAAGCTCCCTTGCCACAAGTCATCACCGGCCGTGATTCTTCCGATAGGTCTCCTCCCCCATCGCCGCAATCTGCCCCTCGATCAACGCCTCGAACGGCTTTAATAACGGCTCGAAACTGCTCGGTGCTTCGAGGGTCTGCAACGCCTGCACAATCGCCTCCACCGTCGACAACGCCCCAGGCCCAGGTGCCTTGCGCAAGCGATAACGCGACACCCCGCCCTCGGCCAATGTCACTCTCGGCAACGCCGCCAGCAATGGATTGAGGTGCAGCATCTTGCGCGCCTTGCGCCAGGTACCGTCCGGAACCACCAGCAGCAGCGGCTTATCACTCGCGGTGTACGCCTGCATCGGCTGCGCATCTTCACCGGGAAACAACAGCCGCGCCTGATAGCCCGGTTGATTCAACAACGCCGGCAAATCCTCGAACACCTCGCCCACGATCAACTCGGCATTCTTGAGTCCCAACGCAGCCAATCGTGCGGTGTTCAACGCATGGTTCACTTCACTCGGATGCTGCAACAGCAACACCCGCGTGCGGCTATCCAGGCTTGGGATCAGTGGGCACAGACAATGGGTTTGCGGGCGCAGGCAGCGCGGGCACTGGATTCTGGACATTTTCTTAAGCCTGATTGAGCTGTGCTTTGAGCAAATCACGGAAGGTCTGGATCAGCGGCTCGCGGCTACGGCCACGGCGCACGATCATCGAGAATGGCGCCTGATAACCGAACGTCGCCGGCAGCAGTACGCGCAAATCCCCCTTGTCGGCCCAGGCCTGGGCGTAGTGCTCCGGCAGGTAACCGATGTAGGCGCCGGACAGCACCAGAATCAATTGGGCCTCCATACTTTCCACGGTCGCCGCGCTGTGCTTGAAACCATGACGCGCCAGTTCGGCCTGGCTCCAATAGCCGCGACCGACCATGCGTTGCTGGGTGATGACCTGTTCGGGGATGCGCCGCTCGTTGAACAGCGGATGACGGCTGCTGCAATACAGCCAGTGTTGCTCGCGGTAGAGCGGCATGTAGACCAGACCGCTCATGCGCGTGGAAAAGGCACCGATGGCCAGGTCGAGGCGGTTGTCCTGCACGCCGAGTTGCAGTTCGTATGGGCTCATGACCGAGAGATGCAAGTGCACCGCCGGGTGTTCCTGGCTGTAGGCGCCGATGGCTTCGGCGAACGGCAAGGCCTTGTCGCTGACGGTGGAATCGATCACCCCCAGGTTCAACGTGCCGCGCAATTCGCCTTTGAGGGCGGCGGCGTATTGTTCGAAACCTTCGAGTTCGGCCAACAGACGCAGGGTTTCCTGATGGAACAGCTCGCCCTTGCTGGTCAGGCTGAAACCGCCGCGACCACGATGGCACAGCACCAGGCCGAGGGCCGCTTCGAGCTGGCTCATGTAGGTGCTGATGGCCGACGTCGAGAGATTGAGCTCGTGCTGGGCGTTGGCGAACCCCTGATGGCGGACCACGCTGACGAAGATGCGCAATAGTTTCAGGTCGGGTAAAGCGTTGGCCATGGGGGGCTCCATTGCAAGGTAGTGCATGTTGCTTTTGTGGCGAGGGAGCTTGCTCCCGCTCGGCTGCGAAGCAGTCGTAAACCCGACTCATGCGGTCTGCCCGATGCAACCGGGCTTAATGGTTTTGGGGCCGCTTCGCAGCCCAGCGGGAGCAAGCTCCCTCGCCACAAGGATTCGGTGCATGGTGGGGAGTCTATCTTCCCGCCCGCCATTAGTTTAGAAAAATCTGAACTAAGTATTTGCCCGTAGCGATTCTTCCCGGCCACTGCATTTCGCAGAATCGGCCCACAGCGGTGCCCGTCTCTCCCCGAGCGGCTTACCTGCATAAATAAAACAACGACGATGAGGCCTTACCCGTGGACAAGATTCTTCACCAACCACTGGGCGGCAATGAAATGCCGCGCTTCGGCGGCATCGCCACCATGCTGCGACTCCCCCATTTGCCATCCGCTGCCGGCCTGGACGCTGCCTTTATCGGCATCCCGCTGGACATCGGCACGTCCCTGCGCCCCGGCACCCGCTTCGGGCCGCGTGAAATCCGCGCTGAATCGGTGATGATCCGTCCGTACAACATGGCCACCGGCGCTGCGCCGTTCGACTCGCTGTCGGTTGCCGATATCGGTGACGTGGCGATCAACACCTTCAACCTGCTGGACGCCGTGCGGATCATCGAAGAGGCCTACGACAATATCCTCGAACACGATGTGATCCCCCTGACGCTGGGCGGCGACCACACCATCACCCTGCCGATCCTGCGTGCCATCCATAAAAAGCACGGCAAGGTCGGCCTGGTGCACATCGACGCTCACGCCGATGTGAACGATCACATGTTCGGCGAGAAAATCGCCCACGGCACCACCTTCCGTCGCGCGGTAGAAGAAGGTCTTCTGGATTGCGACCGCGTAGTGCAAATTGGCCTGCGGGCTCAGGGCTACACCGCTGATGACTTCAACTGGAGCCGCAATCAGGGTTTCCGCGTGGTTCAGGCTGAAGAATGCTGGCACAAATCCCTGGCGCCGCTGATGGCCGAAGTTCGCGAGAAAGTCGGCGACGGTCCGGTGTACCTGAGTTTCGATATCGACGGCATCGATCCGGCCTGGGCACCTGGCACCGGCACCCCGGAAATCGGCGGTCTGACGACCATTCAGGCGATTGAAATCGTGCGCGGTTGCCAAGGCCTCGACCTGGTGGGCTGCGATTTGGTAGAAGTCTCGCCAGCGTACGACACCACCGGCAACACCTCGCTGCTGGGCGCCAACCTGTTGTACGAAATGCTCTGCGTACTGCCAGGCGTGGTCCATCGCTGAGGATCGGTCATGAACGAACGTGATCAGGTACTCAATGCCGCCGCCGAACTGGTGTCGGCCTTTGCCCGAAACGATCGCGAAGCCTACTTCGGCGCATTCAGCATCGACGCCAGCTTCGTGTTCTACACCCTCGAACAGCCCCTGCTGTCGCGCGATGCCTACCAGGTGTTGTGGGACAGCTGGCGTGCCGAGGACGGCTTCGAAGTGCTGTCGTGCACCT
The DNA here is from genome assembly GCF_003253625.1 of Pseudomonas sp. URMO17WK12:I6. Taxonomy (NCBI): domain Bacteria; kingdom Pseudomonadati; phylum Pseudomonadota; class Gammaproteobacteria; order Pseudomonadales; family Pseudomonadaceae; genus Pseudomonas; species Pseudomonas sp. URMO17WK12:I6. Next base: position 237,903 of record NZ_QKYZ01000009.1, read on the forward strand.
CGAGCAACGCCTTCGTCAGCCTGCAGGGTGACGTGGCGATTTTCATCCATGACGTGGCCACCGAGCTGCGCATGCAAGGGGAGCAACACTTCAGCCAGGAACGCGAGACGATTGTTTTCAAGAAACAGGCGTCTGGCCAAGAACAACAAGGCCTATGGCTGGCCTGCCACGAACATTTGTCCGCAATGCCGGAAGGGCTGCCAACCCCTTAGCCAAACAGGTGACGCTCACGCACGATGAGCGCGCCTTTATGATCGGAGCAGATCATGAATAACAACAACAAAGACCAAAGCCTTACGCAAATTGAAACCTACGGGGTCGAGCAGATCCCGGACAACGAACGCACCGCAGGCCCGACGGACTTGTTCCGGATGATCTTCGGCGGTTCCAACACCTTCGCCACCGCCGTGCTCGGCAGTTTCCCGGTACTGTTCGGCCTGTCTTTTCAGGCGGGCGTCTGGGCGATTGTGCTGGGTGTGTTGCTGGGCTCGCTGATCCTCGCGCCGATGGGCCTGTTCGGTCCACTCAATGGCACCAACAACGCCGTGTCGTCCGGTGCGCACTTCGGCGTGCACGGGCGGATCGTCGGTTCGTTCCTGTCGCTGTTGACCGCTATCGCCTTCTTCTCGCTCTCGGTATGGAGTTCGGGTGATGCGTTGATCGGTGGTGCGAAACGCCTGATCGGCCTGCCGGAAACCGACCTGACCCTGGGCCTGGCCTACGGTCTGTTCGCGATCCTGGTGCTGACAGTGTGCATCTACGGCTTCCGCTTCCTGCTGTGGGTCAACAAGATCGCCGTGTGGAGCGCCAGCCTGCTGTTTCTGCTGGGCGTCTTCGCCTTCGCCGGTCCTTTCGATGTGAACTACGCCGGCAGCGTCAGCCTCGGTCAACCGGGTTTCTGGGCGGCTTTCATCGGCGCTGCGCTGGTGGCGATGAGTAACCCGATTTCCTTCGGGGCGTTCCTCGGCGACTGGTCGCGCTACATCCCGCGTGACACCTCCAAGCGCCGGATCATGGCTGCCGTGGTGATCTCGCAGATCGCGACCTTCATCCCGTTCCTGTTCGGCCTGGCCACCGCCACCATCGTAGCGATCAAGGCACCGGACTACATCGCGGCCAACAACTACGTCGGCGGCCTGCTGGCGGTATCGCCGAGCTGGTTCTTCCTGCCGGTGTGCCTGATTGCGGTGATTGGCGGCATGTCCACCGGCACCACGTCGCTGTATGGCACCGGGCTGGACATGTCCAGTGTGTTTCCACGGGTCCTGTCGCGGGTTAAAGCGACGCTGCTGATCGGCGTGATGTCGATTGCCTTCATCTTCATCGGGCGCTTTGCAGCGAACCTGGTGCAGAGCGTGTCGACCTTCGCCGTGCTGATCATCACCTGCACCACCCCATGGATGGTGATCATGATCATCGGCCTGCTGGTGCGTCGCGGCTTTTACTGCCCGGATGACCTGCAAGTGTTCACCCGTGGCGAAAAAGGTGGCCGCTACTGGTTCACCCACGGCTGGAACTGGCGTGGTCTGGGCGCCTGGATCCCGAGTGCCGCGGTCGGTTTGTGCTTCGTGAACCTGCCGGGGCAGTTTGTCGGGCCGCTCGGCAATCTGGCCGGCGGGATCGACATCAGCCTGCCGGTAACCCTCGGCCTGGCTTCGCTGGTGTACCTGACGCTGCTGAGCCTGTTCCCGGAGTCGGCTGCGGTGTTCGGCCCCAACGATGCACGCAGCAAGGGCACGGATTCGCTCGGTAAACCGGCGATGCGACAAGCCGCCTGATTCAACACGGTGGTCAACAGAACTTCCGTGGCGAGGGAGCTTGCTCCCGCTCGACTGCGCAGCAGTCGCAAAACAGGTTAGGGCGTTCTCCAGAAGAAACCTGGTTGCAGGATTTGGGGATGCTTCGCAGCCCAGCGGGAGCAAGCTCCCTCGCCACAAAAAGCGGTCTCATGGCCATATTGCTATTCAGCCTCACCATAAAAAAGACAATCGGAGACACGCCATCATGGCTTTGGATTTATTCGTCGTACTCATCTACGCCGCCGCGATGCTGATGCTCGGCTATTACGGCATGCGCAAGGCCAAGACCAACGAAGACTTTTTGGTCGCCGGTCGCAACCTCGGCCCGAGCATGTACATGGGCACCATGGCCGCCACCGTTCTGGGCGGCGCGTCCACCGTCGGCACCGTGCGCCTGGGCTACGTCCATGGCATCTCCGGTTTCTGGCTGTGCGCGGCACTCGGCTGCGGGATCGTGGCGCTGAACCTATTCCTCGCCAAACCGCTGCTGAAACTGAAAATCTACACCGTTACCCAAGTGCTGGAAAAACGCTACAACCCGATGGCCCGCTCCGCGAGCGCGGTGATCATGCTGGCGTATGCGCTGATGATCGGCGTAGTTTCGATCCTGGCAATCGGCACCGTACTGCAAGTGCTGTTCAGCCTGCCGTTCTGGGTCTCGGTATTGCTCGGCGGTGGCGTGGTGGTGATCTACTCTGCGATCGGAGGCATGTGGTCCCTGACCTTGACCGACATCGTCCAGTTCGTGATCAAGACCGTGGGCCTGATGTTCATCCTGTTGCCGATCTGCCTGTACCGCGTTGGCGGCTGGGATGAATTGGTGTTGAAACTGCCGGCCACTGCCTTCAGCTTCACCACGATTGGCTGGGACACCATCATCACCTACTTCATGATCTACTTCTTCGGGATCCTGATCGGCCAAGACATCTGGCAGCGTGTGTTCACCGTCAAGAGCGCCAAAGTGGCTCAGGTCGCCGGTACCTTCGCAGGCTTCTACTGCATCCTTTACGGCCTGGCCTGCGCCCTGATCGGCATGGCCGCTCACGTGCTGATCCCGGACCTGGACAACGTCAACAACGCTTTCGCCGCCATCGTCAAACTGTCCCTGCCGGACGGTATCCGTGGTCTGGTGATCGCCGCGGCCCTGGCGGCCATGATGTCCACCGCCAGCGCCGGCCTGCTCGCCGCTGCCACCACACTGACCGAAGACCTGCTGCCGAAACTGCGTGGAGGCAAACAGTCGAGCCTGGGCATGAACCGCCTGTTCACCCTGTTGACCGGCATCGTCGTACTCGGCATCGCTCTGGTCGTACATGACGTGATCAGCGCGCTGACCCTGGCTTACAACCTGTTGGTGGGCGGCATGCTGATCCCGCTGATCGGCGCGATCTTCTGGAAACGCGCAAACACCGCCGGCGCCATCGCCAGCATGGGCCTGGGCTTTGCCACTGCGCTGCTGTTCATGATCAAGGACGGTATGGACGCCAATACTCCGATCTACTACAGCCTCGGCGTGGGCCTGGTGAGTTTCGTGGTGGTCAGCCTGCTATCCCGTCGCCCGGCCGTAGTGGCGAGCGCTGCCTAAGATTTCTATAACGACCTGATGCTTTCTTCGGCGGGTGTGGCGTCGGTTGCCACACCCGTTTTTTTTCGCCTGAAGGAATTTGCCCATGAAGATCGTCAGCCGCGATCAGTGGTTCAAGATCGAACGCATTTCGGTAGCCTTCCGGAGAGTATCTGCGCTCGATGATTGACGAGTGGCAGCGCCGACACGCCTGAAGCCTGCTGTACTCAGCGTCAGGGACCTCATAACGTTCTCGAAGAAGGACCTCATGACAAGAGCCGCCGTTCGTGCCGCCGTGCATCGTCGCATCCGCCGCCTGCTGGAAAACCAGGATGACTTCGACGACAACACCAACCTGATGCAGTTGGGCTTGGACAAAGAGGATATTGAAGAGCTGATCTTCCGCCTGGAGGATCAGTTGGGGTTGACGGCGTTTACCGCCGAAGAAGACCGGATTCTCAAGACTGCCAGGACGGCGAATGACTTGACCCGGTTTTTGATTGAGATTGGGCGGTATTGAAACGGATTGCTAAATACATCCGATGGGCCGAACGAACCTCTGTGGCGAGGGAGCTTGCTCCCGCTCGATTGCGCAGCAATCGCACGCTGCACTCGCGCTCAAGCTGACCCACCTGAGTGGCGATGAATGGGGCCGCTGCGCGCCCCAGCGGGAGCAAGCTCCCTCGCCACAGGTGATTTGCCAGACTTACCGACGGCGCTGCTGGCGGCGACGTTGTTCGTCATCAGTGCGAATTGGCACCGGTTGCAGAGGCGGTTCAATCAAACCGAGTGCGACACCCAGGTCATGCAGCCAGTTTTGGATTTTCTCTTTCATGATGCCCCCCTTCAGGGTCGTGCCGAGCGGCCGAAGTTCTGTAGCCCCTTCGCACTGATAATAGTCCGAAGTCCTACGCAATGCTCGCTCAAGATCGCAATGATCTGTTACTGAATTGATCCAAATCCTTGGACGTTAGTTCAAGAAATTGACTGGGCCTGGACCATGGTCGACGGATACACCGCCTGCTGCTGCTCGATCCATGCATTCAGGTTGGCCCCGACCATGCCTTTGCGCCACATCAGCCAGGTGGTCGCGCTGGCAAACGGCTCGGCCAACGGGTGCACCGCCACGCTTTCACGCCCCGGCAGACTGGCGAGCATCGACTCCGACATCAGCGCCACGCCAGAGCCGGCAATCACGCAAGCCAGCATTCCCGGATAAGACTCGATCTCCATGGGTCGGCCCATGGCCGCATGGTCATGGGCAAACCAGGCTTCCAGGCGCATCCGGTAGGAGCAGCCCTGGCGAAACGTGAACACCGAACGCCCTTCGACATCCAGCGCACTGCGCACCGGCGGATGATCGGCCTCGCTGATCAACACCAGCCGTTCGTCGCACAACGGCACGCCGTCGAGCCCGGCCAGTTCCAGCGGGCCGTCCACCAGCGCCGCATCGAGGCGCCCGGTGAGCAACCCTTCGAGCAATTCACCGCTGGGCCCCGACTGCACTTGCAGGTTCACCGCCGGGTAGCGGCGGTGATAACGCGCCAACAGCTCTGGCAAGTGAATTGCGGCGGTGCTGTACATGGTGCCCAGTACGAAATCCCCGGCCGGTTGCCCGCCCTGCACCGCCGCGTGAGCTTCGTCATGCAAGGCGAACAGCTTGGCCGTGTAGTCCAACAGGACTTTTCCCGCAGGTGATAACTGCAAACGCTGACGCTCACGCACGAACAGTTCGACACCCAGTTGCTCTTCGAGCTGTTTAAGCCGGGTCGACAGGTTGGAGGGCACGCGATGCAGGCGTTCGGCGGCTCGGGTGATGGAACCCTCCTCCGCCACCGCTTGGAAGATCCGCAATTGGCTGAATTCCACGCCATTCTCCAAATAAGAACAAGTTTCTCACTATTATTCATTTTTAAAGAAAGTCAATCAGTCCTAGCCTGACGGTCATTGATCCTCGAAACGGAACTCAGACCATGTCCCCGCTGATTCGCTTAACCGCCAGCTTTGTCGCCCTGATGATGGCCATGGGCATCGGGCGTTTCGCCCTCACCCCACAACTGCCGCACTTGCTCAGCGAAGGTCAGATCGACCTGACTGCCGCTGGTCTGATTGCCGCCGCCAACTACCTTGGTTACTTCGTCGGCGCGGTGGATGCGATGTTCGCCCGTCGCCCCGATCAGGTTCGCAGGCGCCTGCTCGGCGGTTTGTGGTTGTGTGTATTGCTGACCCTGGCCTCGTTCTGGGCCAACGGGTTCTGGGCGCATCTGGCGCTGCGTTTCGGCACGGGCGTGGCCAGTGCCTGGGTGCTGGTGATGATTACCGCGTTGAGCCAACCGCTGGCAGCGGCGGCCGGTCGTCCGCGACTCGGCGCCTTGGTGTTTGCCGGACCGGGTCTGGGGATTTTTCTGACAGGGTTGTTGGCCTTGGGCTCGAACCTGCTGGGGCAAACGTCCGCGACCTTGTGGTTGGTGTATGCCGCTGTCGGGCTGGTGATGCTGCTGGCGATTCTGCCGTTCCTGCCGCAGCCGGCCGCCACTTCAACGGAGACACCGCTTGCCACCAAGTCGGCTGCCCAAGGCGTCGGACGCTTACCGGTAATCTATGGGTTGTATGGTCTGGGCTACATCATCCCGGCCACTTTCCTCTCACAAATGGCCAGCGCGCAGTTCCATGGGCAATGGCAAGCCGATCTGTTCTGGCCGTGCTTTGGTCTGGCGGCGGCGACCGGGGTCGTGTTGGTGAGCCTGCGTCGGCACAACCCGAACGCAACTCGTCATTGGCTGATGGCGACGCTATGGCTACAGGCCGCCGGGGTGTTTGCTTGCCTGTTGGGCAGCGGTGCCGGCCTGGCGCTGGGGGTGATCCTGTGTGGCGGGCCGTTTCTGGCCTGCATGCAACTGGTGATGCAGCGCTCCCGGGAACTGGCGCCCCACGCCACCCAGCGCAACGCCGGGCTGCTGACCGCGTGCTTCGCCGTGGGTCAGCTCAGCGGGCCGTTGCTAGCCGCGTTGAGCAGCCATTTCAGCGGTGGCTTGCAACCCGCGCTGGTGATCGCCGGCGGCGGTTTTATCATTGCCGCAGGTTTGCTGCTGCGCCCGATCAGGGTTGCCCAAGTGCTTTGCGCAAACGACGGCGCACCCACTGCTCTGCGCTCACAAAAGTGATCCCGAGCAAAACCAGTACCGCGCCGATCACAAAGTTCAGGCTCAGCTCTTCACCCAGCAGCACCACGCCGAACGTGACGCCGAACAACGGCGTCATGAACGAAAACACCGCGAGGTTCGCCGCCAGGTAACGGCGCAGTAGCCAGAACCACGTCAGGTAGCTGAAGAACGACACCACCAATCCCTGAAACAGCACGCTGGCCACCGCCACCGTGGTCAGGCTGACATGGGTGACCTGGCCGCTGAGGATCGCAATCAGCAGCAGGCCGACGAAGCCGACGATCAGTTGATAAAACAGCGTCAGTGTCACCGGCGCTTCCGACAGACGCGAGGCGCGCACCACCACAGTGGTCGCGCCCCACGACGCGCCGGCCAGCACACCCAGGGCATCGCCCATCAACATGCGGTGGTCAAGATTGTCCCAGGACACACCACCGGCAAACGCAATGGCAATGCCAATGAACGCCAGAAAAATCCCCAGCCACTGCACCGGTCTTAAACGCTCACTCGGCAGCAACCAATGCACGCCCAACGCGGTAAAGATCGGCGCGGTGTAGAGAAATACCGACATATGCGCCGCCGTGGTCAGTTGCAGACCTTCGGCAATGAAGAAGAACTCCAGGCCAAACAACGCGCCGGCCAGCAAGCCGCCGCGCCAGGTAGTCCCGACCTGATCCCAACCGCCCTTCCAGCAGATCAATAATCCTACAAGCAACGCGGAAATACCCGACCGCCCCGCCGCCTGCATGACCGGCGCGATGTCGGGCGCCGCCCATTTGATCATCACCTGTTGCACACCCCAGATCAGGCACAGCCCGACCATCACTTGCAGGGCAAACCCATCGGCGCTACGCCGGGTGGCGCTCACCGGAACACCTCGACAACACAATCCATGGCAGTGACTCGACAGTAAAAGCAAAGCCCCGGCCTTCCTGCTGAACAGAGGGTGCCGGGGCGAAAAATTATGCTGTCGATTATTAACCAGATGGACAGAAAAAGGTGTCTGCAAAAGACCTTTAAATCGCCACGTACGTCATCCAGCGATGACCAGAGCCGCCGATTGCTGTGCCTGCTCGCGCCTGGCCAGTGCGAAGTACAGGACGCCGCCGAGGAAGCAGCCGGTGAACCAGGCGAAGTTGGCCATCGGCTGCAACACCGGGATGAAAGTGATCGCAACGCCCATCAGGGTGGCTGGAATCAACGCCTTGACCGCCGTCCAGTTGATCCCGCCGCTGTAGTAATAACGCCCGCTCGGGCCGTCATTGAACAGCGCATCGACGTCGATCTTCTGTTTTTTGATCAGGTAGTAATCCACCAACAGAATCCCGAACAGCGGGCCGATGAACGCCGCCAGCACGTCGAGGGTGTAGTGAATCACTTCGGGGTTGTTGAATAGGTTCCACGGGGTGATGAAGATCGACGCCATGGCGGCGATCATGCCACCCGCACGCCAACTGATTTTGCTTGGGGCGACGTTGGCGAAGTCGAATGCCGGGGACACGAAGTTGGCGACGATGTTGATGCCGATGGTCGCGGTGACGAAGGCAAAGGCGCCGAGCAGCACCGCCACGCTGTTGTCGATGCGCGCCACGGTGGCGATCGGGTCGTGAAGCATTTCACCGAACACCGGCAAGGTGCCGGAAACGATCACCACGGTCACCAGCGAGAACGCCAGAAAGTTTACCGGCAGCCCCCAGAAATTGCCGCGACGCACGTCATTCATGCTGCGGCAGTAGCGACTAAAATCACCGAAGTTCAGGGTCGGACCGGAAAAGTACGACACCACCAATGCCGTTGCCACGATCACCTGGCCGAAGGCTTCCCAGCCAGACAGTGACTTTTCCGCGAGAGTGAAGCTGATGTTGCTCCAGCCGGCCTGCCAGACGATCCAGCCGGCGAGCAGGAACATCACGCCATACACCACGGGGCCGGCCCAGTCGATGAAGCGACGGATCGACTCCATGCCGGTCCAGAACACCAGCGCCTGGACGAACCACAGGCTGAGGAAACCGAACCAGCCGAGGTAGGACAAACCGGCAAAGTGCGGTTCGGCGTAGGCCGCCATCGCAGGAAAAAACCGCAGCACGACGATGATGAGTGCACTGGACGCCAGGTACGTCTGAATCCCGTACCAGGCCACCGCAATCAGGCCGCGAATGACCGCAGGAATATTCGCCCCGAACACCCCGAACGCCAGTCGGCAGATCACCGGGTAAGGCACCGCGGCTTGCTGACTCGGCCTGGCCACCAGGTTGGCGATCAACTGCACGATGCAAATCCCGCCGAGCAAGGCAATCAACACCTGCCAACTGGCCAGCCCAAGCGCAAACAAGCTGGCGGCGAACACATAGCCGCCGACGCTGTGCACGTCGCTCATCCAGAAGGCAAAGATGTTGTACCAATTCCATGTCTGCGGCAGTGGCCCCAGATCCTGGTTATACAGGCGCGGGCTGTAGCCATTGGGCAATTGTTCGGTCATCGCGGGGCTCCTCGAAAGTACAGGCGCGGCCCCCGGGATGGGTGTGGCGAGCACACTGCGTACGGGAGCCGGCATGGTTTGTATACGAGTTGCTACGCAGAATGCGTGCCATACGATCAAAAGGTGTGACAAACCTGGCTTTAAACCCTGTTCAGAGCAAAGCTTCCAAGACGTGTAGGGGGTTATAACGCCCACGAACAGGGCGTCCGCGCCTACAAACGGTGCAGAGTGTTATGTATACAAAGAGATGGGTGACTGCTGCGCAGAAGGCTACCGTAGGCTGGATCCTTTTTTGATCACAACCTGCGGTAGCGCCTACCGGGGCCGGTGCAGGTCAGCTGAGTTCGATACGATCAGCGTGAATGACGATCTGGCCGTTCTTGTACAACGCACCGATGGCCTTTTTGAAGTTGCCCTTGCTGACGCCGAACATACTGCTGATCAGCGTCGGGTCGCTCTTGTCGCTGACTGGCAGGGTGCCGTTGTTGTCGCGCAACTTGGCGAGAATCTTCGAGTTCAGACTGGTGGCGGCGGCTTCGCCCACCGGCTGCAGGCTCAAGCTGATCTTGCCGTCGGCACGGACTTCTTTGATAAAGCCCTTCTCTTCTTTACCGGCGCGCATGAACTTGAAGATTTCGTTCTTGTGGATCAAGCCCCAGTGCTTGTTGTTGATGATTGCCTTGAAGCCCATATCGGTCGCTTCGGCTACCAGCAAATCAACTTCCTGGCCCGGGGTGTAGTTGGCCGGGGTCTTGTCCAGATAACGGTCCAGACGTGCCGTCGCGGTGATGCGCCGGGTGTGTTTGTCGAGGTAGACGTGCACCACGACATACTCGCCGGCAGTCATCTGGCGCTTTTCTTCGGAATACGGCAGCAGCAGATCCTTCGGCAACCCCCAATCCAGGAACACGCCGATGCTGTTGACTTCAACGACTTTCAAACTGGCGAATTCACCGACCTGAACTTTCGGCTTTTCGGTGGTGGCGATAAGTTTGTCATCGCTGTCCAGATAAATAAAAACGTTGAGCCAATCTTCATCTTCGCTGGGAATATCTTTGGGAATATAACGATTAGGCAGAAGGATTTCGCCATCCGCGCCACCGTCCAGATATAAACCGAAGTTAGTGTGTTTAACCACTTGCAAACTGTTGTAACGCCCGACTAAAGCCATGTCCAATACCCTCATTGCGTGGGCGGCATTCTACCCGGTTTTGCGGGCTGCGTTCGGCGGGCCGGCTCGGTGGCGCGAGAAAATCCGCGCAAGGCCCTAATTTCCCTGGGTTTGGCGGGCGTGTTTGGCCGCTCGTCAGGCCGTTCGGGTGGTCTGGACGGTGGCCAGCCCATCCGAAAAGCACTATTTCCCCACTGAGGTTTTTAGTTAAAACAGCAGCTTAGGGGACTATTCCAAATAATAACTTGCGATTATTCGCGCACCTGCCGTGTGTATTTCGGGAGGATATTTACCAAGCAATTGTCAAGTATTTCCTGTACGATGCCTGGCCAAGTTAATTTCTACAGGTTAATGGCCGCCATGCGTGTAAAAGCATCCAACAGCAAAGCAAAGCCAGCTCCAGCCGTTGAAACCAGCGAATCGATCAACAATCAGATCGCTGCGTTCCTCAAGTCCGGTGGCGAGATCCAGCAAATTGCCAAAGGCGTCAGCGGCCAGACGTTCGGCCCGTCCAAGCAGATCACGCTGGGCAAAAAGTAATTCCCCCGTTTTAACTGGTCCCTAAGCGCTTTGAGCTTCGAAGCGCTTGGACTGGAACCCTCCAGCAACACCCCATAAAACAAATCAATATTTCAACAATCGACGAACGGCCCTCGATGCCGAACATTCGCCGGTATGCTTGCACGTGTCTGGATCAAGCGTTTCAGCAGGTTTTCACCACCTGCTCCTCGCAGCTCATGGAGTGACGCATGCTCAAGCCCTCTCTTTTCCTGCTCGCCAGCCTGTTGTGGTGTTCCGTCGCCCATGCGCAAGTCTTCCAGCGCGAATTGGGCGATTTCGATCTCAAACTCGCCACCACCCCCAGCCGCAGCATGGCCCAAGGGCTGGTCAAACCCTCGACGACCGGCTCGTTCCACGGTGGCCTCGACCTGAGCCACGACAGCGGCTTCTACGTGGGCCAATGGTCCCCCAGCATGGGGCTTAGTCCTTCGAGCAACCTTGAAGTCGACTCCTACATGGGCTTTAAACAGCCCTTCGATCACTCCCTCGGCTACGAAGTGGGCATGATCCATTACAGCTATCCCAAAGTGGATACCCTCGACAGCCAGGAGTTGTTCGGCGGCCTGACCCTGCTGGGCAGCCGCTTCGGCGCTGCCTTCAGCAACGACCCGGACAAACAGAACAGCACCCTGTTCGCCGACCTAAGTGGCAATCAGCCGTTCGGCATCGGGGTCAGCCTGAAATACACCACTCACCAGCTCAATACGCCGGTGTCCGTTGACGGTGGATATGTAGGCAGTTTTACCGACTGGTCGGTGAAATTGTCCCGGCCGTTCATGGGTATCGACCTGGACTTGATCTACAGTGACTCAAGCCTGAGCGGCAGCGATTGCTCCGCCTATTCCGGCCACAATAGCGAGTGCGACGGTCTGGTCACTCTCAAGGCTGTACGCGCCTTCTATTAATCGGCTGAACTGCCAGGCTCGTCCTGCGTTCACATAAAAGAACCCAATAAAAAACCAGGTCTTCGCAAGGGCTTGCCATGTCGCATTGGTTGAAACAGATCACCGTCATCCTCACGCTCAGCCTCACCATCGCCGCCTGCACCCGCGTGGGCCTGGCTTACCGCAACCTCGACGTGATCATTCCCTGGACGCTCAGCGACTACCTGGACATGAACCGCCAGCAAAAAGACTGGTTGAACGAGCGGCTCAAGGAACACCTGCGCTGGCACTGCACCACGCAACTACCCGGCTACCTCGACTGGCTGAATCGTTTACAGACCATGATCGAGACCAACCAGATCACCGACGCCGAGCTGCAAGCCCGTACCCAGGAAGCCAAACAAGCCATCGCCGAAACCGCCCGGGAAATTACCCCATCGGCCATCGAACTGTTGCAAGGGCTGGATGACAAGCAAGTCGCGGAAATGAACGACGCTTTCGCCAAGGACCTGCGCAAACGCCAGGAGGAATACCTCAAGCCACCTCTAGAGCAACAGATCAAAGAGCGAAGCAAGCGCATGGAAAAACGCCTGAATGCCTGGCTCGGACCACTCAGCCCAACCCAACAGCAACGGGTGATGGCTTGGTCGAGCGCCCTGGGGGATCAGAACAAAGAATGGATTGCCAACCGCGTCCATTGGCAACAGCAATTCAGCGCGGCGGTCGCGCAACGTCAGAGTCCGCAATTCCCACAGCAAATCGAGACACTTCTGGTTGATCGCGAGAGTTTATGGACCCCCGCTTACCGTGTGGCCTATGCCAACACCGAAGCCCAGGCTCGGGCATTGCTGGTGGACTTGATGGCCGAGAGCACGCCGTTTCAGCGTCAACGGTTGCTGCAAAAGATTGAAGACATGCGCAAGGATTTCACTGATTTGAAATGCCTGAAAGCGGCGCAACGAGGCTAGGTTCTAAAGCTGCAAGCTTCACGCAATCTGAGCCTTCGACGCCACTTCATCAAACGTCAACTCATCCAGCGCATCGTCCTGCTCATCCAGCACCTGGCGCGGATGCTCATTTCCCGGGATGCTGCTGTCGATCAGGCTCAACAAACTCGAGCCCCGGGGTGTCAAAATGTAATTCTCGCCATTGCCACCCTGATCCTCCGGCCGAGGCTCGATATACCCCCGCAACAGCAGTATTTTTTCGTACTCACCGGCCATCGTTTTCAGGCGATCCAGATTCTCGAACGGCTCGCCCGCGGAGGCTTTCGCCGCCGCATACTGCTCGGCATAAGGCCGTGGAGTGAAACTGCGGCCAGCACTGTTCTGCACTTCGTGCAGTAAATGCTCGATCAAATCCCAGTTATAAGTCGTCATCCTGATCAACCTCCAGTGCCCACGAGTGAAATGGCCTTCATAGGTTGTGACCGACAGGGAGTGCAGCCGTTCAGCCGAGTTCTTTCCCCCAACCGACCGGCGGCCTGTCGATTTGAGCGCAGGCCAAACGACTAGGCTGTGTAAGACGGTTTACCCCTCTGCGCGGATCGACTTTCGCCACAGCAAGCAGGAGAAATCACCATGAACATTCAGACTCATCCGGTCGTGTCCCGGGAAGAATGGGTCGCGGCCCGCAAACAACACTTGGCCCACGAAAAAGCCTTCACCAAAGAACGAGACAAACTCAGCGCCGAACGCCGCGCCCTGCCCTGGGTAAAAATCGACAAACCCTACCGCTTTCAGGGCTCCAACGGCGAACTGAGCCTGACCGACCTGTTCGGCGGCCGCAGCCAGTTGATCGTCTACCACTTCATGTTCGCCGCTGGCTGGGACGAAGGCTGCCCAGGCTGCTCGTTCCTCTCCGACCACATCGACGGCGCCAACCAACACCTGGCCCACCACGACGTCGCCGTGGTCGCGGTTTCCCACGCACCGTTCGCCGAATTCCAACCGTTCAAACAGCGCATGGGCTGGAAATTCGACTGGGTCTCGTCCGAAGGCTGCGACTTCAACTACGACTTCGGCGTCTGCGCCCGGGCCGAAGACGTCGCCACCGGAAAAGCTACCTACAACTACGAAAAAACTGACGGCGTTGAGGAAGAACTCCCAGGGCTTAGCGTGTTTTATCGCAATGAAGCAGGGGAGACTTTCCATACCTATTCAACGTATGCCCGAGGCCTGGATCTGCTGGTTGGTGCCTACAACTACCTCGACCTCACGCCTAAGGGGCGTAATGAAGAGGAGATCATGGATTGGGTGAGGCATCACGATCGGTATGAAGACAAGGTGTCAGCTAGTTGCTGCCATGGTGGGTAGATCGCAACCCTTTCGGAGCGAGCCTGCTCGCGATGACTGACTAACGTTCAACATGGATTTCGACTGATGCACCACTATCGCGAGCAAGATCCCACAGGAGGTAAGTGGCGTTGTGTAAATTGCATTCAGACGTCCGACTTCAACAAAACGGGCGACCTATGAGTCGCCCGTTTTTAATGCCTGCCCAATGTTTGGAATACACAACTCAAAGGACGAATAAAGGTTTTTGCCATACTCCATCCCAAACAAATATATCTGCCTCCTTCATGTCCCGACCCAAGCTAATCATATTTAAATTCAACCGCCAGCTTACTGACAGCAACATCCAATGTAATTACACAGCCACTCCAGATCGGACACCCACCCGTTATTCCGTTCTGAATATAGATTTTTCGAAGTTCAACAAGACAGTCAAACAATTCCGAATCCACTTGAGCGCTGACGGGGCTAAACCAGTCCTGTTTACCATCCTCATCCACATAATCAAATAGAAACTGGCAATGATCGTTCTCTGGAGATAGCTCCGCCTCGACTATGACCTTCATAGCGATCGCGGGGGATGTATCCAGCAAAATATGTCCGAGCTGCAGATAAATATCATCTTCGCTCATTATTCACACCACCACTTTACATTGAAGGCACGCTCGCCACGGGAATGCGTTCCTGAGCCTGAGTTATATCGTAAACATGCTGCTCACAGCGGCTATCAACAAACTGGAACTCCACCAAATAGACCTTGCTTCTTTCTGGTGTGAAAGTGGTTTTGAGCGGACCGCAACTATAGATATTCCCAACACCCGCGCTATTCGAATAACCCGATACTTGGAATGGCTGATCGGCATCGGCCTGCACTTCCAGCTGCGGGAAGCGTTTAAGCGTGGCGCTGTTGGCCGCTTCGTTGAGTTTGGCGATCCAGCCGAAGACCTTGCCCTGGCCTGAATCCACCACGGTTCCAAGCACCTCCATACGCTGGTCAGGATCCGCTGCGCGACGGATCGAGAACTCTACTGGGGAAGTGTTGCCTGATGCTTTCATGATGACCTTGGCGTGTTGCGCATCGACGGCCACCTTGTTCTGACTCAGCTGGACACCGTCTTTCAGCAGACTGGGGGAAGAGTCCCGGACGTTGGAATGGCAGCCTGGTAATGCCAGAATCAGGGTCAGTGCTAGTAGTGTGGTTCTTTTCACGTCTGAATGTCCTTGAAAGCGTATGTTCGGCTGATGAGAACATATTTGTCAAAGCGGCGCGTCATAAACGCTGAGTTCGCTATAGGGGGACTGCCACATCCCAAAATCAGACAGATTTATTTTCTGGCCGTCGCATAAAACCAAACAAATAAATCCGCCCTTTTTTTCAAACTATTTCATTAAGAAGCCCACTGGGTTTTCCCAGGAAAACTTCCGCCTCTAGAAAGACGAATTAGCTTCATAGCAGCTCTTTTCGACCACTCTCCATTTACATCCAGAGGACACTCTTTCAAAACATGAATAGTTTCACCCTTTTTCCCCAGCCGTATTATCCCAACCTCCAAATTCCGGCCAAACGTGTATTCAACATACTCTTCAGTTTCTACAACCTTATCCATCTCTATATAAAATGCCATATAACCCTTCTCAGTTACCTAGTGGACTCGGGTATCGGAGCTGTGTTTTATCAATAGGAAAATGGACAGGAAAAGGGGACGGATTTATTTTCTAGCCACCGCACGAGCCAAACAAATAAATCCGTCCCCTTTTCTTTCCTTTTCTTTTTTCTCCGCTAAACAAGCGTGATCTGCCCCCTTACAAATAACCTGCACTTTTCAACATTACCAACAGCTCAGTATTTAGTGACTCATCAATAACCCCTTCAGATTTTCCCGCCCCCCTCCAATGCCAGATAAGTTGCATAGCAAGACTATCAACATCGATAAATTTCTCATGAAAAATCTCACTAAGACGTATATTAGTAAGTTTAGGATCAACCTCTATCAAGTCCCTAAAAACCTGACACGGCAACCCCCCCCCTCAGAATACCCTCAAGCATAAATCCTCCACTGCAAAATATCACTTCATGGCTTTTTGAAAACAACCGTGGTTATATCATTAAACATACCAGTTTCAGGCGCTTGAACACTGGTAAAGCCATATTTCGCGGCAAGACGCCCCGTCCAAGTATTCGCAGCGGCCTGAGTAGGCGGCATACCTTTCGTCAAATTAGACAAGTACTCTGCGGTATTAACGCTATTTCATATCGCTAAAGTGCGACACAGAAAACGTAGTCTGCCCCCATTTTCTGCCATTCTCAGGATAAACGTGGTCTGTCCCCGTTTCTCCCTGGCGCAGCGGACGCGGCTCGAACTCTCGAAAAACCTTGGAGAGACTTGAGCACGTATTGCGAGCCGAGGTACATCAACAGGCGCAGGCGCTGGGGTAGATTTGTGGGGATCCCTCAGGGTCTGTCCCCGTTTTTCTACAGAGTGAATGGAAATGCGCACCTGCAGGTTGCCCATCTCCCGTTATGTGAACAAGCAAATCCGATGAACTTGGATTTATACAACGCCAACCTCAGCACAAACGATCCAACAACTTACGCACCTCCTCTATATCTCCAGAATGTAACCTTAGATACTTATCACAAGCAAGCTTTAGATACTCACAAAATACTTCATCACTTACAATTATCGACACATCCTCTTCTAGGATATATCCACTGGAGAATCTAACCCCTTCAAAATGATCCTCCTCAAAGTAACTATTCATATCAGGAAAACTACAGTACGCGCCATCTGTACTAAACCCCCACCCTTTAACAAGATACTCTACTGCCTCAATAAACCTACCATCATTGTACATCCTGTCAAAGTAAGCTTTTATTACCCAGTGCAAATCCCGACGATCATAGGGTTGACCAAACAATTCGCTCACACCATTACCCCTTTATTCATCTCGGGTGAAAGTTACGGACCGTACCGGTAGTCGGATCCAGATAAATCCTGAACTTGATACCTCCCGCCTCACCATTATAGGCGTTCATCCCTCGGGTCATGGCGTTGATGTAACCATCTGCCGCCGCCTGTTGCCCAAGCTCCAGCATTTTCTGCTCGGTTATGATTCTCGGATCATATACAGTCTTTGTAAATACTTCAGCTTTGTAGCCCGTCACATTGCCAGCTCTATCGTAAGACGGAACTTGATACTTAATCGTACTGATCCCGTTGGTAAATTCTGGTTCCTGACCGATGATCTTCACTCCATTATCAGTGGCTGCTTTCGAGAAGGAGTCCAAATTATGAGTTCCACTGATACCTTTTTTCTGCGAAAAGCCATCAAACTCACTCAAGTGATACTTGACATTCGGATTAATGCTCATTCCGTCCGGAAAGGCTGCCACGCTTTTCCCGCCATAAGACGCGATCGCTTTACCCGCGATAAATGTGGCAATGGTACCGACCATGACCTTGACTTGTGGATCGGAGATATCCAGCCCCAGTGACTGAGCAAAGGCTTCCGCGCTCGGCATGGCTATTGCTGCTGTCGGTACCACATTTGCGTCAAGATTAAACTGGTGGAAAGATTCAAAAATGCGCTGGAGGTCAGGAGGCAACCCAACATCATATTCACCACGCTGATATCCCAGTACTGTGTTGTAGATATCGAGCGAGGCCTTCTGGCAGCTCTTTATATCCACCGCACACACCTCTTTCAGTACCTGCTCGTTCGCCAGATGCTTCTCGAAATACTTAATGGCGACACCATCACACGATTTGGTTGCTTTACAGGCTTTCAGCTCTTTGGCGAGCTCCTGCATTTCGGCATGATTGAGATAGTTGTATTGCGTTGCGTTCGACGTCACAGTTGACGCGACCGACGCATCTCCACCTGTGAATGCTGCCGTCAACACCCCTACCAGTTGCGAGGCTGCCATCAGGTTGCTCACACCCTGACGATATTCAAGACTGTTAGTGTCCATACCTTTGGGCAGTAGATTGTCAGCCAGGAAATCAACCAGCGCTTCATTCGCCCCCGCAGCAATCGCTCCGGTACGGAAGTCCCCGCCCATCGCCTCGGCCATCAAGCCACCCAACGCGGCATGCATGACGACTTTGGACAATTTGCCATCTTCGAAAACGGTAATGTCACCGATTTTGTTAGCAGTCACCGCCCCGGCAATGCTGACGACCGAACCCAGTGCCGAGGCCACCAGATTGTCCTTGAGGCTCCCGCCCATGATCGCCGTTTTTACAAAAGCATCCGCCGTTGCCTTGATGGCAACGGTTTTTGCTGCCTCCACATCGAACTTCAGCTCAGTAGGGACGAAGCCAAATTTGGCGGCGATCCCTGCCGTGACACCCGCTAGCACATAGCCTTTTAGGCTCTCGGACGAAAAGACGTCCTTGAAGGTGTCTCCTAAATTGCCTTTGTTATTGATCGTACTGACTGCAGCAGTGCTGGCCATGGAGGTCATTACCGCCGTAGCGACGATGTTGCCCAACCCCGCAGCCGTTGTCGCAGTAGCCGCCGCCGTTGTTGTAGCCAAGGTTCCGCCCGCGGCACCCATGGCGCTACCGGCAGAGGCCACCGCAGCACTGGCCGCGCCTGCGGTGAGGACACTGACGATGATAATCACCGCCAGCATGGCCGCTGCCCCCATGCCCGAACTGCTGTACTTGAAGGCGTCGTGGGTTTCCTTCACTAGTCGCCAGTCAACATCACCACGCTTCTCGGCGTCCTTGAGCCAGGCCAGACCTGGATCAGCCTTGACCATGGCATCGATGGTCTGACTGACGGTGTTCTGATTGATGTCCTTGATGTCGATGTTCAAACCTTCGACGGCATGAATCACCAGATTGCCATTGGCGATCATTTCGGTCTGACGCAATGTTTCGTCAGTATTTCCTCGACCTTCGGCTGAGTTCCAGGACAGGCTGGAATTACTCTTCTCGTGGCTCTCCTGATGCAGGTCCTTCACGCCCTCAAACGTGATGGCCCCACCACTGTTGATGGTCAAATCGTTTCCGCTGTCGAGCTTGGCAGCCTGGTAATGTTGATCACCGCCGCTGACGATCACCATATTGCCGCCGGAGGTGATTTCGCTGCCGATGTTTTTCACATCGGTGACTTCATCACGTTTGGTTTTCTTCGAACCGAAGGAGCCTTTTTTCTTCTTGTCATACAGCGAATAGTCAGTATCTTGCGCCGCGAGAATATCGAGGTTGTCACCGGCCACCAGGTACGCCTCGTCGCCTGCGGTAATGCGGCTGGAGATCACGGCGAGATCGTCACCGGCACTCAACGCCACGTCGCCGCCCGCCGTAATACCCGACATGACCTGGCTGACGTGATCTTCCTGCACGGTAAGTTTTTTGCTCTTGGACAGGGAGTGACTCTCATCCGCCGCCGAGCTGATGACCAGATTTTCGGTTGCCGTCATCGCGATGTCGCGCTTGGCATCGATCTGGCTGGCGATCACGCTGATATCGCGGCCCGCCTGGGCCGTCAGATCACGGCCGGCGCTGACGCTGGCCCCCAACTGAGTGATGTCGCTGCTGTTGTGCCTGCTGTCGCGGACCACACTGTTGATGACCTGCGTCGAGGACACGTTGAGGTCTCGTCCGGCATTCAGGTCCATGTCACGGCCGCTTTGCAGCACACCACCAATATTGTTGATATCCCGCCCCGCCGAGATGCTGAGGTCATTGGCGGCTTCAATGCGCGCGGCGCTGTCAGCGAAGTCGTGATGTTGCGTACCAAAGCGTGTGCTGCTGTCTTGCGAAGTAATGGTGCGCTCGTTGATCACGTCTCCCATGATCGCGTTCACGGTCACATCACGACCAGCAAGAATGCCGCCAGACTTGTTGATGACGTCATTACCCGCCAGCACATCAAGACGATTACCCGCCTGAATCAGACCACTGTTGACCAGATCGTTGCCCGCAGTGGCCTTCAGGTCATTAGTCGCTCGCAACGTACCGACGTTATCGAGGTTCTGCCCCGCAATCAGCGTCACGTCCTTGCCGGCAATCAGCGCACCGGTCGGGCCGAGGCGGCCTTCTGCCTGTGCCAGATACAACACCGGCACCAGGACTTTTTCGCCGTTCACTTCGTGCTCTTCGAGCCAGACGATGTCGTGGGTCAGCGCCGCAACTTGCTGAGACGTGAGGCTGACACCCACCGATAGATTGAGTGTGTCCTTGCTGGCGATGGCGTTGTTCATCAGGTACTTGAACAGGCCTTCGTCGGTGGTCTGGCCGTCGATGTAGCGCTGGCCAGTGCGAGCGACGACAGCTTGCTGGATCAGGCGCTGTTCGTAGAGGCCGTCGCCCAGGCGTTTGGCGCTGGTGTCCGGGTCGTAGCCGAGGTTGCTCAGCAGGTAATCCGAACTCATGAATTGCTTGAGGTTGGTGAGTACCGGATTGGTTTCGATCAGGTACTTGTGGCCGTTGGCCGGCGCTTTCACGTCCGGCAGGCCGGTGACGCGAGTCAGGGGACGAATGACAGTCGTGGACTTGCTGTCGTTGCCGAGTCCGCCTCTGCGAGGAGTGACCGACGTCACGGAAGCGTCGAGTGTGCTGGCGACGCCTGCAGTCACCGTCGGTAGGTGCGTGACCGGGTCTACGGCGTGATCACTGCTGGAGAGGATCGCCGGGGTGTCTACCAGCAAGTTGCGTGGGCCACCACCGCTGCTAGCAGCGACCACGTGTCCCTGTGTAATGACGTTTTCACCGCCCAACGTCCAGCCTGGCGGATGTGCCGTGACTGTCCCCGGTGCGACATCGCTCGTGTCCTGAGTGCTCAGACGGAACAGGCCGTTCTCCCCGGAGGGGAGACTAAAGCCCGGCAATGTCAGCGGGTTGACTTGTTGCTGGGCCAGATCGGGTGGCAGTTGGCTGTTGAGCCTGATGACGGTGGTGCCGGTACCGCTTGCCTTGGTGTCCGCGACTTTATTGGTGCCACCGGTGGAACCGTAGTCCTGGTGGATGACACTGTTCTGCAAGTCCTGGGCAGCGGTGATCGAGACGTTGCCGCCGGCCTGGATGACCGCATTGCGCCCGGTGCCGACGCTGCTGCCATCGCGTGCCGTTTCAATGTCACTGACCAGGGTGTAGTTCTGCAGGCCGGTCGGCAGTTCCACCAGGTTGTTGCGATCGTATTGGGATTGCGGGCTGGTAGAGCCGTAGGAATAACCCGAAAGGGTATTGGTCACTGCCTTGTTGGTCACCGTGTCCTTGACCACGACCAGCTCAAGCAGGCCGCCATCATGACCGGGCTCACGGCCTGTGACAGAGAAAGCAGTACCTAAACTAAAACCTCCAGAACCGTCGATGTAGTAGAGGTTCGGGAAGTCCGGGTTGTTGCGCTGGTTGTATGCCACCACCTGCGGCATGAAGCGATTGACCGTTCCGTCGGTGACGGTGCCGGTCCGATAGATACGCGTGCGCTCGATACTGCCGCTGACGGCACCAATGTTCCTCAGGTTGTTGGCATTGATGGTGATGTTGCCAGTCGCACTGACAGTGCTTTTGCTATTGAGGAAGTCGCCACCGTTGAAGACGAAGTCACCACCTGCGGTCAGTAAGGCGGATGTCGTGGTGTCGCTGTCCTGCCCGCCTTCGAAAACTTCCCGGGCAATGTAATTGACGTCGTAGTGGTCGCCACTACAATCGCTACATTGCACCGCCAGGAAACCGGAAACCAGGGTACGCGTCAGGCCAAAGTTCTGCGTGCCGTCGTCGCCCGAAGTACGGTTGGTGAAGGATCCGGCGTTGAGTGTGAATGTGCGGCCGCTCTCCATGGAGCCGGAGATGTTCGAGACTTGGCTGGCCTGGGCCGCCCCGCCGAATCCCCTAACCACAATATTACGTAGTCCGTAAATGTCACCGTTCTGGTTGGTGAAAGTACCAACACTTAGTGTCATGTCAGCACCGCTGAAGATCAGGCCGCGATCATTGAGCAGGGACGTGGTGTTGATATCAAGGTATTCAGCTGAACCCAGAGTACCGTAGTTGGCAACACTCCCGGCATTGACCAGCAAACCATCGTCCGACGTGATGCGGCCCGAGTTGTTGAATTGCCCGCCGACTTTGATTGTCGAGTCCGAACCACCCGCAATACTGCCGGCCGCCCTGAGATTCAGTTGTGCCGCGGCCAGGGAAAGGCCACCAATGCTCGACATCCGCCCGTTGCCGCTGTAACTGCCGGCCAACTGCATATCCATGACACCATCACTGGCGATCAGGCCATTGTTGGTCCAGTTACCGCCACGAGCCTGCAGGTAGTCAGAGGCCAGCAACTGGCCACTGGCAGTCTGACTGAAATTGTTGACGTTGACGTTCAAGCGCCCGGCCTGGATGACGCTGGAGTTGGTCCAGGTATCAGCATTCAGATCCAGGGTACCGGCGGTGGTGATGCCGCCTCCGGCGCCAATGACGTTGGCGGTGGAGATATCAAACCGGCCACGACCAACGTGATTGAGTTTGCCCCCGGCATTCAAAAAGCTGCCAACGGCCAAGGTCAGGTCGGTGTTGGCGGTCTCGAGCACGCCATTGCGGTTGTCCAGCAAACCGCCGATCTGGAAGCTGGTCTTGTCGGCACTGCCCAGGGAGCGAAGCCGACCGGTCTGGTTATCGACGCTGGCGGCTTTTACCGTCAGCGTGGTGTCGCTTTCGACGATACCGTCGCGGTTGTTCAGGGCGCCGCTGAGGCTGAGGTCGATGCGGTTACCCGCAATCTGACCGTCGCTGTTATCCAGACGGGTGCCCGTCACACCGACCAGGCCCTTGGCGTAGAGCACGCCATTGCGGTTGTCGAGCGCGGCGGTAGTGATGCTCGCATCAGTGGCTTGTGCCGAGATCCGTCCGCCGTTGTTGTCCAGACCGGCCAGTGCCGACAACGTCAGGCCCTGGGCTTGAATGATCCCGCCCTGGCGGTTGTTGTTGAGGTCGTAACCGTTGCGCAGTACGCCGACGGTTCGCGCTTCAAGGGCGCCTTTGATGCTCGACAGCACGCCACCGCGGTTGTCGATGTTGGCGGCTTTGACGGTCACGACACCGTTCTGGGCAATGACCTTGCCGCTCTGGTTATCGAGGTCGCCACTGACGTCGAGGGTCAGGCCGTTCTGGGTCTGAATCACGCCTTTGCCGTTAGCCATGCTGGCGGCTTGCAAGTTCAGGCCGGCGTTCTGGCTGTAGATCAAACCGTTGGCGTCGTTGCGTACCGCGCCGCTGGCGGTGATCTGTAAGGCGTCCTTGGCGGCGAGGGTGCCGTTGTTGCTGTTGTCCAGCAACCCGGTCAGGAGGGTCAGCGTACTTTGGCTGGCGAGTTGGCCGTTCTGGTTAGCGAGGTCGGTAACACCCTTGATCAGCACCGGACCGGCACCGACCAGTTTGCCGCTGGTGTTGGTCAATGCACCGAGCAGATCCAGCGTCACTGCGCCATTGCCGGCGATGGTCCCGGCGGTGTTGTCCAGGCCGGTGGCCGTGGCATTGATCGCCTGTTGCGCATTGATCGTGCCGCCAGCGTTGGTCAAAACGCCGGTGGTGATGTCCAGTGCGGCGCCACTGTTGATCAGGCCGCCCAGGTTGTTGTTGAGGGATTCGCTCAGGGTGAGGGTCTGCCCCGCCGCGCTGCTGAGAATGCCTTTGTTACTGTTATCCAGGCTCTTTGATTTGACGCTCAGGCTGCCCTGACTGACCAATGCCCCGGCATCGCTGTTGAGCAAGACACCCTTGAGGTCCACGGCAACATCACCGTTGCTGCTCGAGAGCGTGCCGTTGTCGCGATTATCGAGGCTGTCGCCGTTAACGGTCAGTCCCTGCCAGCCGGAGATCAACCCCTTCTGGTTGACCAGGCTGGTGCCTTTGACGGTCAGTAGCTGACTGCTGATCAGCTTGCCGGCGCTGTTATCCACGGCCCAGGCAATCACATCGAAACCGAGGTTACTGGAGATTTCGCCGTTCTGGTTGTTGAGATCGCGCAGGTGCTTGAGGGTCAGTGGCCCCTTGGCCATGAGCAGGCCGTTGCGATTATCCAAGTCGCCGTTGGCCAGCTCCACGGTGACGGCTTTTTCGCCGAGCAGGCGTCCCCCGTTCTGGGTCAAGGACGTCAGGGTCAGGTCGATGTCGCCCTTGGCCGAGACTTCGCCCTCGTTGCTGGA
Organism: Pseudomonas sp. URMO17WK12:I6; assembly: GCF_003253625.1. NCBI lineage: Bacteria > Pseudomonadati > Pseudomonadota > Gammaproteobacteria > Pseudomonadales > Pseudomonadaceae > Pseudomonas > Pseudomonas sp. URMO17WK12:I6. The sequence continues at coordinate 261,975 of NZ_QKYZ01000009.1, forward strand.
GTCCAGGCTGGTGGCCGTCAGGGTCAGATTGCCCTGGCTGTTGATCAACCCGCTATCGCGGTTGTTCAGTGCCATGGCGTTGAGGATGACGGCACTGGCGCCGAGCACGGTGCCGCTCTGGTTATTGAAGTCAGCGCTGCCGACTTTGAGTAATTGAGCTGCGTTGATCAGGCCCTTGGCATCGTTGCGCAACAAACCGTCGACAGTCAGTTCGAGGTCGCCACGGCTGGTCAGGCTACCGCCGCTATTGTTCAGGCTGGCGGTGCGTGCGTCGAGGGACGCAGCGCCGATCAGGCCCTTGACGTTGTCCAGCGCGTTGGCGATGCGCAGGATCAGGCCCTGATTGCTCAGCAGTTTGCCGTTGCTGTTGTCCAGGCTTTGCGCGGTCAGCGTGAAGGCTTCGGCGCTGGAGATTTCACCGCCCTGGTTGTTGACACCCTTGAGTTGCTTGAGCAGCAAGGTGCCGGGGGCATTGATCAAGCCGTTCTGGTTGTTCAGTTGGCCGTTATTCAGGTCCAGGCTGAGGCTGCTGTTGCTGAACAGCTTGCCACCCTGCTGATCCAGCCCGGTGACCGACGCGGTCAAGACACCCTGGCTGCCGATACGACCATCGTCCTGGTTGGTGACCTGACCCGCGACGAGGTTCAGGGTGCTGGCGCTGTTGAGTCGGCCGCCCTGGCTGTTATCGAACGCGCCGGTGGTGACCGTCACTGCGCCTTTACCGCTGATGCTGCCTTGCTGGCGGTTGTCGAGGCTGGCACTGGTGAGCGTGAGCGCGCCATCGGTGACCAGTGCACCGCTCTGGTTGCTGACGCTGCCGTCGCTGGTGAGCTTCATATCGGCCGCGCTGGAAAGACTGCCCTGGGTGTTGGTCAGTTGCGTGGTGTTGACGGTCAACGTCTCTTCACTGCTGACCTGGCCCTGGCTGTTGTCGAATGCGCCAGTCAGGTTCAAGTGCATGTTCTGCACGCTGAGCAGGTTGCCGCCGCTGTTATCCAGCAGACGCCCTTGCAGGTTAAGCGCGGTGGTGGCGCTGAGCAGGCCTTTGTTACGGTTGAGCAACTGGTCAACGTTGAGGGTCAGTGCCTGACCGGTGAAAATCCGGCCGCCATCGCTGTTGTCGAGTTTTGTGCCGGTGAACGACAAATCGGCGTTGGTGCTGACTTCACCGCCGCGGTTATCGAGGTCATCGACGGTCAAGGTCATGGCTTTGGTGGACCCCAACAAACCGCTCTGGCGGTTGTCGAGGGTGTCGGCGGTCAGCTTGAGCACACCGGTGGTGATCAACTTGCCTTGCTGGTTATTCAGAGTTTTGACCTGAACAGTGGAGTCGGCCTTGCCGGCAATATCGCCGCCACGGTTGTCCAGGGTGTCAGCAGTGAGCAGAAGTTCACCGTCAGCGATGATCGAGCCTTGCTGGTTCTCCAGTGTTTTGTCGGTGGTGAGTTCCAGCCGATCGTGGCTGCTGATCAAGCCTTCGTTGTTGTTGAGGCTGTCGCTATGGCTATCGATGGACGCGGCGGAAATCACGCCTTTGAGGTTGTTCAGGGCTTGCGCGATGCGCAGGGTCAGACCCTGATTGCTCAGCAATTTGCCGTTGCTGTTGTCGAGGTTCTGAGCAGCCAGTGTGAAGGCTTGAGCGCTGGAGATTTCACCGCTCTGGTTGTTGACGTCCTTGAGGTTTTTCAACATCAGCAACGGCGCGTTGATCAGACCGCCCTGATTGTTCAGTTGACCGTTGTTCAGGTCCAGGCTCAGTCTGGTTTGGCTGAACAGTTCACCGCCCTGTTGATCAAGCCCGGTGACCGAGGCGGTCAACGCTTGCTTGCTGGCAATCCGTCCGGTGGCGTTGTTGACTTGCTTGGCGGTGAGGTCCAGGGTGGTGCCGCTGATGAGGCGGCCGCCCTGGCTGTTATCCACGTTGCCCGTGACGACGCGAGTAGTATCTTTGCCGGATATCAGGCCTTTCTGGCTGTTATCCAGGCTGGCGCTTTCAAGGGTCAAAGTGGCGTCGGTGCTGATCGAGCCCCCCACGTTGAGCAAGGCGCCACGACTGCTCACGGACAGCGCACCGGCACTGCTCAGGCTACCGGCGCTGTTGTCGAGGCTGGCCGCGTTGACGGTCAGCGTTCCTTCGGTGCTGATCAGCCCCTGCCCATTGAGCAAGGCATCGTCGAGGGTGATCACCAACCCCTTGAGGCTGTTGAAGGTGCCGCCGGTATTATCCAGCGTGGTACCGGTCAGAGTCGTCGCGCCCTTGGTGACGATCAGGCCTTTGTTCTGGTTGATCAGTTTGGCAACGGCCAATTTCAGATCGGTAGCGGCGAGAATTTTCCCTCCGTCGCTGTTGTCCAGGTGCTGGCTTTCGATGTTCAGCAGCAGGCTGCTGGAGAGTTCGCCGGCCCGATTGTCGATGTCGTCGACCTTCAGTGCCAGCGCTTTAGTGGTGCCAACCAGTCCGCCATTGCGGTTATCAAGGGTCGTGCCGGTGAGGCTCAGGTTGCCTTGGGCGACCAGTGCCCCACCTTGTTGTTGCAGCAGGCCGATGGTGGCAGTGAGGTCACCCTGGCTGGAGATTCGCCCCACTCCGTTCTGCACCTCATCGGCCTTGAGGGTCACCGGTCCCACGGCACTGAGCAACCCGTCACTGTTGTCCAGACGAATACCGTCATAGGCAATACCGGCCTTGCCGCTGATCAAGCCTTTGTCGCGGTTATCCAGTTGGCCGATTTGCAGTTTCAACTGTTTGTCGGCCTGGATCACCCCGCCACGGTTATCGGCGGAAGCGCTGCTGACTGTCAGCGTATCTTTACCGGTGACTTTGCCACCGCGGTTGTCGAGGCTACCGCTACGTACATCGATGGCGCCCTTGGCGCTGATTTCACCGGTGTTCTGGTTATCCAGCAAACCGCTGATGCGTGCGGTGAGGTTGCCGTCGCTGACCACCACACCAGCGTCGCGGTTGTCGAGGCTGGCGGCTTTGAGATCCATGCTCTTGCCTGAACCCAATACACCGTCGCGGTTATCCAGTGCCCCGCTGAGGTCAATATTCAAACCCAGGTCTCCCAGGATCTGACCGCTGCGGTTGATCAGTGTGGTCGCATTAAGCCGAGTGATGCTGGCACTGGAAATTTCACCGTTGCTGTTGTTCAGCTGACCGATCGTGCCCGTCAAATTGCCCGTGCTGTTGATCACTCCCTTGGTGTTGAGAATTTGGTTAGCCGTGACGTTCAGCGCACCACTGCTCAGCACCCGGCCGTTGTTCTGGTTGTCCAGAGTCCCGACGGTGATGTTGGCAGTTTTCGCGGCGCTCAACGTGCCGCCCTGGTTATTCAATGCCTGCGCGGTGTTGACCGTCAGGTTGCGGCTGGCCACCACGCTTTTGCCGAGGTTGTTGAGGTTCTGCGCATTCAGGCTCACGTCGCCGCTGGCATTGCGGCTGGTGTCGGCGTTGACCCCGGCTTCGATGATGCCGTTGTTGGTCAGCACACCGCCGGCCGTCAGCGCGATGCTGTCCCGGGCCGCGAGGGTTTGCTGGTTGGTCAGGTTGCCCTGGGTTTGCACGTTGACGGCGGTGCCGGCGTAGACCGGGCCGCGCGCATCGAGGCTGGCCGCTTTGACATTGACGGCGCCTGCGGCCGAGGTTTGCGCCAGGCTGAGATGGCCATTGGTGTCGAGCTGGATATCGCCACCGCTGGCGGCCAGGTTGCCGTCGAGTTTCACCCCGACCCCGGCCTCGGTGCCGACCAGTTTGATCGCCCCGGCGTACATCCCGCCCAACGCGGAGGAGTCGATCGCCAGTTGTGGTTTGACACTGCCGTCATCGGCGCGAGCAGTGGCGTTGAGGCTGTCGGCGTTGACGTCGTTGCGACCGGCAACGATGGTCAGGTTTTTCGCCTGGATCTCGGCGTTGATCTTCGCGCTGCGGGTGATGATTTCAAACTGGTCGACGTTGTTGGCGTTCAGCCCGGCGCCGTCGATGGTGACGCTGCCCTGATCGACCTGGAAGCGATCGAGGCGACCGCTACCGTCGAGCACCGGCTTGCCGGTGGTCAACGTCACGCGCGGGGTATTGATGAAGCCGCAGCCGTTGCAGCTGATGCCGTAGGGGTTGGCGACGATGACCCGCGCCGACTGCCCCGCCACTTCGGTGTAGCCGCGCAACTGGCTGGGGCTGCCGCCGACCACTTCGTTGAGGATGGTTTGCGCCGCGATCCCGTTGGTCAGGTTCGGGTTGCCGACAATGATCCCGCCCAGTTGCGTCGCGCCGGTCTGCGCGGCGACGTTGTTGAGGATGACGCCTTGGGTGCCGACGTTGTAATCGTGGAACTGGTTATGCGACAGGCCCGTGCCGTTGGGCGTGGCGATCTGGACGATCGGCACGCCATTGCCCGCCTGCCCGAGGCTGGTGCCGGGCGTGGCCACCACGATCCCGTCGGCCTGGGCCCACATCGGCTGCCAGAACATGACGTTGGCCAACAGGAACGCCAACCCGCGCTTGGGCATGCCCCAGAAGTGCTCGCGATTTTTGACCGCAGCCGAGGGCTGGCTAGCGAGGAAGGCGTAATGGCGAACGTCCATGTCAGTGTTCTCGAAGAGGCGTAATTAGAGGAAGAAATCCACGCGGAAGTAGATCGGCGCTTCGCGCTCGGTCAGCACGTCAGGGCGTTCCAGGGAATGGGCAAAAGTCACGCTGGCGGCCACATGCTGACCCCGGGCAAACAACTCCACGGAATCGCTGGACATGCGCCCGTGCTGATCGCCGTTATAGCGGTCGCCACGGATCACACCCTGGTCGTAACCGAGGCTGGTGCCGTACTCGGCGAACACCGGGCGCAGCCATTCCAAAGTGATCGGATGGCTCCAGCGCAGTTCGTTGCGCCAGTAGCCGCCGCTGTCACCGGACAACGACTGGTCCTTATAGCCACGGATCGACGACTGCCCGCCAAGGCTGGTGCGCTGCGGGCTGAACAGCACGTCTTCACTACGCTGGCCGGTCATCAGGCTGCTGAAACTGAAGGACTCGCCCCACAGCTTGAACGGCTGCAGATAACTCGCGGTGGCGGTGTATTTGCGGTAACGCGCGTTCGGCTCGCCGGGGCCCGGATCGCCGTTACCCTGGGCGTCGAACGCGCCGATGCCTTGTTGCATGCCCAGGTCGAGGTTGACGAAGGCACTGCCGACCCGCCGACCGTGGTTGATGCCGAACTGCGCTTCGCTGATGCGGTTGCTGCTCAGCTTGAGCTTGCTGTCTTCAATGAAGTTGTTGGTGCGCAGGTACGACAGACCGGTGCTGAGGGAGGTCTTGCTCAGGGCGTCGCGATGGATCACCCGCTCGGCGCGCAACTGATGGTTTTCGCTGTCGCCGGTCTGCTTGAAATTGAAACCGTTGGCCTGGGCTTGCGAGCGGTACTCGCTCTGGCTGTAGGTGTAACTGAAGTTCCACCAGCCCCACGGCACGCTGTAATTGAGCAGCGCGTTGTTGGAGGTGTGC
>NZ_QKYZ01000010.1:0-249071 GCF_003253625.1 Pseudomonas sp. URMO17WK12:I6
AGACGCAATGAACCGAAAGTTCGCAAGCATTCACAAAAACCGCACAAACTATCGCATACCCAATTTGCTGAAGCGTCGAAAGACGGTTCGGTACCCGAATTTCTTGACGACCATAGAGCATTGGAACCACCTGATCCCATCCCGAACTCAGAAGTGAAACGATGCATCGCCGATGGTAGTGTGGGGTTTCCCCATGTGAGAGTAGGTCATCGTCAAGATTAAATTCCGAAACCCCTATCTGCGTATGCAGGTAGGGGTTTTGTTTTGTCCGCAGGAAAGTTCGTACAGCAACATCGGAACGGTCCCGGCTGTCACGGTCTGCCGACAGTGCTAAGGTTCGGCCCTAGCTTTTGTATTTTCCCAAGGAAGCCTTTATGCCGGACGCTACGTCCCTCAGTGCTGGTTTTATGGTGGTTCACGGCAACCGCCTGGACGAGCTGCGCAGCCTGGTGGTCAGTTGGATGCGGCGCTACCCGCTGGCTCCCTTGGAAAATGAAATTGCCCTGGTGCAGAGCAACGGCATCGCCCAATGGCTGAAGCTGGCACTGGCCGAAGACCCAGAAGATGACGACATGGGCGGCTGCGGAATCGCTGCCGCCATCGATGTGCAGTTGCCAGGCAGCTTCATGTGGCAGCTCTATCGCATGGTGCTGGGACGTGACGAAATCCCGGCCAAGTCCCTGCTCGATAAAGCCCCGCTGACCTGGCGCCTGATGCGTCTGCTGCCACAGTTGATCAACCAACCGCACTTCGAACCCCTGCAGCGCTTCCTTACGAATGACACCGACTTACGCAAACGCTATCAATTGGCGGAGCGGCTGGCCGATCTATTCGACCAATATCAGGTGTACAGGGCGGACTGGCTCGAAGACTGGGCAGAAGGCCGTCACCAATTACGAAATGGCAGAGGCGAAGCCAAAGCCCTGACTCCGGCCAACTGCTGGCAAGCAGAGCTGTGGCGTGCGCTGTTGCTGGATGTCGGTGCACAAGGCATGGCGCAAAGCCGCGCGGGTGTCCACCAACGCTTTATCGAGCGTATCAATAGTCTCGACAGCGCGCCCAGTGGATTGCCTTCCAGGGTGATTGTTTTCGGGATTTCTTCACTGCCAGCTCAAGCCTTGGAAGCACTTGCCGGGCTGGCTCGATTCAGTCAGGTCTTGCTGTGCGTACACAACCCATGTCGCCACCATTGGGCGGACATCGTCGCCGATAAAGACCTGTTGCGGCATCAATACAAGCGCCAGGCTCGCAAGCGCGGCATGCCGGTTGTGCTTGATCCGCAAACGCTCCATCAGCATGCCCACCCGCTATTGGCGGCGTGGGGCAAGCAGGGGCGGGACTACATCAATCTGCTCGACAGTTACGACGATCCCAACAGCTATCGCTCGGCATTTCGCGATGGGCGCATCGACCTTTTCAGCGATAACCAGCCTCAGAGCATGCTCAATCAGTTGCAGGACGACATCCTGGAATTGCGCCCCCTGAACGAAACTCGCGAGAGTTGGCCAGCAGTCGATCTGACAGAGGACGAATCGATCCGTTTTCACATCGCCCATAGCGCTCAACGCGAAGTGGAGATTCTCCACGATCAGCTGCTCGCACGATTCAGTGCTGATCCAGACTTAAGGCCTCGTGACGTGATCGTGATGGTTCCAGACATCGACAGTTACGCCCCCCACATCCGCGCTGTCTTTGGTCAGCTTGATCGCCACGATCCACGCTTCATTCCCTTCACGCTCGCGGATCAAGGCCAGCGCGGCAGGGACCCGCTACTGATCGCTGTCGAGCATCTGCTCAAGCTGCCCGACAGTCGTTTCCCCGTCAGCGAAATTCTCGATCTGCTGGACGTTCCGGCATTACGCGCTCGGTTTGGCGTAGAGGAACGTGACCTGCCGACCTTGCACCGCTGGATCGAAGGCGCAGGTATCCGTTGGGGGATGAATGCCGAGCAGCGTGCGGGTCTGGGCCTGCCGGAAGAACTGGAGCAAAACAGTTGGCGTTTCGGCTTGCGACGGATGTTGCTTGGTTATGCCGTGGGCAGCGCCAGTGCCTGCGAGGGTATTGAACCCTACGACGAGATCGGTGGCCTGGATGCTGCGCTTATAGGTCCTTTGGTCGCACTGCTGGATGCACTGGAGATTGCCCACCAGGAGCTCACCCAACCTGCGTCGCCCAAACTCTGGGGCATCCGCTTGCAAGCACTGGTGCAGTTGTTCTTCCAGGCCAGTAACGAACATGACGACTATTTATTGGCTCAACTCGAAGAGTTGCGCGAGACCTGGCTTGAGACCTGCGAGTCAGTAGGCTTGCAGGACGAGTTACCACTGACCGTAGTCCGTGAAGCCTGGCTGGCTGGCCTCGACCAAGGTCGCTTGTCTCAGCGCTTTCTCGCCGGTGCCGTCAACTTCTGTACCTTGATGCCCATGCGAGCAATCCCGTTCAAACTGGTCTGCCTTTTGGGCATGAATGACGGCGATTACCCTCGCGCGCAGCCGCCACTGGACTTCGACCTGATGGGCAGCGACTACCGGCCCGGCGATCGTTCCCGGCGTGAAGATGACCGTTATCTGTTGCTGGAAGCCTTGTTGTCGGCGCGGGACCAACTCTATATCAGCTGGGTCGGCCGCAGTATTCGGGACAACAGTGAGCGCCCGGCTTCGGTATTGATAGGACAGCTACGTGATCATCTCGCCAGCGGTTGGCGATTGCACGATGACAAGGCTGATCTGCTTGAGTCCATGACTCAGGAACATCCGCTGCAACCCTTCAGTGCACGCTACTTCCATGAAGGCGATGATTTGTTCAGCTACGCCAGCGAGTGGCAGGTACTTCATCAGTCCAGCGGTTTGACGCCTGCCATCGAGGTTCTTGAGCCCTATATTCAGGACGAGCCGCTGAGCCTGGGTCAGTTGCAGGATTTTCTGCGCAATCCGGTACGGCATTTCTTCAGTCAGCGACTCAAAGTGTTCTTCGAGGCTGCCGAAGCGCCTTTGGCGGATGAAGAGCCATTTGTACTCGACGCGCTGCAACGCTATAGCCTCAGCGACAGCTTGCTCGAAGCAGCGCTCGGGCAATTGGACCAAATCGATCAGGTACTGGAAGCACAGGCGAAACGTCTGCAGAACAGCGGGCTCTTGCCCATGGCTGGTTTTGGCGAATGTTTGCAGCGAGAGTTGATCGAGCCACTGCCGGATCTGTTGCAGCGCTATCAGCAGCTCCTGGCGTTATGGCCGACCCCGCTCACCAGCGCGTTGCCCGTGAGTCTGGAACTGCATGGGCTGCGCCTGGAGGGCTGGCTCAGTGGCCTGCATCAACGCGCGGACGGTGGCTTGCTGTCGGTCACCACGATTCCCAATAGCATCGGCTCACTCAAGACCCGCAAATGGCATCGTCTGACACGACCATGGATCAATCACCTGGTTGCCTGTGCCAGCGGGATGTCGATGACCACCGCGTTGGTGGCCAGCGACGACAGTCTGTTACTGGCTCCGTTGGCGAAGGATGCAGCACTTGATGCCTTGGGTAATCTGTTGCTGGCCTGGCAAACGGGCATGCGCCAGCCGTTGCCGATTGCCGTAAAAACAGCCTTCGCCTGGCTGGCTCAAACCGATCCGGTCAAGGCTGACGCCGCTGCCCGCAAGGCCTATGAAGGCGATGGCCAGACAACTGATGGTGAGCGCCGCGAAAGCCCGGCACTCGCTCGGCAATACGCCGACTACGATGTCCTGATTGCCGACGAGACCTTCCCCGATTGGTGCGACGCTTTGTATCGGCCGCTGCTTGAGGCTCCCTGGCGTTCATTGACCAGCGAGGAGGCGCGCTCATGACCACGAAAACACCGCTGGCCCTGGCATTCCCCCTGCGTGGAAGCCAACTGATCGAAGCCAGTGCCGGGACGGGCAAGACCTTCACCATTTCTGCGCTGTACTTGCGTCTGGTCCTTGGTCATGGCGACGAGTCGAGTGGTTTTGGCCGTGAATTGCTGCCGCCGCAAATCCTCGTGGTGACCTTCACCGATGCCGCGACCAAAGAACTGCGCGAACGTATTCGTACGCGACTGGCTGAAGCTGCGCGTTTTTTCCGCGATGAGACACCGGCACCGGATGGCCTGATTGCGGAGTTGCGCGAGCAATACCTCCCTGAGCAGTGGCCCGGCTGTGCAAATCGCCTGGACATCGCCGCCCAGTGGATGGATGAAGCGGCGGTATCGACCATCCACAGTTGGTGCCAGCGCATGCTGCGCGAACATGCATTCGACAGTGGCAGCCTGTTCACCCAGACCCTGGAAACCGATCACAGTGATTTGCTTGGCGAAGTCCTGCGCGACTACTGGCGACTGTTCTGCTATCCGATGCAAGGCGATGCGCTGAATTGGGTTCGCGGCAACTGGGGTGGCCCGGCAGCGTTGTTGCCGCGAGTGCGTGGATTGTTCGCCAGCGAGCGTGACAGCGTTGAAGGTAAAGAACCTGCCGAGTTGATCGCCGAGTGCCTGGAGGAACGACGGGCCGCGTTGCTCGAGCTCAAGATGCCCTGGCGCCAATGGGCCGATGAGCTGCTTGCCATCTGTCATCAGGGCGTCGCGAGCAAAAGCGTCGATGGTCGCAAGATGCAGGCGCGCTACTTCGAACCCTGGTTCGAAAAGCTCCGGGCCTGGGCCGAAGACGAATCTCTGGAGCAACTGGACATTGGCACCGGCTTCACTCGCCTGACTCCCGATGGCATGGCTGAAGCCTGGAAAGGTGAAGCTCCCCGTCATCCCGGTCTCGATGCGATGCCCGGCCTCAAGGCCAGTCTCGATGGCTTGCCGACCCCCGATGCCGCCGTGCTGCAACATGCCGCCCACTGGGTCGGTGCTCGGTTCGAGGAAGAAAAGCGTCGTCGCGCGGAAATGGGTTTCGATGACATGCTGCTGCGTCTCGATGCGGCGTTGCAGTCCGATGGCGGTGAGCGTCTGGCGACCTTGATCCGCGAGCAGTTCCCGGTTGCGCTGATCGACGAGTTTCAGGACACCGACCCGGTGCAGTACCGAATCTTCGAGAGCATTTATCGCATCGAAGACAACAACCCTGAATCCGGCCTGTTCCTGATCGGCGACCCGAAGCAGGCGATCTATGCCTTTCGCGGTGCCGATATCTATACCTATCTGCGCGCCCGGCAAGCCACCACTGGCCGCCTGCATACCCTGGGCACAAATTTCCGTTCCAGTCATGGCATGGTCAACGCGGTGAACCATGTGTTCCAGCGCGCAGAATCTCGCGAGCAGGGGCGCGGCGCGTTCCTGTTCCGGGAGAAGAGTGGCGAGAACCCGGTACCGTTTCTGCCCGTGGAGTCCCAAGGGCGCAAAGAAGTCCTGCACATTGAGGGGCAGGTTGTGCCTGCCCTGAACATCTGGCATTTGTCCTCTGACCAGCCACTTTCCGGTGTGGTGTATCGACAACAATTGGCCGCCGCCTGCGCCAGTGAGATCACTGCGTTGCTCAATGGCGGTCAGCAGGGGCGTGCGGGCTTCATACAGGATGGTAAGGGTCTCAGAGGCCTGCTGCCGGCGGATATCGCGATTCTGGTGCGCGACGGCAAAGAGGCCCAGGCCGTGCGCGGCGAACTTTCCGCTCGCGGTGTGCGCAGTGTTTACCTGTCAGACAAGGACTCGGTATTCGCCGCGCAGGAGGCCCATGATCTGCTGACGTGGCTCAAGGCCTGTGCCGAGCCGGATGTCGAACGTCCCCTGCGTGCCGCGCTGGCCTGCATCACGCTGAACCTTTCACTGGCTGAACTGGAGCGACTGAACCAGGACGAACTGGCCTGGGAAGCACGGGTCATGCAGTTCCGCGGTTATCGCGAGCTCTGGCGCAAACAGGGCGTGCTGCCCATGTTGCGGCGATTGCTACATGATTTTCAGCTGCCCCAGGCGTTGATCGCGCGCAGCGATGGTGAGCGGATATTGACCAACCTGCTGCACTTGTCCGAGTTGCTGCAGCAGGCCGCCGCCGAACTCGATGGCGAGCAAGCACTGATCCGTCATTTGTCCGAGCATCTGGCATTGTCCGGTCAGGCTGGCGAAGAACAGATCCTGCGCCTGGAAAGCGACGAGCAACTGGTCAAGGTCGTGACCATCCACAAATCCAAAGGGCTTGAATATCCGTTGGTGTTTCTGCCGTTCATCTGCTCGGCAAAACCGGTGGATGGCAGTCGTCTGCCGTTGTATTACCACGATGCCGCGGGCAAGGCGCAGGTGAGCTTGAAGCCGACGGCCGAGTTGATCGCCCAAGCCGACGATGAACGTTTGGCTGAAGACCTTCGTTTGCTCTATGTGGCCCTGACCCGGGCACAACATGCGTGCTGGCTGGGTGTGACTGATCTCAAGCGCGGCAATAACAACGGCTCGGTCCTGCACCTTTCGGCATTGGGTTATCTGCTGGGCGGTGGTGCGCCATTGGCTGAGTCGGCAGGGCTGCGTCGTTGGCTGGAAGACCTGCAGCAAGACTGTGCGGCGCTGAACTACGCTGAAATGCCTGACGCGACCGCCGAGCATTACCATCCGCCACGCAATGAAGCGACGTTGTTGGCCCCGCTGATACCCCGGCGCAAGGCCAGTGAAAACTGGTGGATCGCTTCTTACAGCGCCTTACGCATTGGTGACAGTCTGAGCGTGGGCAGTGACGAAGCACCGGAGAGCGCGCAAGCACAAAAGCTCTTTGATGACGAACGCCTTGATCCTGAAGCGCCACGAGAAGTCGCCGCTGGCGGTGCTGATATTCATCGATTCCCTCGTGGTCCGAACCCCGGCACTTTTCTTCATGGATTGCTCGAATGGGCCGGTGACGAAGGTTTTGCCGCTGCACCGCAAACCGTGGAAGACGCGATCGCCCGTCGCTGCAACCGCCGTGGCTGGGAAGGCTGGATCACCACGCTGAGCGGCTGGCTGCAGCACTTGCTCAAATCCCCATTGCACATCGGTGGCGGGCAGGCGCCGGTGGTGTTCGAGCAACTGACTCAATACCGGGTCGAGATGGAGTTCTGGTTCGCCAGTCATAAAGTCGATGTACTCAAGCTCGATGAGCTGGTGCGTCAATACACCCATCACGGCGTGGCCCGGGTGGCCGCCGAACCGGTGCTGCTCAATGGCATGTTCAAAGGCTTCATCGACCTGACGTTCGAGCATGAAGGCCGTTACTACGTCGCTGACTACAAATCCAACTGGCTGGGCGTCGATGACGCGGCCTATACCGAGCAGGCCATGGAGCAGTCGATTCTCGATAACCGTTACGACCTGCAATACGTACTGTACCTGCTCGCCCTGCATCGCCAGCTTAAGGCTCGGCTGGTCGATTACGATTACGACCGGCATGTCGGTGGAGCGTTGTATCTGTTTCTTCGCGGTACTCGAGCGGCCAGCCAGGGTGTGTATTTTGCCCGTCCGCCACGGGAGCTGATCGAGCGCCTGGACCGGTTGTTCCAAGGCAAGCCAGAGCCCAAGGCCGAACCCGCCTGGGAACAGGGAGTATTGCTATGAGTCGCACTTTCGCCGATTTGCTGCCTACGCCGTTGGCGGCCGAAAGTCTGGCGGACCTGGCCCCGTTGAGCCGCGCAGATGACTTGTTGCTGCTGCTCACGCGCTGGGTCGAACGCGGCTGGCTGCGGGCGCTGGACAAGGCCTTCGTCGCGTTTCTCCACGAGCTCGCTCCCGACGATGATCCGCTGGTGCTGCTGGCCGCCGCGTTGATCAGTCACCAACTGGGTCACGGTCATGTCTGCCTGGATCTGTTCGAAACACTGAAAGAGCCGGATTTTGCCCTGTCGCTGCCGCCGGAGGGTGATGTGCAAAGCGGGGCGATGTTGCTGCCGTCGCAATTGCTTGAGGCGCTGGACGGTGCCCATTGGTGCAAGGTCCTGGCGTCCAGTCGTCTGGTGGCTCTGGCCGTCGATGGGCGTGAGGCTGCGCAACACCGGCCGTTGGTGCTGTCGGGCAAGCGCCTGTACCTGCGCCGCTACTGGGCTTACGAACGGCGCATCGACCACGCGCTGCGCCAGCGTCTGGCGGCACACGAAGCAACGCCGGATGATTTGCCTCAACGCCTGACCGGGCTGTTCGGTCCAGCCAGGCTTGATGACGTGATCGACTGGCAGAAGCTCGCGTGTGCCCTGGCTACCCGAAGTGCATTCAGCATCGTCACCGGCGGCCCGGGAACCGGCAAGACCACCACGGTTGTGCGCTTGCTTGCATTGCTCCAGGCACCCGCAGTGGAGGCCGGTAAACCGTTGCGTATTCGTCTCGCGGCACCCACCGGCAAAGCTGCCGCACGATTGACCGAGTCCATCAGCCAGCAGGTTCAAACCCTGAAAGTGCCTGAAACGGTGCGCGAGAAGATCCCGTCGGATGTGACCACCGTGCACCGTTTGCTCGGCAGTCGTCCCGGTACCCGGCATTTCCGTCACCACGCGGGTAATCGCTTGCCGCTGGATGTATTGGTGGTGGACGAAGCCTCGATGATCGACCTGGAAATGATGGCCAACCTGCTCGATGCGTTGCCGCCCCATGCCCGTCTGGTGCTGCTCGGTGACAAGGACCAACTGGCGTCGGTAGAGGCCGGTGCCGTACTGGGCGATCTGTGTCGTGATGCCGAAGCCGGTTGGTACAGCCCGCAGACCCGCCAGTGGCTGGAGGCGGTCAGCGGTGAGCGCCTCGATGCCAGCGGTTTGCGGGAAGACACCCAAGGCGCGCATCCACTGGCCCAGCAAGTCGTGATGCTGCGCCACTCACGGCGCTTCGGCGAGGGTAGCGGCATTGGTCAGTTGGCCCGTTGGGTCAACCAACAGCATCCCGAGGACGCGCGCAAGTTATTGGCCGCTGCAGGTCATGACGACGTATTTTCCCTGCCCCTCAAGGGTGAGCAGGACCGGGCGCTGGAGCGCTTGTTGCTCGAGGGCCATGGCGGGGGGCCGCAAGGTTATCGGCATTACCTGAGTCTTTTGTGCAGCCAGCGACCATCGCTCGACCGCCCGCTCGACGATCCATGCTGGGCTGATTGGGCTCGCGTGGTGCTGCAGGCCTTCGACGCTTTCCAGCTGTTGTGTGCCGTACGCAAAGGGCCTTGGGGCGTGGAAGGTTTGAATCAGCGCGTGACCGACGCGCTGCTCAAGGCACGGCTGATCGACAGCGACCATCAGTGGTACGAAGGTCGGCCCGTGCTGATGACCCGCAACGACTATGGCCTGGGTTTGATGAACGGTGACATTGGCATTGCCCTCAAGCTGCCGGAGCGTGAAGGCCCGGAGGCCGGGCGGCACGTGCTGCGTGTGGCCTTCCCGCGTAATGACGGGCAGGGCGGTGTGCGCTTTGTCCTGCCAAGCCGACTCAACGATGTCGACACGGTGTATGCCATGACCGTGCACAAATCCCAAGGCTCGGAATTTGCGCATACGGCGTTGATTCTGCCGGATGCTTTGAATCCTGTGCTTACCAAGGAACTGATCTATACCGGGATAACCCGGGCCAAAGACTGGTTCACCCTGATTGAGCCTCGAGCCGGCGTATTCGAAGAGGCCGTGCGGCGCAAGGTCAAGCGCTTGAGCGGGTTAATGCTGGAGCTGGAAGAGGGTGCCTGGCCGAGCCATTGAGGGGCGGTGGCAGACGCCGGAATCTGTCCGATGTGCCGTGGCGCGTCGCCTCGCTGGTGTTTCAGTGCTGTGCTATCGTTGCGGCATCATTTTGTTGCGATCGTAGAGAATTCCTGCATGAAGTTGGCTGTCTGGGCGACAGGGCGCGTCGTTGGCTGCAAACAAGTGCTGCTTGCCGGCCTCCTCTGTTTGTTGACGGGCGTTGCCTGTGCTGAGTCGGAAACTATCGTGAGCAAAGCCGACCAACGTGCCAGGTCGGTCACTCAGGTCGTACTCGGGATCCTCAGTTATGCCCGATGGCCTGTTGAGCCCCAACAACTGCGCCTGTGCGTGGTCGGCCCCACTGAATACACCGACGACCTGGTCAAAGGCACCACACAAGCCACGGGTCGACCGGTTACTGTACGACGGTTGCTGGCTGATAATCCGGTCATCGCCAGTGAATGCGATGCGGTGTACATCGGCAAGCTGACCGGCGATGAACGCAGTCGGCTATTCGCCTCGTTGACGGGACGCCCGGTGGTGAGCATCAGCGAAGGCGGCGATCAATGCACTGTCGGCAGTCTGTTCTGTCTGCGGGTCGGTGATGAGCAGGTGTCCTTCGAGGTCAACCTCGACTCGGTCGCCCGCAGCGGTGTACGCATTCATCCCAGTGTGCTGCAACTGTCGCGCCGCAAGCCGGCGGCGCCATGAATCTATTCAAACCTCGCATACGTCCGACCCTGGGATCGGTTATCGGCCGTGGGCATTTGATCGTCGCCCTGGTGGGCGTGGCCATGGCCAGTGTTTCATTGACCCTGCTGGGTGTTCTGGCTTTGCGGGTCTATGCCGATCACAACCTGAATCTGATTGCCCGTTCGATCAACTACACCGTGGAAGCCGCGGTGGTGTTCAACGACAAGGCCGCCGCCACCGAAGCGCTGGCATTGATCGCGTCCACTGAAGAAGTGGCTGATGCACAAGTGATGGACGAGCAAGGCGAGTTGCTCGCACGTTGGCAACGACCGGAAACGGGGTGGCTCTCCGATCTTGAAATGCAGATCGCCCGAACGATTCTGGAAAAACCCATCAGCATGCCGATCACTCATCAAGGTCGGGAAATCGGCAGCATCTTGCTCATCGGTCACGGCGGCAGCCTGATGCGCTTTTTGCTCAGCGGTCTGGTGGGAATCGTCTTGTGTACCGCTGTCAGTGCCTGGGTAGCGCTTTATCTGGCGCGTCGGCAATTGCGAGGAATCACTGGCCCGTTGCGCAGCCTGGCTGCCGTGGCTCACGCCGCCCGTAGCGAGCGTGCTTTCGACCGACGCGTACCGCCTGCCGACATTGCCGAACTCGACAACCTGGGCAACGACTTCAATGCTTTGCTCGACGAGCTCGAGTCCTGGCAGACCCATCTGCAAAGCGAAAACGAAACCCTGGCCCACCAGGCCAGCCATGACAGCCTTACCGGGTTGCCGAATCGGGCGTTTTTCGAAGGCCGCCTGATGCGCGCCTTGCGCAATGCGGGCAAGCTGGAAGAGGGAGTGGCCGTACTGTTTCTCGACAGCGACCGGTTCAAGGAGATCAACGACAACTTCGGTCACGCTGCCGGTGATGCGGTGCTGATCGCCGTGGCAACCCGGGTTCGTGCGCAGTTGCGTGAAGAGGATCTGGTTGCGCGTCTGGGCGGCGATGAGTTTGCCGTGCTGTTGACGCCGCTGCACAAGATAGAAGACGCCGAACGGATTGCCGACAAAATCATTGCCAGTATGGACGCGCCAATCCTGTTGCCGGGCGGTACCCAGGTGTTGACTTCACTCAGCATCGGCATCGCCGTGTACCCGGATCATGGGCTTACGCCCGGTGCGCTGCTCGATGCTGCAGATACCGCGATGTATCAGGCCAAACGCCTTTCCCGAGGCGCTCACCACACGGCAGGGTCGGAGCACTCTGTCGTCCATCTTCAAACCAGGAGCTAATTTTTGTGTTCACATTCACTCAGCGTTCTCTGCGATTTTTTACGATTAGCTTATTCATGACCTTGCTGGCATTGACCGGTTGCCAGACGACACCGCAGAAAGGACTGACCCCAGCGCAGATCGCTGTACTCAAGCAACAAGGTTTCGAGATGACGGATGAGGGCTGGGCCTTCGGCCTGTCCGGCAAAGTGCTGTTCGGTAGCGATGTCGAACACCTCAACCCTGCCAGTACCCAGATCGTCGAACGCATTGGCAAGGCGTTGTTGGGCGTGGGAATCGAGCGGGTGAGGATTGACGGCCATACCGATGCCTCGGGCGAGGAATCCTATAACGAACAACTTTCCCTGCGTCGCGCGAAAAGCGTTGAAGCGGTATTGGCCGCTGTCGGCATGAAAGAACAAAACATCCAGCTACGCGGCCTGGGCAGCAGCAAGCCCGTCGCCTCCAACGCCACCGCGGCCGGGCGCACCGAGAACCGCCGGGTGTCGATCGTGGTGAGTGCCGATTAATCGGCGAACACCATCTCCCGACTTTCCCCCATCAACAGCGCCTGATTCTGCTCGGTGACGGTACGGATGTAATCCCACAACAAGGTAATCCGCTTGAGCTTGCGCAGGTCCTCCCGGCAGTACATCCAGAACTGCCGGGTGATGGTGATCTCTTGTGGTAACACCGGCAGCAATCGCGGATCCTGAGCCGCTAAAAAGCACGGCAGAATCGCCAGTGACCGTCCTTGCTGCGCCGCCACGAACTGCGCGATCACACTGGTGCTGCGCAGATTGGCACTGGCACCGGGCAGCACATTCGCCAGGTACAGCAGCTCCGAGCTGAACGCCAGATCGTCCACATAACTGATGAATTGATGCTTGCTCAAATCTGCCGGGCGGCGGATCGGTGAGTGCTTGTCCAGATAATCCTGGGTCGCGTACAGCTGCAATCGATAGTCACAGAGTTTGCAGCAGACATAAGGGCCGTGTTCCGGCCGCTCCAGCGCAATGACGATGTCTGCCTCGCGCTTGGACAGGCTGATGAAGTGCGGCAGCGGCAGGATGTCCACCGAGATCGCCGGGTAGGCGTCGACGAAATGGCTCAGCTGCGGGGTGATGAAAAAGCTGCCGAACCCTTCGGTACAGCCCATGCGCACATGCCCGGACAACGCGACGCCTGAGCCCGAGACCTGCTCGCAAGCCATGTGCAGAGTGCTTTCGATCGATTCGGCGTAACCCAGCAGGCGCTGGCCTTCAGCGGTCAGGACGAAGCCGCTGGTGCGGGACTTCTCGAACAACAGCGTACCCAACGAGGCCTCCAGCGAACTGATGCGTCGCGACACAGTGGTGTAGTCCACCGCCAGGCGCTTGGCCGCAGTGCTGGCCTTGCGAGTACGGGCAACTTCAAGGAAAAACTTGAGGTCATCCCAGTTCAACGAGCCTAAAGACGTGATGTTTTTTTGCATGATGGACCGGCTTTTATGTGCGTTCTTATTAGAAGTTTGCACATCTATACTCCAAAAACAGTCCGACAACCAAATCGCGACACACGCCTCATCTCAAGGCGACTTTCTCGCCTTGGCTCCCAAGATAGCTCTCTAAATAAGAACAACGTCCCGGAGACCCGACATGAACGCATCGCTAGAAACCACCGTACAAAAGATCAAGTTATTGATCGATGGCGAGTGGGTCGAATCCCAGACCACCGAATGGCACGACATCGTCAATCCGGCGACCCAGCAAGTGCTGGCCAAAGTCCCCTTTGCGACCGCTGCTGAAGTCGATGCCGCCATCAGTGCCGCTCATCGCGCCTTTCAGACCTGGAAGCTGACGCCAGTCGGCGCGCGGATGCGCATCATGCTCAAGCTTCAGGCGCTGATTCGCGAGCACTCCAAGCGTATTGCCGTAGTGCTCAGCAATGAGCAGGGTAAAACCATCGCCGACGCTGAGGGCGATATCTTCCGTGGCCTGGAAGTGGTCGAGCACGCCTGCTCCATTGGCAGCCTGCAAATGGGCGAGTTCGCCGAGAACGTCGCAGGCGGTGTCGACACCTACACCCTGCGTCAGCCGATCGGCGTCTGCGCCGGCATTACCCCGTTCAACTTCCCGGCGATGATTCCGCTGTGGATGTTCCCGATGGCCATCGCCTGCGGCAACACCTTCGTGCTCAAGCCTTCCGAGCAGGATCCGATGTCGACCATGCTGTTGGTGGAGCTGGCGATTGAAGCCGGCATTCCGCCGGGTGTGCTCAACGTCGTTCATGGTGGCAAGGATGTGGTCGATGCGCTTTGCACCCACAAGGACATCAAGGCTGTTTCGTTCGTCGGTTCGACCGCGGTCGGCACGCATGTCTACGAGCTGGCCGGTAAACACGGCAAGCGCGTGCAATCGATGATGGGGGCCAAGAACCACGCCGTTGTGCTGCCCGATGCCAACCGCGAGCAAGCGCTCAATGCACTGGTCGGCGCCGGTTTCGGTGCGGCCGGGCAACGCTGCATGGCCACCTCGGTGGTGGTGCTGGTGGGCGCGGCCAAACAATGGCTGCCGGATCTCAAGGCGCTGGCGCAGAAACTCAAGGTCAATGCCGGCAGCGAGCCAGGCACTGATGTTGGCCCGGTGATTTCCAAGCGGGCCAAGGCACGGATTCTCGAGCTGATCGAAAGCGGGATCAAGGAAGGCGCCAAGCTGGAGCTGGACGGTCGCGACATCACTGTTCCGGGCTACGAGCAGGGCAACTTTGTCGGCCCGACCCTGTTCTCTGGCGTAACCCCTGAGATGCAGATCTACACCCAGGAAATTTTCGGCCCGGTGCTGGTAGTGCTGGAAGTCGACACCCTCGATGAGGCCATCGCCCTGGTCAACGCCAACCCGTTCGGCAACGGCACGGGCCTGTTCACCCAGAGCGGTGCGGCGGCGCGTAAATTCCAGTCGGAAATCGACGTTGGCCAGGTCGGCATCAACATCCCGATCCCGGTGCCGGTACCGTTCTTCAGCTTCACCGGTTCCCGTGGTTCGAAGCTCGGCGACCTCGGTCCGTATGGCAAGCAAGTGGTGCAGTTCTACACTCAAACCAAGACCGTCACTGCACGTTGGTTCGATGACGACAGCATCAACCACGGTGTGAACACCACCATCCATTTGCGCTAAGGAGCCGGACATGAAAATCGCTTTTATCGGTCTCGGCAACATGGGCGCGCCGATGGCGCGCAACCTGATCAAGGCTGGCCATTCGCTGAACCTGTTTGACCTCAATCAAACCGTGCTGGCCGAACTGGCTCAACTCGGCGGCACCATCAGCACTTCACCGAAGGAAGCGTCGAAAGACGCGCAACTGGTGATCACCATGTTGCCGGCAGCGGCCCATGTGCGCAGTGTCTGGCTGGGTGAAGACGGTGTGCTGGCGGGAATCGCCAAAGGCGTGCCAGCGGTGGATTGCAGCACCATCGATCCGCAGACGGCGCGAGATGTTGCCGCGGCGGCCGCAAAGCAGGACGTGGCCATGGCCGATGCCCCGGTTTCCGGTGGCACTGGCGGTGCAGCGGCCGGGACGCTGACCTTCATGGTCGGCGCCACGCCTGAACTGTTCGCCACTCTGCAACCGGTGCTGGCGCAGATGGGCCGCAACATCGTCCACTGCGGTGAAGTCGGCACCGGGCAAATCGCCAAGATCTGCAACAACCTGCTGCTGGGGATTTCCATGGTTGGTGTCAGCGAAGCCATGGCGCTGGGCAGCGCCCTGGGTATCGACACAAACGTGCTGGCGGGCGTCATCAACAGTTCAACCGGGCGTTGCTGGAGTTCGGAGATGTACAACCCGTGGCCGGGCATCGTCGAAACAGCGCCGGCCTCGCGCGGTTATACCGGCGGTTTCGGTGCTGAACTGATGCTCAAGGATCTGGGGCTGGCTACTGAGGCGGCGCGTCAGGCGCACCAACCGGTCGTGCTCGGCGCGGTGGCCCAGCAGTTGTATCAGGCGATGAGCCTGCGTGGGGAAGGGGGCAAGGACTTCTCGGCGATCATCAACAGCTATCGCAAACCCCAATAAGCGTTTGTGGCGAGGGAGCAAGCTCCCTCGCCACAGGATTCATGCATGCCTTTTTACCGAGAGACCACGTCGGGTGGTCTCTCGGTTTTTTGCGTCAGGCAAACACGAAATACTTGCGCACGGTTTCAACCACTTCCCACGTGCCTTTCATCCCCGGTTCGATGACGAAGATGTCACCGGCGCGCAGGTGGATCGGCGCCATGCCTTCCGGGGTGATGATGCAGTAGCCTTCCTGGAAGTGGCAGTATTCCCACTTCACATATTCCACATACCACTTGCCCGGCGTGCAGATCCAGGTGCCCATGATCTTGCTGCCATCTTCGCTGGTGTACGCGTTGAGGTTGACGGTGTGCGGATCGCCTTCGAGCTTTTCCCATTTGCAGGCGTCGAGTACGGGCAACGGGTGAGTGTCGCGAAGAACGGTAATCGGTGCGGTCATGTGGACTCCGGGCCTTGGAATATAGAAAGTGGTACTGAAGAACTGAAGTCGCACCCTATAGCGCCTATGCTCCGCTCAGTTGTCTGTATTCGACATCGAGCTGTCCAGAAGCGCGCAAACGCTCAAAGATTTTCCGGCGGGCAAAAACCTGCCCCTCAGGGCAGAGTCAAGACGCTCAGCAAGGCCTGGGCATAACGGGGCAACACGGTGAAGTCCCGGGCGCACAGCAACAGTTTGCGGCGAGCCCACGGCTCTTCCAGTACGACGCTTTTGAACGGCGTTTCAGCCGGCCAGCGTTCGACCGCCGCCAAGGGCACGATCGCCAGCCCGGCTCCCCGGGCGACCATGCGCATCACGCCCTCGAAACCATCGGCGCGGATGCGGACCTGCATCCGCAAGCCGCTGTGCAGGGCCTGTTCTTCCAGGTAAATGGCCAAGGCGCTGTTGGCGTTCAGGCCGACGTAGTCGTGGTGCAAAGTGGCGCTGAAATTTAGCGGTCCGGTGTCGGCCAAGGGGTGATCACGCGGCAGGATCAGCACCAGCGGATCGTCGCGGAAATAGCGGGTTTGCAGGCCGTCGGTATCCACGGCGTCGGACACGATCCCCAGGTCTGCTGCGCCCTGGCGCAAGGCGTGGGTGATGCGTGTGCTGGGCAGCTCCTGCAGGTCGATGTCGAGGTTCGGATGGTCGCGCAGAAAGTCCGCCAGCAACTCCGGCAGGTACTCGGTGATCGCAGTGGTATTGCACAGCAACCGCACCTGGCCTTTGACTCCTTTGGCGTATTCGACCAGGTCCTGCTGCATGCGCTCGGCCTGTTGCAGCAGGACTCGGGCGTGCTGCGCCAGTGCCTTGCCGGCCGGAGTGGGGCTGACACCGCGGCGACCTCGCTCAAGAAACTCGATGCCCAGTGAGGCTTCCATCGCGCGGACTCGTGCACTCGCCGCCGCCAGCGACAAATGGCTGCTGGCGGCACCGGCGGTGATGTTGCCAGTGTCGAGGATGTTCAGGTAGAGGCGCAGGTCGGTGAGGTCGAAGTGCATACAGTGTCCCGGATCGTTTTTAGCCTCTACCGATTCAAGAGGCAGCCTCAGTATATGGCAGATTTTCAAGGCCCCCTTCAGGGCCCACGATAGCCCCATGAATACACTTGCCGCGTTCTATCAACATCTGGGCTTGGCCCTGTCTTTATTGGTTGTCGCCACCTTCCTGCTGGCCGGGATGATCAAAGGTGTGATCGGCCTTGGTCTGCCGACCATTGCCATGGGCCTGCTCGGCCTGGCTATGGCACCGTCGCAGGCTGCGGCGTTGTTGATCATTCCCGCGACGCTGACCAACGTCTGGCAACTGGCATTCGGCGGTCATTTGCGCGGGTTGCTCAACCGGTTATGGCCGATGCTGCTGGCGATTTTCATCGGCATTGGTGCTGGCACAGTGTGGATCGGCATGGCCGGTGGACATTGGGTGGTTCGGGGGCTGGGGGCGGCGCTGTTGATCTACGCCTTGAGCGGGTTGTTCCTGCCCACCTTGCGCGTCGGCGGTCGCACCGAGCGTTGGCTCGGTCCGCTCTGCGGTGTGCTGACGGGCGTCATCACCTCGGCCACCGGTGTCTTCGTGATTCCGGCGGTGCCTTATCTGCAAGCACTGGGCTTGAACAAGGATGAACTGGTGCAGGCGCTGGGCCTGTCGTTCACTGTCTCGACTCTCGCGTTGGCCGCCGGCCTGTCATGGCGCGGCGCCCTCGGCGGTGGCGAGTTGAGCGCGTCGCTGCTGGCGCTGATCCCGGCGGTGCTCGGCATGTTGCTGGGGCAATGGCTGCGCCAGCGGATCAGCGCCGTGTTGTTCAAGCGCGTGTTCTTCATCGGCCTCGGCGTGCTCGGCGGCCACTTGCTGATCAGCGGCTAGCGGACGATGTGCTGAGCATCTCGATCGGGCGGATATCGAAATCCTGCTCCAGATATTCCATGCGCATGTCGAGGAACTGCTTCATATGGGGCAGGTTCGAGTGCACGTCCAGATGGGCCTGGGATTGCCAGATCTCGTAGAAGATAAACAGCGTCGGGTCCTGCTTGTCGCGCAGCATGTGGTACTCGATGCAACCGGGTTCGGCGCGACTCGGTTCGACATAGGCACGGAAGAACGCTTCGAAGGCCTCGGCTTTTTCCGGGCGGGTCTTGGCGTGCAGGATGAAGCCTTGCAGTTCGCTCATCAGAATCTCCTAAACAGTCAGAATCGGCGCAAGTTTATGGCAACAATCGCTTGTTGATTCGTGCGTATAGGTCAAATGAATTTTGCGGATGGAGCGCTTATTCCGCGCGAGGCTGATCGTTAGGCTGCCGCCATCGATTCCAACCTTGCGAGATTTCTCATGAAAAAAGTCCTGTTGCTCAATGGCGGCAAAAAATTTGCCCACTCCGATGGTCGCTACAACACGACGCTGCATGAAGCAGCGTTGAGCGTGCTGGATCGCGGTGGTGTGGATGTGAAAACCACGTTCATCGACGAGGGCTACGACGTCGCCGAGGAAGTCGCCAAGTTCCTCTGGGCCGATGTGATCATTTATCAGATGCCCGGCTGGTGGATGGGCGCGCCCTGGACGGTCAAGAAGTACGTCGATGAAGTCTTCACAGCGGGCCACGGCAGCCTCTACGCCAGCGACGGCCGCACGCGCTCCGACGCGTCGCAGAAGTACGGCAGCGGCGGCTTGTTGCACGGTAAAAAGTACATGCTGTCGGTGACCTGGAACGCCCCGCAGCAAGCCTTCGACGACTCGACCGACTTCTTCGAAGCCAAGGGCGTGGACGCGGTGTACCTGCCGTTCCACAAGGCCAATACCTTCCTCGGCATGACCGGTCTGCCGACCTTTTTGTGCGTCGATGTGATGAAGCGCCCGAATATCGAAGCGGATGTGGCGCGTTATGAGCAGCACTTGACCGAGGTGTTTGGCCTTAAGGCATGACGCTCGGCTACTATCGATATCTGAAGCAGTGCAGGACTATCGATAAGGGACACACGTGAAAGCCAGATCCGATGAGTTGCAGATTTTCGTCTGCGTGATTGAGTGCGGGTCGATTTCGGCTGCGGCTGAGCAAGTCGGGCAAACGCCGTCGGCGGTCAGCCGCACGCTGTCGCGGCTGGAGGCCAAGCTCGATACCACGCTGATCAATCGCACCACGCGGCGCATGGACCTGACCGAAGAGGGCAAATATTTCTTCGAGCACGCCAAGCTGATTCTCGATCAGATGGACGAGCTCGAAGAGCGTCTGTCCTCTCGCCAGCAAACCCCGTCCGGGCGACTGCGGATCAACGCCGCGTCGCCGTTCATGCTGCACGCCATCGTGCCGTACATCGATGAGTTCCGCCGTCTCTACCCGGACATCCAGCTCGAACTCAACAGCAACGACTTGATCATCGACCTGCTCGAACAAAGCACCGACATCGCCATCCGCATCGGCACGCTGGCCGACTCGACCCTGCACGCCCGCTCCCTGGGTTGCAGCCCGCTGCACATCGTCGCAAGCACAGCGTATCTGGAACAACACGGCGTACCGAGCGCTGTCGAGGATTTGAGCGAGCACACGCTGCTGGGCTTTACCCATAACGAAGGTCTCAACCAATGGCCACTGCGCTATGTCCACGGTGATCGCTGGCCGATTCAGGCGTCGATCAGCGCGTCGAGTGGCGAGACGATCAGGCACCTGGCGCTGGCCGGTCAAGGCATTGCCTGCCTGTCGCACTTCATGACCATCGACGACATCCGCGCCGGTCGCTTGCAGGTGTTGCTGGCGGAGTTCAACAGCGGATATCGCCAACCCATCAACGCGGTGTACTACCGCAACTCGCAATTGGCCCTACGGATCCAGTGCTTTCTGGACTTTATCCAGGGCAAGTTGGCGGCTTATGCGATTGCCGATTTCAGGGGCTGATTCGCAGGCCGCGTGATCGTTCATTGCGAGCAGGCCACCCATTCACTGGCCCGCCCGCCGTCAATTCCGTAACATCCGCGTCCCTCTTTTCCCGCCTGTATTTTTAGGTAAGCCATGAAACCCAAACGTCTGCGCGCCGATGTCCTGGCCGGACTCACCACCTCTTTCGCCCTGCTCCCCGAATGTATCGCTTTCGCGCTGGTGGCCCACCTCAATCCATTGATGGGGCTTTACGGCGCTTTCATCATCTGCACCCTGACTGCGCTCTTCGGCGGACGGCCGGGGATGGTGTCTGGTGCCGCTGGCTCGATGGCGGTGGTGATCGTCGCGCTGGTGGTGCAGCACGGTGTCCAGTACTTGCTGGCGACGGTGTTGCTGGGCGGGCTGATCATGTTGGCGTTTGGTCTGTTGAGGCTGGGCAAGCTGGTGCGCATGGTGCCGCATCCGGTGATGCTCGGCTTCGTCAACGGTCTGGCGATTGTCATTGCGCTGGCCCAGTTGGAGCACTTCAAGAGCGGTGAGGCCTGGTTGAGTGGGGCGCCGCTGTACATGATGATCGGGCTGGTGGCGCTGACGATGGCCATCGTTTACCTGATGCCGCGCCTGACGCGTGCCGTGCCGCCGGCGCTGGTGGCGATTCTGGGCGTTGGGCTGGCGGTTTACCTGCTCGGCCTGCCGACCCGTACCCTGGGCGACATGGCGCACATTGCCGGTGGCTTGCCGGGTTTTGCGCTGCCAGACATCCCCTGGAGCCCGGAAACCCTGCGCATCATCGTCCCTTACGCGATATTGATGGCGGTGGTCGGCTTGCTGGAAACCCTACTGACCCTGAACCTCACCGACGAGATCACCGAGAGCCGCGGCTATCCGGATCGCGAGTGCGTGGTCTTGGGCGCTGCCAACATGGTTTCTGGTGTGTTCGGCGGCATGGGTGGCTGCGCGATGATCGGGCAAACCGTGATCAACCTCAGCTCCGGCGGTCGCGGTCGGCTGTCCGGTGCGGTGGCCGGGGGGATGATCCTGCTGTTTGTGCTGTTCCTTTCGCCGCTGATCGAGCGCATTCCGCTGGCCGCATTGGTTGGGGTGATGTTCGTGGTGTCGCAGCAGACGTTCGCCTGGGCTTCATTGCGGGTACTGAACAAGGTGCCGCTGAACGATGTCTTGGTGATCATCGCGGTCACGGTGATTACCGTGTTCACCGATCTGGCCATCGCTGTGTTGTGCGGGATCATCATTGCGGCGCTCAACTTTGCCTGGCAACACGCTCGCGAGCTGTATGCCGACAGTCACGTTGAAGCCGACGGCAGCAAGCTCTACCTCCTGCACGGCACGTTGTTCTTCGCCTCGACGACGCCTTTTCTCAACCAGTTCGATCCCGCCAATGATCCGTCTGTGGTCACTGTCGACTGTCGCCACTTGAGCTTCGTTGATTACTCGGCCATCGCCGCGTTGAAGACATTGCGCGAGCGCTACACCAAGGCTGGCAAGCAGCTACGCGTGCTGCACTTGTCCGATCGCTGCAAGAAACTGCTCAAACGCGCCAGCGAGCATCACGACTGACATCGATGGGGGTCGTTCCTGTGCTCTGTGTCACGAGTGGTGGCGAATTATGGACAGTCTGATGGCTACTTAGTAGCATCCGCTGCATACGGATCTTTCTCCTGCGCGTCGATCGACGTGGGTCTATCAAGGAATCGAAATGCACAACTTTACCCATGGCGATAAAACCGTTTCTTTCACCGTCTTGAGCGGTGAAGTGGTGAGCAGTGAAAAAATCAGCGAGACCCGTGTGACATCCACGGGCGGCGTTCAGGTGAACGGTAACGACGGTGATGTGACGCCTGTGCGCATCAGTTCTGTTTCAATTATCAATCATGAGATCTGGGTCAAAACCCCGGACGGTATCGAGCACGATGTAAAGCTGCGCGGCATGGACATTCCTTTGCGCACAGGTCAGGAAATCTCTTTGATCAGTGCCTTGAAAAAGGATGGTTCGCCTCTGCACACCATTTTGCAGAACCACACAGCGTCCAAGCGATGGGTGCTGCGTGACGCGAGTGCACTGAATACCGAACTGGAGCTGTCGCCCTTTAACTGGAAGACAGTGCTGATCGTGCTTGGATTGTGCATCGCCGGTCTTGTTACGGCCGGGCTAGGCTTCCTGGCGGCGGCGGGCTATTTTTTCTACGCGTGGTATCGGGGCGCCCAGCGCAAGAAACTGCTGATTAGAGATTTGAACGCCTACATCGAGACCCTGGACAATCGAGTCGCCAGTCGCGAACAGGCGCCAAGCCCTGTTCAAGCCGAAAGCTCGGACCAGGCTGAAATCTCTTTCCAGGCCGAAAGTCCTGCACCGACGCTATCCCCTGCCGAGACTGAAAGCCCTGCGCTGAACAGTGATAGCGTACGCAGGGCGCTATCGCGCAATCTCTGATGACTTGATCTCGATACAGCAGAGTCAAGCCTGCCTCGATAGTGGAACTATCATCCCTCTACGCTGATTGTTCTCACGCAGAGGGATGAAAATTCCGCTATCCGATTTTCATAACCTGCGATCTCCCATACCTCTGCACGACATCCCTTACCCCTCCACGAAAATTACTTTCACTTCGTTTGAAAGTAGCCCGTCGAAATGATTTATGAGTTTCACAACCCATTCGACGTGACCCTTTCGAGGAGTACCGCATGACGCTTTCCTTCGGCTATTGGCTGTTGGTTTACGCCGCCATCGCCATCATTGCGCTGATCGTTCTGATCGCCCGTTACCGGATCAATCCCTTCATTGTGATCACCCTGGTGTCTATCGGCCTGGCGCTGTTGGCGGGGATGCCGCCGTCGGGTGTGGTGGGGGCGTATGAGGCCGGGGTTGGCAAGACGCTGGGGCACATTGCGCTGGTGGTGGCGCTGGGCACGATGCTCGGCAAGATGATGGCCGAGTCCGGCGGTGCGGAGCGGGTGGCGCGCACCTTGATCGACCGTTTCGGCGAGAAAAATGCCCACTGGGCGATGGTGTGTATCGCCTTTCTTGTAGGGCTGCCGCTGTTCTTCGAGGTCGGTTTTGTCTTGCTGGTGCCGATCGCGTTTACCGTGGCGCGGCGGGTGGGCGTGTCCATTCTGATGGTCGGTTTGCCGATGGTTGCGGGGCTTTCGGTGGTCCACGCGCTGGTACCGCCGCACCCGGCGGCGATGCTGGCGGTGCAGGTCTATCAGGCATCAGTGGGGCAGACCTTGCTCTATGCGATTCTGATCGGTATTCCGACCGCGATTATCGCCGGTCCCCTTTACGCCAAATTCATCGTGCCGCGCATTCAACTGCCGGCCGATAACCCCCTGGAACGCCAGTTCCTGGAGCGTGAACCGCGCGATAGCCTGCCGGGTTTTGGTGTCACCATGGCCACGATTCTGTTGCCGGTGGTGCTGATGTTGATCGGCGGCTGGGCCAACCTGATCTCCACGCCGGGTAGCGGTTTCAATCAGTTCCTGCTGTTCATTGGCAACTCGGTGATCGCCTTGCTGCTGGCGACCTTGCTGAGTTTCTGGACCCTCGGCCTGGCCCAGGGCTTCAATCGCGAGTCGATCCTCAAGTTCACCAATGAATGCCTGGCGCCGACCGCCAGCATCACCTTGCTGGTCGGTGCCGGTGGTGGCTTGAACCGGATTCTGGTGGACGCTGGCGTCACCAATCAGATCGTCAGCCTGGCCGATGAATTCCAGTTGTCGCCGCTGTTGATGGGGTGGCTGTTCGCCGCGTTGATGCGCATCGCCACTGGTTCTGCCACCGTGGCCATGACCACCGCGTCTGGGATTGTCGCGCCGGTGGCCGTTGGTCTGGGTTATCCCCACCCGGAGCTGTTGGTGCTGGCGACGGGGGCGGGGTCGGTTATCTTTTCCCACGTCAACGACGGCGGCTTCTGGTTGATCAAGGAATACTTCAACATGACCGTCACCCAGACCTTCAAGACCTGGACAGTGCTCGAGACGCTGATCTCGGTGGTCGCCTTCGGCCTGACCGTTGGCCTTTCTCACCTGCTTTAGTCGGAGCCATCCGCCATGGACATCCTCTATCAGATCCGCGCTCGTCAGGAATCCTTCAGCGCCGGCGAAGGACGTATCGCTCGGCTGATGCTCGACGATGTAGGATTTGCCGCATCCGCCAGCCTCGATGAGCTGGCGCAGCGGGCGGAAGTCAGCACTGCCACGCTGTCGCGATTCGCCCGCACAGTCGGTTGCCGCGACCTGCGGGATTTGCGCCTGCAACTGGCCCAGGCCAGCGGCGTCGGTAGCCGCTTTCTGGACCCGGCGGGCACGCCTGAACAGTCGGCGTTCTATGGGCAGATCGTCGGCGATATCGAGTCGACCTTGCGCCAGCACCTGGCGGCGTTCGATGAGTCGCGCTTCGCCGATGCGGTGAAACTGTTGGGCAAGGCGCGGATGATTCACGCCTTCGGCATGGGCGGCTGCTCGACCCTGTGCAGCGATGAACTGCAAGTGCGCCTGGTGCGCCTCGGCTACCCGATTGCGGTGGGTCACGACCCGGTGATGATGCGCGTCACCGCCGCCAGCCTTGGCGCCGAACACGCGGTCATCGCCTGCTCGCTGACCGGCATCACGCCCGAACTGCTCGAAGCGGTGGAGCTGGCGCGCAGCTACGGCGCACGAATTCTCGCCATCACCCGCGCCGACTCGCCGCTGGCGCAATTGGCCGATGTGCTGTTGCCGCTGCAAAGCGCCGAGACTTCCTTCATCTACAAACCCACGGCGGCGCGCTACGGCATGTTGTTGGCCATCGATGTGCTCGCCACCGAGCTGGCGCTGGCCAGTCCTGAAGACAATCAAGAACGTCTGCGGCGGATCAAACTGGCCCTGGACGACTACCGCGGCGGCGACGATCACTTGCCGCTGGGAGACTGACATGATGTACGATACGCTGATCCGCAATGCGCTGATTATCGATGGCAGCAACACCCCCGGTTACCCCGCTGACGTGGCGATTTTGAATGGCCGCATCGAGCGAATCGGCGATTTGCACGACGCTCGCGCCATCGAAGAAATCGAGGCCGCTGGCCGAGTGTTGGCGCCGGGGTTCATCGATGTGCATACCCACGACGATACGGTGGTGATTCGCCAGCCGCAGATGCTGCCCAAACTCAGCCAGGGTGTGACCACGGTGATTGTCGGCAACTGCGGGATCAGCGCGTCGCCGGTGAGTTTGCGCGGTGATCCGCCGGACCCGATGAACCTGCTCGGCACCGCCGCGGCGTTCGTGTATCCGCGCTTCAGCGACTATCGCGCGGCCGTCGAAGCGGCCAATACCACGCTGAACGTAGCTGCGCTGGTGGGGCACACCGCGTTGCGCAGCAATCACCTGGACGATCTGTATCGCACCGCGACCGACGCTGAAATCAGCGCGATGCGCGAGCAACTGCGCGATAGCCTTGAGGCCGGTGCCTTGGGTTTATCCACAGGCTTGGCCTACGCCAGCGCCTTCTCGGCATCCACTGATGAGGTGATGCAGTTGACCGAAGAGTTGACGGCATTCGGCGCGGTCTACACCACCCATTTACGCAGTGAGTTCGAGCCGGTGCTGGAGGCCATGGACGAGGCGTACCGCATCGGACGCCACGCACAGTCGCCGGTGATCATTTCCCACCTCAAATGCGCCGGCGCCGGTAACTGGGGCCGTAGTCCGCAATTGCTGGCGTCCCTCGAACACGCCGCAAAAACCCACCCGGTGGCTTGCGATTGTTATCCCTACGCGGCGAGTTCTTCGACGCTGGACCTCAAGCAAGTCACCGACGCCCATCGCATCACCATCACCTGGTCCACGCCGCACCCGGAAATGGGGGGGCGGGATCTGATGGACATTGCTGCCGAGTGGGGCACTGCGCTGCTCGAAGCCGCCCGCCGACTGCAACCGGCGGGGGCGGTGTATTACGGCATGGACGAGGCCGATGTACGAAGCATCCTCGCGCATCCGCTGTCGATGATCGGCTCCGACGGTTTGCCGGAAGACCCGTTTCCGCATCCACGCTTGTGGGGCGCGTTCCCACGAGTGCTCGGACATTTCAGTCGCGACGTCGGCCTGTTTCCGCTGCACACCGCCGTGCACAAGATGACCGGGTTGTCGGCGGCACGCTTTGGCTTGAAGGAACGTGGCGAGATTCGTGAAGGGTATTGGGCGGATCTGGTGTTGTTCGATCCGGCGACGATTCGCGATGTGGCCGACTTCAACGATCCGCAACGGGCGGCGCAAGGGATTGATGGAGTGTGGGTCAACGGAGTCTTGAGTTACCGCGATGGGCAGGCGAACGGCAGAAGGGAAGGGCGATTTCTGGCGCGGGAGGGGGATTTGCGTAGAGGGTTTCATTGATCGCGCCTTCGTAGAAGCTGCCGAAGGTTCGGGCCGCGTTCGGATGATCTTTTGATCCAGGTCTCATGGTGGCACATTGCAGTTAAAGAAAGCCGTCACCAAGCCGAAGCGCTGACATCCAGCCCAGCCACACTGGGCTCATTCAGTCAGGGAGTTACCCCATGAGTTTCGGCAAAACCACCCCGATCCTGCGGATTTTCGATGAAACCAAGGCTTTGGAGTTCTACGTCGAGTTTCTGGGGTTCAAGATTGATTGGCAGCACCGCTTCGAGGCGAACCTCCCGCTGTACCTGCAAATCTCCCGTGGCGAGTGCGTGATACACCTCTCTGAACACCATGGCGACGCGACACCGGGCTCGGCCCTGCGCATCGAGACCGATGAGCTGGAGGCGTTCCAGCAGCAATTGCTGGCCAAGGAATATAAGTTTGCGCACCCACAAATCCAGGCGATGCCGTGGGGCAGTCAGGACATGACCGTGGCCGATCCGTTTGGCAATCGGTTGGTGTTTACCAATGCGATTAGTGTCTAAGCGTTAGATAGCCTTCGCGGGCAAGCCTCGCTCCTTGTACAGGTTACTCACTGAACCTGTAGAAGCGAGGCTTGCCCGAGAAGGCGATTTATCATTCACCGCAAAGTGAATATCAAACCCGGAAGTGACTCACCATCATCTGCAACTGATTGCCCAACCGCGCCAGTTCAACACTGGACGCAGCGGTTTCGTCGCTGGCGGTGGCGGTCTGTTCGGACACGTCGCGTACGTTGATGATGCTGCGGCTGATCTCTTCGGCCACGGCGCTTTGTTGCTCGGCGGCGGCAGCGATCTGCTGGTTCATTGACTGAATGTTGGACACCGTGCGGGTGATGTTTTCCAGTGATACGCCGGCCTTGCGAGTCAGCGCCACGCTGCTGTCGGTCAGGGTACGGCTGTTGTTCATCACCGCCGCCACTTGTTGAGTGCCGTTCTGCAAGCCGGCCACCAGGCCTTCGATTTCCTCGGTGGATTTTTGCGTGCGCTGGGCCAGGCCACGAACTTCGTCAGCCACCACCGCAAAACCACGACCAGCCTCACCGGCACGGGCCGCTTCGATGGCAGCGTTGAGGGCCAGCAGGTTGGTCTGTTCGGCCACGGCTTTGATCACATCCATGACGCTGCCGATTTTGTCGCTTTCCTGCTGCAGTACGCTCATCGCTTCAGTGGAGCGCACCACTTCGCTGGCCAGGCGCTCGATCTGGGCGATGGCTTCGTTGACCACTTTGTCACCTTCGCGAGCTTCACCGTCAGCAGCGGCTGCGGCTTGGGAAGCTTCTTCGGCGTTGCGCGCGACTTCCTGCACGGTGGCCGTCATTTCGTGCATGGCGGTGGCGACCTGATCGGTTTCTACTTTCTGGCTGTTCACACCGGCGCTGGTCTGCTCGGTCACGGCCGACAGTTCTTCGGCGGCGCTGGCGATCTGGGTGACGCCATCGCGGATGCCGCTGATCAAGTCCCGCAGGGTCACGCCCATGCGCGCAATACCTTGCTGCAACACGCCGAGTTCGTCGCGGCGGGTGACCTTGATGTCCTGAGACAAGTCACCACCGGCGATGCGCTCGACCACTTTAAGGGTATCGCGCAACGGACCGGTGATCTGACGGGTGATGACCACGGCGGCGATGATGCCCACCAGCAACGCCAGCAAGGTGCTGATCAATTGAAGTGTGCGGGCCTGGGCGCTTTCGGCATCACGGCGGTCGAGCTGGAATTGATACAGCTGATCGCTCAGGGTCACGATGGCGGCGCCCTGATCGGTCATTTCCTTACGCGCCTGCACCGCATCGCTGTTGGCGGCTTTATAGGCTTGCAAGGCACTGCGGTAGTTGCTCAGGGCGGTTTCCAACTGACGCAGCGCGTCTTGTTGTGTGTCGGCGAAATGCGCGTTCAGCGACTTCAGGCTGGCGATGGCCGCATCCAATTGGGAAACGGCCTTTTGCTCGGTCTCGGCATTGGTGTTGGCGGTGTAGCCGCGCACTTCATAGCGGGCAAGAATGAACGCTTCCTTGGCGGCAGTGATGGCCAGGAACTGTTCGAAGCGCTGATCGCTCAGGGGCATTTGCTGTACGCGGATGTTGATTGCGTCGATCAGCTTGCTGGCGGTTTCGGCGTTGGCGCCCATGGCGTCGCGGGCGCTGTTGCCGGTGCGGTAGGCGCTGCGCATTTTGTTCAGCGACGTCTGATAAGCGGCGATGGTCGCGGCCTGCTCTTTGAGCATTTTGACGTTTTCAGGGTTTTTGAAGCTGCCCAGCAGGGCGGTTTGCTGAGCAACAAAACTGTCCAGGGTGGTTTGCACATTCTGTGCGGCGGTTTCGTCGCCGTTGGTCAGCATGTATTGCAGGCGAACCACGCGCAGCTTGGTCAGGCCGGCATTGAGCTGAGTGATGTCGCTCATCCAGTTGCTGCGGTCAATCAACCCGCCCAGGCTGGTCCAGCCGGTCAGGGCGAGGATGCAGGTCAGTGCCAGGACCAGGCCGAATCCCAGGCCCAGTTTCAGGTTCACGCTGATGTTACCGAACCAGCTATTCATCAAATTCCTCCAGGAACGTTGCGCTTTTAATCGTCTGTTGGCTGGAAGATTTTTGTTTTTGGGAGCCAGCAAGGTGTGTAGCAGGTATGTATCGGCCGCAATCCCGGGAGCTGAAAGGATTTTGTCGGATGGATTCTGTAACAAGATTTTTACGCAGTTCTTAAGCTTTTTTTCACATGGGTTTCACCAGCAGCCAACGCGAGACTCGCTACCCTTGCGGTTTTGTATGATTGTGATGCATGCCGGCGAGGCGGCTGAACGTGGAATTGAGACTGAGTCTGTTCGGAATAAAATGCTCGATCGATCTGAGCCGTTTGGCCCGTTATCGAAACGCAATGGTCGTCGTGGCCTCACTGCTGCTGGTGATTCCGCTGACCGTGTGGCTGTTGCGACCTGCGGCTGTGCCCGATCTGTCCCATGGCAATGTGGCGGGTGCCCGTGCGCTGGCTGCGGGGTGGGCCAAGGGCGACATGATCGTGCTGGTGCGTCACGTTGAGCGTTGCGATCACTCCACCGCCCCCTGTCTGATTGGCAATGATGGCATTACAGATCGCTCGCGCAGTGTGGCAGTGGGGGTCGGTGCGCAGTTTGAACGTCTGGGCCTGAACAAGACCGATATCTATAACAGTCCGATCATCCGTGCGGCACAGACCTCCAGTTATATGTTCAACAAGGTTGGCCTCGGCGAAGACTGGTTGATCAACTGCCGGGGCAGTATGTTACGTGATGCTCTGGCGCACAAAGTGGCGGGGCGCAACCTGATTCTGGTGACCCACAGTGAGTGCATGGCGGAACTCGAAAAAGAGCTCAAGCTGCCGACTGCTACTCTAGGCTACGGCGCTTCTCTGTTTATCTCCGCTGAAAAACCTCAGGAACCTCGTATGCTTGGTTCCATCGAGGCCTCTGACTGGCACTCGGTTACCACCGAATGAGCTTCTTCTTCATCACTCTGGATCTGGACGTACGATGCTGACTTCTTCCCGTTACCGCTTTTACTGGGTGAACTTTGGTATTCCGCTGGCCTGCGCGGTCGCGGTGTTCCTGATGTTTGACATGACCAAAATCGACATCGCTTTCAGCGATCTTTTTTATGACCCGGTTACCCAGGTGTTTCCGTTGGAGCATGTCCGTCTGTTCGAGCAGATCACCCATAAATGGGCGCGGATCATCCCGAACTGGACGGGTGAGATTGCGATCATCGGCGCCTTGCTGTCATTTCTCTGGCCGCGACTGAAGGCTGAAAAACATTCGAAGATCATCGCCTTCCTGGAAAAAATCAAAGTCGCGCCTGTGCTTCGGTTCGCCAGTAAACACCGCCGGGACTTCCTGTATGTGGTGTTCGCGTTTTCCATCAGCACCGGCGTTATCCACTACCTCAAGAGCCACACCAGTGTGTATTGCCCGGTTGAAACCACTCAGTACGCCGGGAAAATCGAGCACAAGGAGTGGTACCAGAATTTTGACCT
Source organism: Pseudomonas sp. URMO17WK12:I6 (assembly GCF_003253625.1). NCBI lineage: Bacteria > Pseudomonadati > Pseudomonadota > Gammaproteobacteria > Pseudomonadales > Pseudomonadaceae > Pseudomonas > Pseudomonas sp. URMO17WK12:I6. The sequence continues at coordinate 30,369 of NZ_QKYZ01000010.1, forward strand.
GCTGAAAGAAGCCGGTGACGGTCGCTGCTGGCCGGGTGGGCATGCGTCGGGCGGCTTCACCATGCTCGCGCTGTACTTCGTGGCTCGCCGCTACCGCTGGCGGTACGCTAAAGCGATGATGTACGGCTCGCTGCTGCTCGGTTTCGTCTACGGCACAACACGGGTCCTGCAAGGCTGGCACTACATGTCCCACACCTTTTGGGCCGGGATCTTCGTGTGGCTGACGTGTTTACTGACGGCATTGGCGTTCTATGGGCGGGCGCGACTGGAGCTGCCGGTGCTGCAAAAGGCTGAGCTACCCGTCGCTGAGCCGTTTACAGGGTCACAAAGTAGTAAGCCTGACGCCCCACCATCATTGTCTTGATCACCTTTAAGGGCGCGGCGGGTTCATTTACACCAGACATGAGTGCCACATTAGCCGGTGAGGCGCTCAGAAACTCATGCAATTGCGCCTCGGTATCCAGGCCTTTGAGTACGCGTCGGGTGTAGAACACGCTGGCGCCGCCCACCCGCTCGTTGGCTTGAAACAACGCGACCTGCTGCCCGCTGGCCTGGAATGCCTGAATCTGTTCAGTCAGCGGCAGGAAGGACAGTGTGCGATCTGCGTGAGGCAATACCCATTGTGCGGCAGCGAGGTAGCTGCCAATCACCACGGCCAGTACGCCAACCCCTATACCGCGACGATGCCGGACAATCAGCCCCGGCAAGGTCGATGCACCGGAGTAGGCCTGAAGTCGCTCGAACAGCACGCTCGCATATTCCGCGGCAATCACCGCCGCTGCAGGCGTCATGGACATCAGGTACACCGTGCGTTTGCTCGACGCCAGGGTCAGCATGACGAACTGCGCCAGCAGCCACACCGTGAAGAACAACAGGTAACGATTGGCCATCAGGCTTTTGCGAAAGTGCCACAGCCCCAGGTACACCAGAATGTTCCAGGGCGCGAAGGTCTCCGGCAGTTTGGCCAGGTAGTAGTAGAACGGTTCGTAATGGCCGGCCTCGACGAAGGAGCCGCTGAAGCGCCCGACACTATTGGTCAGCAACACTTCCCCCACGGCATGCGCACCATCGCGTTGATACAGCACCGCGAGCCAGATCATCAGCGGCACCAATCCCAACAGTGTCAACAGGCCGGGGCGCAGCCAGTCCGAGGGCTTCAGGCACTTGTCCATCAAGGTTTCGGCCAGCAGATACGCGAAGATCACCACCCCCGGCATCGCCAGCCCCAGCACGCCTTTGCTCAAGGTCGCGATGGCGATCCCTGAAGCAAACAGCAGGGCATTGCCGACGGTCGAGTGCCGTTGACCATGAAAAAACGCCAGCAGCGCCATACTCACGCCGAAGGCTAGCAATGCGTCTTCGCCGACGCTGCGCGTATTACTCCAATAACTGGCCATGGTCGCCAGCAAAATCCCCGCCGTCCAGGCAACAATCTTGGGTCGGTTGAATCGCCGCAGCATCGTGTACAACAGCATCACACTGAACAGCCCGGCAAACGCGGACGCGAGCCGCACCGCCCACGGCGTACCGCCGAATGCGCGAATCGCCCCGGCGTCGAGCCACAAGCTCAAGGGCGGTTTTTCAAGAAATGGCTCGCCGAACAAATGCGGGGTCACCCAGTCGTTATCCAGGTGCATCTCCATGGCAATTCCGGCGACCCGGGCCTCCGTGGAACCTTGTAATTGGTGATTGCTTAGCGCGAAGAAAAACAGCAGAGCGGCGAGTAGAAACAGTGAAGAGACGGGGCGTGACATGAGTTTCTGGCTAACCGAGCAGGGGACCGGGAACCCCAAGCATATGAGTTGAATGCTTAACGAAACATGAACGGCCAGCGAGAGGTGACGGGTGACGTTGGGGCAGCACTAACGGAGGGCGATCTGAGTAGCAGCGTCCTTCCAGGCGCTGTTATTGTCTGACGTCATGGAGTTGGTAGTTAAGGATGATGCAATGGAGCTTGCGCTGACGGTTGGCACTCACACATTGAGATTGAGCGCCCCCGACCCCGAATGGTGTAAAGCGTTGCAGCATGCGCTGAACGCCAGTTTTACAGTCCACTGCGAATTTCTGCCCTGGGCCAAACCCTATACCACCGAGGACGAGGCCCGATCGTTCCTCGCGCGAGCAGTCGATGAATTCAAAAGCGAAACCGGTGAGCGGCGGCTGTTTATCGTCGACGATGCCGCGCACGCGATCATCGGCTGCATTGGCTTGAAGCCCCGGCGCCGTAACCGGTATCTGGTCGGCTACTGGGTCAATACCGAGTATTCAGGCAAGGGCTATATGCGTACGGCGCTTGCAGCGTTGATCAAAAGCATGCCCGGTTTCACGTTTTACCTGACCATCGCCTCGGCCAATGTGGCGAGCCAGCGGCTGGCCGAAGCGGCCGGGTTTGGTTTGATCAGACGGTGTTATCAGAGGCCTTGTTTGCAGCCGCATGAGGCGCAGGATACGTATTTGTATCGGTTGAAATGATGGTGGGAGCAGTCACTGGAACCGACCGCTAACCAAATCGCAGGCAAAAAAAAGCCCGCGGGAGGGCGGGCAAACCGTAGTTTCTTGAATGAGCGAGGGGAATGTACAGGTTGGAGGGAGGCGGTGGGGTGAAGAAAAATTCATGTGGATGGATGGCTTTTCCATATTGCTCACCATGACGAAGAGGCATTGATAAAATCATTGCTTTACAAGGCGACTCAACAGTAAGTTACATAAAGTGAAACCTTCTGTAGAGTCTTAGGTGTGCAGTCATACTCAAAATCCACCCAGCCAATGGGGCGCCTCCTCCGGAAACTGACCCTGTTGGCCAGTGACGAGCGCTATCTGTTCACCCCGGACGATCTCAGGGCGTTGGTGCCCGACATTTCCGACGGCGCCTACAAAACCTTGTTGAGTCGTGTGGCCTCGGAAGGCCATCTGGCACGAGTGTGTCGAGGGCTTTACCTGTTTGAAGCGGCCATGCCATCCAGAGGGCTGGTGCTGTTTCATGCGGCCGCCAGACTGCGTGCAATGCAGTTCAACTACATCAGCCTGGAAACAGCATTGAGTGATTGTGGCGTCATCTCACAGATTCCCATCAACTGGATCACGCTGATGTCTTCTGGGCGCAGCAGCACTCTTTCCTGTGGACGTTGGGGCACTATCGAATTTGTGCACACCCGCCAGAAACCTCAGGACCTGGTTGGTCAGCTCCACTACGACGCACGTTGCCGCCTATGGCGGGCAACACCGCAACAGGCATTGAGAGATATGAAGGCGGCGAAACGAAATATGGACTTGATCGATTGGAGCGTTGCCAATGAGTTTGTTTGATGAACTGGTAGATGAGGCACTAAAAAACAAGCAGGATCTGGCGCCATTGCGGGTCGTGGTAGAAAAGGAATTGCTGCACCACGACATCATGTTGGCGCTGAGCTCTGCTGGCATGCTCGCCAAGCTGACCTTCATTGGCGGTACCTGTTTGCGTGCTTGCTACGGTTCTAACCGTTTGAGTGAGGACCTGGATTTTACCGGTGGTGCAGATTTCAATCGCGAGAGCCTGACCGAACTTGCCCATGTATTGGTCACCACACTAAAAACCAAATATGGCCTTGAGGTTGAAGTTGGAGAGCCTGTTCGTGAGGAAGGGAATGTAGACACCTGGAAACTGAAGGTTCAAACCCGACCTGGGCGCAAAGACCTGCCGGCACAGCGCATTAACATCGACGTGTGCTCCATCCCGAGCTATCAGCCACAGCCCATGCAGTTGCTTAACCCTTATGGTGTCGAAATGGGCACAAGTGGTCTGATCTTGCAGGCTGAAACACGCGAAGAAATCTATGCGGACAAGATCGTAGCGTTTGCTCTGCGCCCTAACCGAATCAAGAACCGTGACCTCTGGGATATGGCTTGGCTGCGTCAGCAGGGCGTAACACCGCAACTGGATCTGATTGCGAAAAAACTGGGCGATCATCACTGTAGGCAGGACGAGTTCTTGAGGCTGTTCAAGGAGCGTTCAACGCTGCTCGACACCGATCCGAAAGTCGCCATCGAATTTCGCCGGGAAATGAGTCGGTTCCTGCCGGGGGAGTTAGTAAATCAAACCGTTAATGAACCGGCGTTCTGGACGTTTTTGGTTGGGCATATACGCGACTTGTATGTGATGACAGAGAAAGCGCTGAGCGGCGACGGGGGCATGCAGGACTTAGGCTTCAAGATGTAGCAATGAGGGGCAACAGACGGCATCAGCAAAAAAATGGGCGACCTCAATGAGGTCGCCCATTTTGCTTTTCTACGCGCAAATCTGCGTCTGTAGCTGTCGCTCAATCAACAAGCGCGATCACTCAATGCAAGACAGGAGGCGTGTCTACGGCCGCCGACGCGTTCGGATCGAGGTTATCCTTCGCTCGGTTGACCAAAAGCTCGGTCAGCATCGTCAACTGCTGAAGCGCCAGTGCCACATTGCGCTGCGGGCCTTCGAGTCGGTCGGCAAAGTCCAGCGTCATGACGTTGAGGGACGCCAGGGTTTCGCTGGCGTGAGCGAGCAGGGTGGGCATGTCGACGTCGGGGCGGACGCTGAAGATGTTCCTGTTCAGGTTGCGCCGGCGGGCACTGACGGAGCGTTCGGTGGTTTTGGGCTGTTGGGTCGGGTCGAGGGTTTCAGGTTGTGAAGTGGCCGGATTTTTCAGTGGGATTCGGGTGATCTTTTTCATAAGGGCGTTCCATTGGTTTAGGGATCCTTACGTAATTTCGGCTTGTTAAAACCATCCGCAGGGTCGCAGCGAAGGGTGAAGACTATCTTTCAGAAATGTTGTTCACCAGTTCATGGCAGTCGCTACGGGTTGCAGGAAAATTCCCAGGATGACGTGGTTCTAATCTGTCAGAGAAATCCTTTTCCACTACTGTTGACCCTGAGCAACTGCCGCGCCGTCTCAGTCGCTCAGTGTTGGTGCCTGTGATGGATATCGGGAAAGTGCGGATGACTGTGTTTAATGGGAGTGTGGTCGTGTAAATGGCTATGAGGTTCAGTGCCGTCCCACTCAAAGGCATGTTCATGTTGATGGTGCTCGTCATGAATATGCGGATGGTCATGTGTTTGCGGATCGTGTTGGTGTTCGTGAGAGTGGCTCTCGGTCAGGTGTATCCAGACGCCAACCCCCATCAGACCTGCGGCCACCCAAAATACCCACGTCACCGCTTCGCCTAACAACAGGATCGAAATAGCGGCCCCCAGGAACGGTGCAGTAGAGAAGTACGCACCTGTGCGCGCGGTGCCAAGCCCCCGCAAAGCCAAAACGAATAGCACCAGGCTAACGCCGTAGCCCAAAAAGCCTACCAGTAGCGTTGGCCCCAATAGAGACAATTCAGGGAGATGCATGCCAAGAGCAATCCCCAAAGCGCAGTTGACGACCCCGGCGACCAATCCTTTGATGCCAGCGATAAACAATGCATCCGATGCGGAAACCTTCCGGGTAAGGTTGTTATCGATGGCCCAACAAAAACAGGCAATCACCACGGCGACCGGGCCAACCCAGCCATGGATCCCTGCGGAAGTTTGAGGCCAACCCAAGAGCACGCCACCGGCAACGATTGCGATCATTCCAGCGACGATCCGCCGGTCGGCGTTCTCCTTGAACACCATCCAGGCAAGCAGGGCGGTCAATACCGCCTCAAGGTTTAGCAACAGCGAAGCAGTGGTAGCTGATGTGAGGGTAAGGCCAAACATTAAAGACACCGGCCCCAGCACGCCGCCGAACGCGATAGCGCCAATGAGCCATGGCCATTCGGAAAGGGTTAAGCCGACAGGTTGCCAGCCGCGATCGCGGATCAGCCGGGTAACCGTGAGACCCAAGCCACTTCCCAGGTAAAGCAAACCAGCGAGCAAGACGGGTGAAACGTTCAGCCCCAGGACCTTGGCAAGCGGCGTGCTGGCGCCAAACAGCGCTGCAGCACCCAAGGCGTATATAACGCTTTTGTTCATCATCTGTTCCGTAGCAAAAGGCATGATTGAGAAACACGATACTCGTCATGCATCGATAGCGCATTGAATCGAATCCACAAAAAAGGCACCTGCGATATTCTCGTCAGGTGCCTTTTTGCGTTGGGGCGCGGCAACGATGCCCTATGCCGGATACGTTAAGACGCTGAAACCTGCCGCTGCAACCGCCGCCCCACCACATCCAGCAAATCGCAACCATCACGCAACGAAGTCACCAACACCCGCGCCAGCTCACTGTGAACGCCTTCACTTACAGCGAAGCTCTCCAGCAATTGAGTCGCCGTGCGGATGCGGTAGGCTGCCGTTTCATGCAGCACATCCAGCGGCGCTTCGGTGTCGATCAGCAGCGACGCGATAGTGCAGTCGATGCCGGTGATCGGCATGTATCGATCCATGACAAAACCTCCATTCGATCAATGATCGCGATTGCTCAGTGGCAGACGGGCTCGATCGTCGGCATGGGTGAATCGAGGTTATCCAGCGCTCGATTGATCAACATCTCGGCCAGCACGGCCAGTTGCTGCATCGCCAACGCCACATTGCGATGCGAGCCTTCGAGATGGTCGGCCAGGTCGGTGGTCATGACGTTCAAGGAGGCCAGGGTTTCACTGGCGTGACCGAGCAGGGTGGGGGTGTCGACGTCGGGGAGGATGGTGAACACTTGGCTCACGGGGTCGGGGTGTTTCGGGTTGCGCAAGCGGGCGCTGACGGCGCGTTGGGTGGCTTGGGAGAGTTGGGTCAGGTCGAGGTCTTCCGACTCTGAAAGGGTTGGGTTTTCAAGTGGGTTGGTCTTTTTCATGGAGGAACTCCGAAAGGTTAGGGATCCCTACGCTTTTCGGCCTGTCAAAACCGTCCGCCGGGTTGCAGCGAAGAGGGAAGACTATCTTCCAGAAATGTTGTTCGCCAGTTCATGGAAGCCGCTACGGGTTGCGGGAAATTTCCTAGGATGGTGTGTACGAGCCTGTCAGGCAGGTGTGGACCGACGCTGCGGGCGAGTGAGATCGAAGAGCTTCTATCTCATAAATGGAGCTAGTTACAGTCGGACTGGATTGGTGAGCGCTCCGTCCCGAATAGGGCCATTCCAAGCGATGGGTGAGAGTAGGAATACTGTGGCAAGGAAAGCTACCTGGGACAGGTAAAACGGCTCCAGCCATTGTTGATTCAACGCGACGTATAAAGTGTTATGGGTCACGTCGACCAAAATAATCGCTAACGTAAGCACGATTCCGGCTCTTGGCTTGATGAAAAGTAGCAGTGCTGCAAGCGGGTCAAAAAACGTAAGCGCCCCCCAGAAAATGCGGCTGGCCAAGTAAGCGCTATCCCCGTATCCGTAGTCCCAGAGCAATCCATGCGAAACGTCTGCACGGATGTGATTAGCAGTTGCGATGAAAAGGCAGCATGCGAACAAAATTCTGATGGCGAATGACAATCTTGGCATGGCGTTATCTACATTCGTGATCTATGCCCTGCATGATAGCGGGACCGACCAACGACGCTAACAGTTGCAAACTGGGAATGCGTAATCGCTGAACGCTTGCGTTAAATGGACGAGCTGAAGATGAGCCTGTTGCCAGAACAAATCTGCTAAGGTCGACCATCGTTGATACCGCTGACAGGGAGTCATGCATGGCAAAGCCAGCCGCACGTATCACCGATCCGACCAGTTGCCCAATACTTGGACATGGCACCAAAGCCATCGCCTCCGGATGCTCAAAAATAGAGTCATCCCGGTAGGAAGAGAAAAGGGCCTTTAACCCGATCCACCCCCAGGCTTTTCAAATACTCGATGGTCTCAGACGATGGTGCGTAACCGTGCTTGATAAAGACGCGGTCGGTCTGGATCAGGTTGTCGTCGTCTGGAGCGGGGGGCAGCTTCTGGAAGGGCGTTTTGGATCCGTCGTGGCGTTCGATGGTGGCGACGCAGGGCAGGGTGCCGATGAGTGTCTGGATACCGTCGATGAGCCCAAGGCAGCTTCATCCGAAGCCTATACATCCAGCGCACGGACAAAGACATTCACGTCATTACCGTAGTACACGGAAGAGCCTTCATACTGAAACCGCAACTTAGATAAAACATGAGTAGAAGCATTGTTATCGGGCCAGACGAGAGCAACACACTCTGAAAGACCTAGCACGTCACGCGCATAATCGAGAATTGCCGCACCAGCCTCTGTAGCGTATCCGTTACCCCAAAAGACTTTAGCGAAACGGTATGCCAGTTGAAATCGATCAGTGGATTCTAGGGGGGTGAGGCTTATCCAGCCAATTGGTTTCCCCTGTAACTCCACACGCCAATGCCCTGGCCCCTCATGCGGTGCAGAATTTACATAGGCGAGAACTTCTTTCCGTCGAGAAGGGGTAGGGGCAACTACTCCGGTCGTGTAGCGCATGACCTCTGGGTCGGCCTCCATCGTCATCACAAAACTGACATCATCCGGCGACAGGCGCGTTATCAAAAGTCTGCGGGTCTTAAACGTCGCCATTGCGCAACTCCAATGCTGATTACTCACCGCAGGCAGTCTACTGACGCGGCCGCCGATTGGGACAATAACCGATACCCTAACCAGTTCACGAGCGCAGATGGTTATTGAACGCGCGGTCCACATGTGTTTGCCAGCCGCTTACATTTCAAGAACCGTTCAGCAGAATCAAAGCAAAGGAGCCCGCTCCCACAGGGGGACATGTGAGCCATCGATTGCCAAACCCCAGATGCAACAAAGCCCGCACTTGGCGGGCTTTGTCGTTTTCGGATTGGTGGAGCCGGGGCCGTTTGAACGTGCCGGTCAATATCCCGGATACATTGGGTCTGATGCGGTAGTGATTTTGTTGGGATACACGTGGGGATACACGCTGACCGGGCCTGTGTGTATTTCAGGCGTGGCAATATCGCCTAATCAGCCTTCCTCGCGGGATCTTTTTTGTCTTTTGCCTTCAGCACAGTTTTCCTCATCACTCGGTTGGTCTTGTTATCAACCTTATAGAGGGTGTCTTTTACTAGGAGGAACGAGCTCTTCGTGTCAGCAACCACGAGTTGACCGGTGATCTCACCCTTGTCTGTGATTATGCTGTGAACCCTGCTGATGCCATTGCTTACGTCAATTCCAGAATCTGCCTTGATATTTTCTCGCGCTCTCTCTACCCCATGATGGACGCCGAGGACGGGGGCTATAAACACAAGCAACAGAAGCATCCCTCCCCATGTTCCTTTTTCGAGGATTTCTCCTTTCTTGCTGACCCTACTCATCAGCAAATATACGAATGTCAAAGCCACGGATATGAACATCAATCCTGGTATGAGCGCACCGATGAAAGGGATCAGGTAAACCAATCCCATGATGCTGGAGAAGGCATAGCTATACCCATAAACCAATATGGTGGGGGTGCCGAGCTCCAGCTCAGTCGTGCCGATACCAAACTGCTCGTAGTAAGCACTCAACTCCAGATAGCCATACGCAAGCAGGCCGGCCTGCAGGACAATTGCGAAGTAGGTGAGCAGTTTGATTGCAAAATCCTTGTCGACCTCTCGCACGATTGGTGGGGACTTCGTATCGCCCTGTTGAGGGCTGCTCGACGGAGAACTGATATTGATCGGATTCAGAATCTCTACTTGAATTTTGTTATCTCTTTTCCAGAACACGTGTCTTCCTTGAGAAATAGAGGGGGTTGGAGCGACCTACCTAACATAACGGATCCTACGCCAGAAAAGTCGCCGGGGACCCTGAGGGTTTTATCGACACACGGGGTCGGAAACCCGCGACATCTTGTTAGCGGCAGATCTCCCACCTTACTGAAATTTCAACGTTGAAGTTGAAAGGACCTTGAAGAAAAAGAGACATCGTTACCGTGTAGGTAATGGTGACCTTAGATCCGTCGTTTCGTAGGGCAAATGTACAGGTGAACAGGCAGTTCACCAGGTTCACCTGTTCACTAAGCTGGGAGGTCTCCCGCTATCAAGGTCCTGCGGGTTTCCGCCCCCGTGCTTGTCTCATCGCCTCAGGGGCCCCAGCTCCCGCTTTGAATCTCCTCGCTGGTGGAAGTCAATTTCATGGGGAGTGGGGCGGGTACCTGTCAAATGTCGTGTAACTCGTGTTACAGGTGTAACGAGTCTAGTTAACTGATTGAATTTAAACGATAAATCTAGCGTTACACGCCCTGATAGCGTTCCGTGTTCATGGTGTAACGAAGACGAATTGTGTAACGCTTTCAGTCAGCGAAACCAAGGAAAATCAGCGCTACTTAATCCGGCAGCACTACGGCGCGGGAATAATGAGGTCGGACCACTGAATCCGCCAATGCCTGCGGTCTCGGCAAAGGGCTACTAACGTCTGGCTTTCCCACGTGCGCAGCACGCACAACTGCCGAGCATATTAGGCGAGGTTTTTTGGACCAAAAAAAAACCGCCTCGGTCGAAGCCGAAGCGGCATACCTCTCAGCCATTACTGACTTTTGAAGTAGTCTCGCAGCAGTTCAAAGACGTGATGCACACGTACACAAACCACCACGAAATCCCATGCATGTTTCAAATGTTTCAAATGTTTCAACATGCTAGGCCCTCCCGTAGTTGGGCCATACCTCCAGCGCGCTTATCCCGGAACACACGCGCCTTTCGGAACACACCACGCGTTCCCTATGAGGTGGCTAAGCTGATGGCCTCCCGAAATCCGGCACGGATTACTAAGCCCGTGTTGGGAAGTCCAAATTCATGCTCAAATGCTGGTCATTTACCCCAGCTGCCGAACGCGAATCTGGCCCGATGTTAACGAACTTTTTCCAACCGTGGTGGGGCAGATCCGCGCATTGAGCGGTTATAAAGGGGGAGTTTTCGGTGGAAGCTAGGGTTTACAGGGCTTTGGCTGGAGAAGATTTTTTTAAGTTTTTTTTGTGAGGGTTTTTTTTGTACAAAAAACAACCAAAAAGGCGCCAGCCCTCGCCTGCCGCCACCTCTGAGCGCCGACGTCAGACTGACGTCACACCGCCAATCGTTAATTATTGCGCGAGGTGGCACCAGCTTGTACTCTCTTGTGGACACCACGCGTTCCCTGTGAGACCGCCGGCCCGGCCACTAACCGGACTGGCACAAAAAAGCCGCCCTACTAAGGCGGCTTTTTTTTGCCTGGAAATTGCCAGCGTGGCGCGTTAAAGGCTCTTAATGCCCTAGCTTGATCATTGCTCTCACTTGGGCACGCACCTGACAGCGCGTAACTTCCAATGCTTGGAAGGTTTGAGGGCAAATTACCTCGGCTTGACGCAAGGCGGCGGCCCCCCCGGACCGGCCATTGCCCAGGTGTCCTACTCGTTTTACATAAGCGGCGTTATGGGTAACGGTCATTACCCACCTTCCTCCCCGCTGTCGATGCTGTCGCCCAACGGGTTTGCTTCCGCCATTTTTTTGGCCCACAGCGCAGCGTTTATTTCGTCATTGAACGCGTCGAATTCGTCTTGCTCGAAAATCCCCAGTTCTTTCAGCTCCAACATGCGGCCATTGATCATGCCCTGACGCCAGGCACGAGATTGGGGATCGTCTTCGTCCAGCAGGTAGCCAAGCTCTTCGCGCAATCGCGCCAGACGGCGGGCTTTCAGGGCTTCGTCGGGATCGACAGTCATCGCGGGGTTCCTTTCCTTTGTAATCTTTGGGAGATCTATTAGAGCTCAGACAGAGTCGCATTCTGCAAGCGATGTGTACTGCGCTTAGCGTCGATATCAAATATGACGTCTTTCATACATTGATCTCGGCTCCACTCTCCCGGACCAAGCTTCTCAGCCGGTAACCCGGAATGGGAAAGGAGTTTTTTAGCTGCTGCAGACGCCTCAAGCCCTAACACCGCATATCCCCGCCTCCTTGCTGGAAATACCCAATGTGGTCTGGCGGGTCGAAGTCGAAGTCCCATATTCCCGCAAGGTTGCCTTGAAGCTGGTCCTGCTGATCCGGAAGTCGAAGGATCGAATACATCAGATCTTTCGGTAACAGCCTCCAGTTAACGTCGAGCTCCAACGGACGAAATACAGGGGATACCTTAGTGGTTTCACATTGACCATCTTGGCCCGCAGGTTGACCGTGCAAAGTGCCGTCGTCCTGAGAAACATCGAAGCATCCTGTTGCGAATCGATCCAAATGGGACACAACAATAATCCCTAGGTATGTCGTGTCCTGATTAACCGTCTTGCGCTTGGCCCACCATTCTTTAATCAGAACGAACGAGTTGCCGAGCAAGACGCCGCTGATACCTGCAACAGCCGAAATGATTGCTGAAACATTCCCTGGTTCCATGATTGCCTCTGCGTGGATTGAGCGTAGAAACTCTGATTGTAGGTATAGCGTTCACCTAGGTGCGGGCTTGCATCTCTAAGCCAGAAAACGACACTCCAGTCCCATATCAGTCCCATATGGGTATTTTTCAGACGCCAAAAACCAAAAACCCCCGACTTTCTTTAGTAAAATCAGGGGTTTGCGTTTTCAGAATTTGGCCGTGAAGGAGAGATTCGAACTCTCAATTTTTATAAGTCTGTAGTAGCTAACGACACGCTAACGTGACAGCGCTTTAGGTTGTCATTCGCCTTACGCCACGGTCCGTATCGGTTCGACCGCAGCAATCGTTTCGAAGCTGTTCCCGGCCGACGGCAGGCGTTTATGACCGCCCGCTATCGGCCACAAGCTCTCATCCGAATCATTGAGCTGGATGCGCCGGATTCTGCTTGCTAGGACTCTGTAATCGTTATCAAAGAAATGAAATTCGTCGATCTTGGTCAAGCCACTAGCCACCAGAGATGGCTAGTGGCTATTCTGACATTGCTCATTGGGGGAGACTGAGATCATTGACGAACCCGTCACGTGACCGCCCCTCGCTCAGCAGGCACAAAAACACTAGGGAGCGCATATGAGCGATTATGATAAGTATAAAGACGATGTGACGGATGATATCAAAACATGTATTGAGGCGATGGGCTGCCAGCCTATACTTTTCGTAGGGTCAGGCCTAACTAAAAGATACCTTAACGGCCCTAATTGGGAGGAGTTACTGCACTCGCTTAGTGAAATGTGTCCCGAGATCGATAAAAAATTTGCTTATTATTTGCAGCGCTATCCTAATCTTGTCGACATTGGAACCGTCTTCTCAGAAAAATTCAATGACTGGGCTTGGAGTGGCGGCGAAGACGAGTTTCCCGGTGAATTATTTGGCTCAGGCAATGAGTCCGATATTTACTTCAAACATGCAGTGTGTGAAATTTTTAAGAAATTATTGAGTGAAACAACTGCCACGGACAACGATGAAATTGAACTGCTGAAAAAGATTCACCCTCACTCTATAATCACTACCAACTATGATTGTTTACTAGAGAGCATTTTTCCTGACTACGCCCCGATCATTGGGCAGCGGATTCTCTATGCAAATCATTCAAGTATAGGTGAGATATTCAAGATACATGGATGTGCTTCGGATTCTAGGAGCGTAGTCATCACACGAGAGGACTATGATAACTTTCTGAAAAAGAAAAAGTATCTAAGTGCCAAAATGCTTGCTTTTTTTGCGGAGCATCCTCTTATTTTTGTTGGCTACAGCGCCGAAGATCCAAACATTAGAGCTATACTGTCGGATATTGATGAGATTCTTTCCGAAAATGGCGCGTTAATTCCAAATATTTACCATTTGGAGTGGTCAAGCAAGGAAGTCACCGAATATCCTAGACGTGAACGCCTGATATCGGTATCAGAGAATAAAAGCATACGTATAAAAAGTATCGTTGCACATGACTATAGCTGGGTATACAAGGCTTTTGGCGCTAACCAAGCATTGGACAATGTCAACCCAAAGCTGCTGCGTGCACTACTGGCAAGAACCTATGAGCTAGTGCGTTCTGACATCCCTAAAAACCCCATCCAAGTTGATTACACTGTACTTGCAAACGTTTCTGAGTCAGAGGGGGCATTAGCTAAACTTTACGGAATAGCTGACGCCTCTGACGGCCTAGCTTTCAACGTCAATTTTCCACATACGCCATCAACTTTAGGAGTAAGTTTAGGTTTCAAAGGATGGCACGACGCGAATAAGTTGCTCGAAATTTTGAAGAATACTACTGGTGTAGATATAAAATCGTTCGACAATAAATATCATTGTGCTGTAATGAACGGCAATGAGGTTCAGGCGCATAGATACTCTAACTTGTTGCGACAGTTACTTGAGAAGATAAAGAACGGAGAGGAATTTACTTTGGATTTGCCAGCATAACCTTTTATGCTTAACTAAATGTCTTGTCATGGGTTTAAGATGCTATCAATGTCCTTGGCGCCTTAACAGCCCATCGGGAGTGGCTGAAATCACTGTCATGACGTCATTTGTCAAGATCTGCTAGGATTTTCAACAAGGAGGAACATTGAATTTATTAAGCCTTTCCCCAGAACAATTTGAAAGTATGACATTTGATATTGTTACTACTCTTGGGTTGAGAAATACAGTATGGAGAACTCCTGGAAGCGATGTCGGAAGAGACATTGAAGGAGATTATTTTATTTCGGATTTATCCGGTCAGTATCAACGCCAAAAGTGGTATGTTGAATGCAAAAGATATACAGGTTCTGTTGACTGGCCTACAGTGTGGAATAAAATATCATATGCAGAAGCGCAAAGCGCTGATATGCTTTTATTTGTAACAAGCTCTTCCCTCACGCCGCAAGCAGTTGATCAGGTTAGAGCTTGGAATGAATCACGAAGAAAACCGATTATTAGATTCTGGGGGGCAGTTGAGGTTACTACTAAATTAAATCTTTATCCCCAGCTTGCGAGGAAGTATGGGCTGAAATCAGAAGCGGCATCTAAACTCGATCTATTTTACCCTTCCATATTGCTACTTATTAAAACATCTAATACTCTTTCGCCGGACACCGGGCCGATACCTGAAGTCAAACTATGGCTAGCTCACTCTGTCAGCGAACTGGTATCGACTAGGATGTCAGATATAAAAGTTTTAGATGAATTCTATTTTCGAACTCACAAGATTGAAGATCAATTCGAATGGATAGATTATTCAGGGTTGTGCGTCAAATACTTTGATCGGTTCTCTATTAGAGCGCTATTTGCGTACTTAGTGTTTATTTTTAAGAAAACACCAGTTATCACGCAAGACCAAGAACTTAACTTGGCAATTGAGTTGCCGAGAGCGTTAATTGAGTCGGAAGAAAGTCACATCCAAGCGCTTTCAGGTCTGTCAAATTTTAGCGCTCAGCTAGGGGCTGAAAATATTGGTTTAACTATAATTAAAAGGGCCGTATAAATGGATAACAAAGAAACGTTATTCCTTATTCAAAATATTACTCATCAAGCAATAAATCCTATGAGTGGTGTGATTGGAACACTCGACAATTTAATAGGTGGTGTAATTCCAGAGAATAAAAAGGCTCAGCGATTAGCACGCGCTAGGGCGCAGTTAGAGTATACGGTTTCGTTGATAAGAAACCTTTCATATTTTGCAGAGTACGCATCGGGAAATACTGAATCAATTTCTAACTCCTCTATCAAAACTACCGTTATACCACAGGCTATTATCGAGTCTGCGCAATTCTTTCAAGAGCAAGGGGCGAGTAGTAAGGTAAAGGTAGAGCTAGAGGATAAAAACACTCAAAACTGCGTAAAGGGAGATCCGAATTTACTTAAGCAGGTTTTCATGAATCTCATCGATAATGGAGTTAAATACGGCAAGGCCGGCTCGACTTTGACAATAAAAAATTGGATACAGAAAAAAACTGATAGCCTGATCATTACATTTGAGGGGCAAAGCGAGCCATTTTCTAACGATGACGATATTTTCGCAATCGGGTATAGAGCAAAAAGTGCAAAAGAAAGAACATCTTCAGGGTCCGGCTTAGGGCTTCATATTTGTAAGCTAATCGTCGAGAATGCATTTCAGGGGACGATTGAGGGGAGTCATTCATCTTCTGGAATAACGAAATTTGAAATCAGAATTCCAAATGGGTTTTTAAAATGAGCGCAAAAATTCTAATTCTTGATGATGAGCCTATGTTTTTGGATTGGCTAGAGGACTATGTAGAGTCACTAGGTTTTAGCGTGGATTTTTCAACCTCGATAGATGATGCAAATAAAAAGCTAGTGGGCTCCAGCGTAGATGACTATGCAGCACTTATTTTTGATCTCAATGTGCCGGCCTCTTCTGCGTTTGAAAGCGTATTGGAGCAGAGGGGAAAACTGTTTCAAGAGTTCAGAGGGCTCTTTATTGCGCAGCAAGCTCGAACGAAAGGGATTAACGGTAACAAAATAATAGTTTACTCGGTTCACGACAAGCCAGAAGTCGAAGAGATGTGTCAAAGATTAAATGTTTCATATATACCTAAAGGTAGAGCAAGAGCATTAAAAGAAAAGCTTTCGTCAATATTAACGAGAGCGTGAATAGGCGCTGTCGAAAATATTTTTATTGCTCTGAGGTCGCAAATTTTAAAACAGCTGAGCCGGTCGCATGACGGATTGGACGTGAGAAGACTTACGGTTTGTAACCCTGTAAGCCGACCACTTTCAGAATACCTCACCTCCACGCCGGCAATGGTGATGCGAACCACTTCAGTTGGCTGTCAGTCTCCAGGAATCGCCCCATGGTTTGGTAATCACACGGAGTGACAAATTTTGGAGGAAGGCACACTTCTGCGACCGTCTTCTTATGGCTGAAAGCAGTCTTCTATTAATGCACTATGAAACTACGAATATGATAGAGTTTTTCCAGGAGGCTGTGAGCTGACGACAAAATCATTTGCGTGAGTCAAGCGCTGCCATTAAAAAGGGCCCGTCTGGGCCCTTTTTCAGGTGAAGCAGTTTTACTTCTTCAGCCATCCCTCGACGACGTCAGCGCCGTGCTCTGCTTTCCACTCTTTCAAAGCCTTGTGGTTCCCGCCTTTGGTTTCGATCACTTCCCCAGTATTCGGATTTTTGTAGACCTTGAGTTCGCGTGGTTTGCGTGTGCTCGAGGCCGGGGCCGCAGATTGGCGTCGGGCAGTGGTTTGCGGATCGAGCAGGTTGATGATGTGCTTCAGGTTGTAGCCGTAATGCTCAAGCAGCTTGCGCAGCTTGGTTTCGAACTCGATTTCTTTCTTCAGTCCATCATCACCTTTCAGTGCTTCTAATGCCTGAAGTTGCTCGGCGAGATGTTTTTCCAGCTGACGGTACTCTGCGAGTTTAGACATTTTTATTCCTTTGTTCTGTGGAGTATTACGTGATTATTAAGATAGTCATGCCTGTTACAAATTCGACACTATTTACGGCGGTTCAGTTGCCTTTCAATGTTCGCCATTTCCGCGTTGATCGCGTTGATAGTCAGCGTTTGTATATGACTGGTTTTGCCCGCACCCGCATTTATGGTTTTCAACAAGGCATTCAGGTGGGTTTTCCGAAATTTGAGCGTGTCAGACCAGGTCACGCTGTTCTGTAGTGGCTTGTTCATTACGTTCATCCTCGCGATGTGCCGGATTGCTCACTTCTTCTTGCTGTTGCGGTATAGGTAGACTGCTAAGCTGGACTAAGTCCCGCGCGCTGTATTGACGAGAGCGATCTATTAGCTCGTGCCATGTCCATTGCCCATAGTTTTCGCCTTGCTCAGGAACCGCCAGTTTCATCAGTGCTACCTGATCAAGTCCCAACTGGCTGTAATTTGCCCACAGCTTACCACCCACCTCGAACAACGCTTTTGCTGCCTTGTTCCATTGCTCCTCGAGTACCGTCTGCGAGAGCCACAGAGCGTTGCGTTCTATCCCCCTATGCTTTTCTTGTGCTTCAGCGATGTATTTATCTACGGTGACCAGCTCCTGCTCCAGAGCAGCCATGATCAGGTGTTGCCGACGGTTATGTTCGGTGGCCGCTGTCAGGTTCTTCGCAGCCTTTTGTGCTTCGGCGTTGGCGGTCTTCTCACCTTCGGTGTCGCCCCATGCGACGGCTTGCGCGTAGGCCGTGGCAGCGTCCGTTTCCGCCTGACGGGCTTTGGCCATGTCCTCTACCGCCTGTTGTTGGATCTGCTCCAGGCGGGTGCTGAGGCTTAGACGCTTTTCATTAAGCTCCTGCTCATCCGCTGTCCAGTTATTCATCGCCTCAATGTAACCCGCCATCAGGGAGTCGCAATTGGCGAGGTTTTCACGGCGATTGATCTTCCGATCTAGAAGGTCTGCATTGATGTTGCGCGAATCGAACTTCCTTTTCAGCGTGTTGTAATTGTCCCGCAGTTCGCGTTTCCGATCCGGTTCGATAGGTTCTTCACTTTCCAGCACCGCCTCAAGGGGCAGCAGTTCGGCGTGGAGTTTGTCTGCTTCGAGCAGCAGTTGGTCGCGGCGGTCTTTCAGCTCTTGAATCTCTTTCATCTGTTTAGTCTCTGTTCAATTCGATTGTGGGTTGGTTGAGTGGCTGGCGAGGCCGGAAATAAGCCGGCGCTACCTCAATCAGCAGAGATGCCCTCAGGCAGCCCGAGCCTCGCTCTCATCCATTCCCGGAATCGTCTTCACGATGTAACAGCGTTGCTGACCGAGGCCGGGCAGCCGGACCAGACTCGACGCCTTGCCGTCGCTGCTCGGTTCCAATACACCGCGCTGCAGCAGCTCCTTATTCACGGCGTTGATGTTCATGCCCCGGAAGATCTCCGAGCGCCATGCCTCGGGCAGCACGTAATAGGTGTTCGTGGTGTGTAGGGAGTCGCCCAAGCCGTGCTCCAGCGTCTTGCGAAAGCCGAGACGGTCAATGGTGCGCGGGCCGTGTTCGTCGATCTTTGCCGCCGCCGATTCCCAGCGGGTGAACCTGCTTTCGCCGAAGCGTTCGATGACCTGGCGCAGCCGCGCCAAGATCGCATCGCCTTCGAAGTTCCCGGCACCGCCACGCTCGTTCATCCATGCGTTGAGGCACACGCGGGCGGCGGTGGTGGCGGTTCCATCGGGCCAGCCGGTAATTCCCATCGCGGTGGCCAGCTCACCCGCTGCGGCCGCGAGGCCGAAGCGAGCGGCGGCACGGTGCGCTTGCCCGCTGGCCGAGGTCGGTAGCGATTGGGCGATAAACCCTTCCAGCGTGCGGCGCAGGATGGCGGACCAACCGTGACGTTTGCCCGGCTCGCACAACGCAGTGAGGAAGGCCGTGAGTGGAGTGCCGTAATACTTCGCTACCCGCGCCTTGAGTGCGTCGGCGAGTGACGCCGCATCCTCAAAGCCGTTCAACGCATCGAACATCCCGAGGCCTTTGCTCGCATCGGCCGGAACGGCGAGCATGCGTACCTCCATGCCCGCTTTCAGCTCCTTGTTGGCTTCGGCCATGTGCTGAGCCAGCGTCTTCTCTCCGGTGGAGAGAAACAGCAGGCGCCACTCCTGTACCTGTCGGCCTGCTTGGCCTCGGTCATTGGCGCGTGCCTTGCCGGTGCCGTTGCCGAGCATGTACACCGTCTCGCCGATGATGCGCGGATCGCACATGCCGATTTCATCCAGCACCAGAAGGCCGTCGGAATGCGCGGCGGCGATCGATTCCAGTGCGTTGTCGGTGGAGCGCCACGAACGCACCAGACGAGGCCCGCCGTAGATCGAGGCAGCAACTTGCAGGTGCGTAGTCTTGCCGCCTGAACTGTCGCCGTACAAGTGGAAGCCGCCCGATTCGTGTCCAAGCATGTGCAGCAGCGGGCCAGCAAAAGCCACGCCGACGACGAACGCCAAGCGATGGTTGCCGACACACAGTGCGCCGATCTGATCTTGCCACTGCTCAAGCGTGCCTCCTTCGCTGATCGGCGGAAGCTGAGAGCCGGCCTCGTAGAAGTGCAGGTGTTCGCTGTGCGCGCCGACCTGCTGCTCGGGCAGCAGAAAAGCGTTGTCGTGCCAGCCCAGGCGGGTGACCAGTAGTGCCCGTTGCGCGCTGTCGAAGCCGCCGAGGTAACTCTGCAGGTCGTTGCGTGCGTTGCGTCCGGATCGACTACCGGCGAGGCGCAGGCCCATATCCACCAACGGGCCAAGCACGTCCTTGCCGAAGTCGCCAGTCATGGTGCGCGCCGGGATGTTCCAGCGTTTTTTGGCGCCGTCGGGGTCGTCGAACTCGACCAGTAGGCCCCAGTTCTGGCCTTTGTCGTCGCGGGTGCGAGCCAGGATTTCCAGAGGCGAACACACCGGGCGCGCCTCGCCATCATCGCCAGAATAAAACACACCTTCGGGCGTGAGGCGAAAGCCACCGGGCATCAGGTCATTTTTCGATTTCGCGGGACTCTTAGTGGCTGTTTTTGTCTTCGGTTCTGGTTTGGTCTCTATCTGTTCAGGCTCGGTCTTTTCGACAACCAAACCGAACAGTTCTCCGCTGCTTTCCAGCTCGGCGAAGTGGGCCGCTGTCCAGCCTTTGGCGAGTGCATCAGCGGCGTCGTCGCCATCGCCCCATTGACCACCTTTGGCGAAGGCGGCGCGGCCGTTCTTCAGCGTGGGTTTGAGGTTGAACACCTCCAGCGCGATGACCCGGACCGACGCGGCACCGATCTCGCGCAGTTTGTCGGCGACGACTTCCATGCAGGCTTTGCCGCTGACATCGTTGTCCGGCCACAACAGCACGTCGCGACCTTTGAGCGGTGTCAGGTCGGCTTTGTGCCAAGAGTTGGAGCCATTCGGCCAGCAGATGGCCACGTGACCCGGCAGCAGTTTAGCGGCGGCGTCGGCAGCTTTCTCGCCCTCGCACAGGGCAACCGGCGCGTCGACACGTTGGGCCAGTTCATCAAGACGCAGCAGTGGTCGAGGATCGGGCAGACCCTGCCAGCGCCATTGCGTGGTCTGGCCATCGGCGCGCTGGCACCACGTCAGTGGCGCAAAGACCTTCTTCGGCTTGCCGTCTTCATCGGGGCCGAGGTCGAAGCGGTAAAGCGCCATAAGCGGCTGGCCCTGTGCATCACGATAGATCCACACCTTGGATGGCGCGCCGTGCTGCCGATGCTTGGCCGGGCACTTGTTCATGGCCTCGGCCGGGATCGGCTGAATGGCAGTCCACTCCGGTGCTTTTGTCTTGGCAAGCGCTGGCTTCGCCTGGGCGGCGCCGGGCGATACGTTGAGGAGGTCTGCCAGTTTATTGCAGGCATCTACGTCGGTGCCGCCGTCCAGATAGCGCACCAGATCGATCAGGTCACCGCCCTTGTCGCCGGTGGCAAAGTCGGCCCACGTGCCTTTGCTCAAATTGATCTTAAGCGAACCGGCGCGCTTGTCGCTGCGGGTTGGATTGGGAGCGGTGTATTCCTTGCCGCCGTCTACGCGTTTACCGCTGGGCAACCAATGCATCAGGACACGATCAATGTCTTTCAGTGCAGCGGCTTTCACGTCGGCGAAGCAGGGACGTTTCGCGGAGTTGCTCGGGCGTTGGCTCATGCGTCAGCCCTCGGCAAAAAAAGCGCGTCGTTGATGTCGTCGATCAGGGCTTTGGCCATCTCGCCAAGGTACAGAGCAGGCCAACTGAAACGCTCGCCGCTGTCGCTCATGGCGGCGTTGAAGTTGAGCTGGTTAGCGTGATGCTGCAGCAGGGAAACCATCTCTAGTGCATCTTCGACCGGTACTCCGGCATTCACCCGGAACAACTTCAAATCGGTAGCGTTCACGCGAGTAAATGTGGCGCGACCAAGGGTGGTGGATGTGGTCATAGCGCACCGCCTTTCTGCGCAGCTGGAATGGAGGTGGTGTCACCGTGCAAGGCGAGGGTCTTGATCAGGCCAAGGGTGCCGCGCACGTCCCAGAGGACGGCTGCGATCACATGATTGGCGAGGCGCGAGGATTCGCTTTCGAAGTGATCTTCAAGCAGCGTCAGCACCGAGTCGGCGCGATCAATGGCGCAGGTGATGGCGTCGATGGGCACACCGGCTTCAGCAGTTGGATTCACGCAGAGCAGGTCTTCGGGCAGGGCAAAACTCAGTGCGCTGTTCATTGGGCACCGCCTGCGGTTTCGAGTGCACGGGCTTTGGCCATGTGAGCGTTGTAACGGGAGAGGCGTGTAGCGAGGCTGGAGTTGGCGTGTAAAGCGGCGAGAGCCATTGCACGGTGTGCCGCGGCGCGAATTTTGGACGGATTGAGGGCGTGCATTGGTGAAGCTCCTGTATGTGAGGAGCTGCCACTTATCGTCGCCAAACGATTTAAGGGTGGCAGCTGTGCGCGGGTTGGCGAACCGGGCATACAGGACCCCGGCAGACCCGAAGGTCTCCCACGCACAGCCACCATTAAGCAGGAGTGCGGGCACAAAAAAAGCGCCTGCAATCGGTATGGGGGCGCCTGTGCGCCTGTATGAGCTCGGGTCGCCAAACCCGGTCGCTGATTTTGCAGTGACGGCCAGAGAGTAACGTCCGTTTTTCGAAAGTGCAACTGCGCTGATGGCTTGCGGATTTTTCAGGTGCGGCATAAATTGTTCGTGCATGTAGATTTACCTCAACGCCTCCGGATCGCCCCCGGAGGCGTTTTCGTTTCAGGCATGGGCTTCCCAGCGCAGGGAAAGGAGGGGCAGGAGGCCACCGCTGAGCATGGAGCGGGCGTCTTCGTAGGCATGCGTTTGCTGGCCTTCGTCGACGATCACGGCTCCAGTCTTTTCGCAGTGAAGGGAGAGGGCGCACCAGGTGCCGTCGGCCCAGCTCAGTACGCTGACAACGCGGCCCTGTTTGTCCTGCTGGCGGCGGTAGCGCTCAAGGCGCTGCATGAGGCGAGTTGAAAAGCCGATCCGACGCAGCACGGAGAAGGGATGCATCAAAGCGTTGTTTGCGGTCTGACGACTCATGCGGCCACCTGATCGCGTGCCTCGATGCGGCTGCGTGCCCATGCCTGCACTTCAGACAAAACCCAAGCAACAGGAGCCCCGCGAGCGGTGCTGTTGCTCAGTTTGACGGGCTGCGGAAAACAGCAGTCGGGGCGCTGCATGAGCTTGTAGATAGTGGAACGCTTCATTCCCACAATGCCCTCAACTTCAGGCATGCGGATCAACGTCGAAGATGCATCGAACAGTGGGCTGGAAGATGCAGAAATAAGGCGGGGAAGTTCGATGATAGAGGCTTTCATAGGTCTTGCTCTCAACAGGTTAGGACTGAGAGCGATGATCTAGAAATGGGCCAGCGGTAAGCAGTTCACTTCCAATTGAAATCCAATTGAAATTTCAGTTACAGCACGAAATTGCGTTTGAGAATGGCCTCCACGCTTTTGCGAGTCAGCGCCTTTTCGAGCTCGAGGGTGACCCACTCAGGGCGATGTTTGAGTGGTTTAGCTACTTCACGTTTCAACCAGGCATGCACTGCCGTTTTGACATTCCGTTCTGGCATGCCTTTCGACAAATAGTGCTCACCTTGCTTAACGATTGCAGCATCTCGGGCGCTAATGTCCTTACTACGCTCCATCCCGCTGATGATGCCGCCTTTACTGCGGATAGCTTTCCTCATCGCCCGATCAGCTACGGGCGTCAGTTCGTCATCAATCAAACAGGGGAGGGTAGTGATCGGCTCCAATTGGAAGACATACTCGTCGAGTGCCTGGGTGCGCTGATTCGTATCGACCTGCGATTCTACAAACTGGCAATAAAGATCCCATGGCCAATCGGTCGGTATTGCCGTGATATGCATCCACGCCGCTTTATCGGCGGTGTGCATCCAGTCGTTAAGAACCCCCAGCGCTTTGACAGCACAGGCCATGATGTAGGCGGTGTGTGCCTCGCGATCCGTTGCCGAGTAACAGTTGCTGTACTGGCGAACCCAGTGTGCGAGGCGCGACCTGTGGTCGGTGGAGGCATACTGAAAAATGGTCTCTTCATGCATCGTTGTCTTGATGCACATACTGCTGAGATCGCTATCGATTTCGCCGGTCTGGATGCGCAGACAGCACTGATCAATCAAGTAACACACGTCAGCTAACTGTTCACGGCAGAGCTCATAGAGCGGTTGCGCCGAGAGATGCGCGATCAGGCCAGCAGTTAGCGCTGAACGAGGAGTGATTTGGTGATCAATCATCGCCAAGGTCTCTCAACGTGTAACGCTCGATCCCACGCCCTTCGTTTTGCACGCGTAACCAGCGAGAGTCGGGCTGTAGCAACGAGCCCAGAACGGTAGCCTGCAGCAAGCGTCGGCTGAGTTTGGCGTTACACACTAGGGCGGCGTTACACGGGGTGTATGGACAGTCGCGCAAGCGTGTAACAGGTGCGAAAGCCAATGAATTCGGGCATTTCGCATAGAGCGTTACACGCGTTACACCTGTAACACGGATTTTGGAGGGGGTGAGGATATTCGCGCTCATACCACCTCATCGAAATGTCCGTGAAGGACATTTCCAGCGGCCAACTGATCTAGGTAATCCGCGTACCACTGCATCATCGTCGTACGTTGCTTGAGGTACACCGCTTTGTTGTACACACCCGCGATTCCATCCTTCACATGTGAAAGCTGGGCCTCGATATGGTTTTCATCAAAACCATGTTCGTTGAGGATCGTGCTAGCGATGTGTCGGAATCCGTGGCCGGTTTGTCGACCTTCGTAACCCAGACGACGTAACGCCATCAAGAAGACGGTATTGGAACGTGCTTTAGTCGTATCGCTGCGGCCTGGGAAAAGTAGCTGATAGCTGCCGGTCAAAATGTGTAGTTCTTTAAGCAAAGTTACCGCTTGGTGAGGAAGTGGCACCAAATGCTCTCGGCGACGTTTCATCCGTTCCGAGGGGATGGTCCAAACAGCTTTTTTCAAATCGAACTCAGACCACCGAGCCTCACGAATTTCGGAAGGGCGACAAGCCAGCATGGAAAGCAGGTGGAGCCCAATACGGATATCCATAGCGCTTGGATAAGCGCGGATTGCTCGAAGGAGGGGGGGCAATTCTTCCTGGGATACATGAGCGTAGTTTTCTGCTGGTTTCGTCTGCAGGAATTTGTGAAGACCTTCCAGCGGGTTGTGTGTTGCCCGCCCGGTGACCCGAGCAAGGTCGTAGATGTCACGACACATTCCCCGAACGCGACTGGTCTGCTCAATGATTCCTTTGCGTTCCATCGTGCGAAGAAAATCCATCCATTCCATCGGAAGAATCTCTCGGTAGGAACGGGTGCCGAAGACCGGGAAGACATGCAGCTCTAGTGCGCCGATGGTTCGAACGGCTGTGCCTGCGGTCCAGCCTTTACGCTTGGACGCGTACCACTCACGAGCTAGTTTCTCAAAAGTATTACTGGCGCTTTCTAGCTCTGCGGCTTTTTTGGCTCGCATGGTTGCCAGTAGGTTGCTTCCTTCAGCTGTACTAACACGCAGCTCGGCGGCTTTCTGGCGTGCAGCAGACCCGGCGACTGCTGGGTAGCTGCCTAGCCCGAGCCATGACCACTTACCGTCAGCTTTCTTGTAACGGAGTTGCCACGACTTCTTTCCGTCTGGCCGTACACGAAGGTAAACATTGTTCCCGTCGTGCTCCCGGTACTCCTTCGAGTCAGGTTCCAGAGTGGCTACGACCGTGTCTGCTAGGGGGCGACGCTTGATTTCAGTGCGCTTCATTTCCTTGTACCCATCAGTTTCAATTTACATCCGTGGTACATGAAAGGATACAGCGCACGTTGGGATAGGGGTAGACAGGGAGGGACAGCTAGAAACAAGAAAGCCCGCACAGGGCGGGCTTCTTGGGGTGTTTCGTAGACTGTCTGAGACAGGTCTAGATTGCTATTTGGTGGAGCCGGGGGGAATTGAACCCCCGTCCGCCAGTACTCCGCTGTCGGTACTACATGCGTAGCCTTGTCTATTAAGTTAACCCTCAGCGACCCGACGGGCAGGGTGCTTTGGGCGAGTTGTGTAAGTTTTAGCCGCTTCGTCCACAACGTACTGCACGGCGATTCTGTTCTATATGACAATCACTTTGGGTTTACAGACATCCCCTGATGATTGCTGGACCCGAAGGTACCAGAAGCTCAGGATCTAAGGCTGCTTACGCAGCGAGAGAGAATTCCTGGCCGTAGGTTTCGTCATTGGCAACTATAAGTAGTTGCAACAGTGGATTTACGACTTCTGTTACCAAGTCGGCATGCACCTAAAGTTTCGCAACCGGCGTCGAATCCAAAGCGGCCCCGAACCTGCTGTGTGTAACCAGCAGGTAAGCGAAGTGTACGCCAATACGCGCGGCGAGTCGACCTTCTGTCCTTACCTGCATGTTATCTGGCCTGGCCCTAATGGCTATTCAAGTGGCTTTGAATGTCCTGGAGCGCTTGCTGCGCCAGGGAAACACACTCTCTGTCGTTGTTGGAGGCGTGGGCGGCCTTGGCTTGTTCGGCTTTGGTGACGACGACACCTTTGGTGGCGGCGTCCAGCGTGGCTGCGCTGGACAGCTTGCTATTGACCTCCTGGAGCTTCATTACGCATTGATCGCTATCGTTTGAGGCGTATGCGGAGGAGGCCAGCATTGTTGCAGTGAGGAGCAGTCCAGCCAGGGCGGAACGCTTCATGGGTATCTCCTGGAACGGGGGTGGGGATGGGCCACGCTGATTGGGGCTTAACAAATGGACTGTGGAGGCGTGCAAGGGTTCTGTTTTTGCTGGCGATGGGGTGAAAGATTTTTCCGGGAGGCGGGTGCGAAAAAGGGACAAGAAGCGCCTGATGCCGGTCAGTTAAGACCGCATGCAATCTGTTGCGGCTGCCGAGCTCGCGTGGCTGCGTTCGGCTGCGAAGTAGTCGTGAGTCTGCCTGATGCTCCGCAAGCTTAGGGGTTACGTGGCTCAGAAGGCCAACCCGAAGGTTGGCCTTGTACTGGATTACTTCCCGCCTTTGTTCGCGTTCTTGAGTTGCTGGATAGTTTGTTCAGTCTCGGCTATGCAATCATCAGTCCCTTCCTTGGTGCCTTTTGCCTGATCGGCTTTGGCTTTCGTGACGCTTTCCATTACCTGATCAGTCATCTCTGGAGGAGTCTGTGCCTTGGCATTTTCGATGGTTTTCAAGTTGACCGCACAGAGGTCTTCGACCGCAAACGAGGGGGAGGCCAGCATTGAGGCAGTAACGAACAGACCTAGCAGTACAGAGCGTTTCATGAGTATCTCCTTGAACTGAGGGTCCAGGCATCGCTGGCCATCAGGACGGGCTGCCAATTTGAGGGGAAGTCCCGCGCTGCGGGACTTGATCGGTGGACTGTGGCAGTACGTCAGGGTTCTATTTTTCTTCAGGTTCCCCTGGCCTGAGTGACCCGATCCACTAGATAGACCAGCCCGTGGTAGTCAATTCCACCGTGTTGTGTCAGACCAATCTCACAGGTGCGGCTGGTGGAAATCCCTTCGCTGCATTGCTGTACCGCGTCCTTCAGCGTGCGTAACGAATGCGCGTTCAGTTCCGGCGTGGTAAAGCCCTTGTCGCCAGCGAAACCGCAGCAGTGAATGCCTTCCGGAATGACCACGTTTTTACTGCATTTGCGCGCCAGATCGATCAACGCCTGGCTCTCGCCTAGATGCTGCGTGCTGCACGTGACGTGCACCGCGATAGGTGCTTCCTGCGGGGTGAAGTCCAGTCGGTCCATCAAATGCGTACGGATGAAACGCACCGGGTCGTACAGGTCCAGTCGTTCGTCGCCGAGGTCCTGAACCAGCCGCAGCGTGCAGGGGCTGGTGTCGCAGTAGATTGGGTCGAGCCCGCCGCGGCTGGCATGCAGCAGTGCGCCGATCAGCTCCTGACGTTTGTGTTCGGCCTGTTCGGCATAGCCCTTGGACGCGAATGGCTGACCACAGCAGAGGTTGTCCTGATTGTCTGGAAGGACGACCTGATAACCGGCCTTTTCCAGCAGGCCACGGGTTTTGTCGTACAGCGACATTTGCTCTTTATCACCCGCCGCCGGGCCCATGACCCGCGACACGCAGGCCGCGAGATACACCACCCGAGGGCGCTCGTCCGATACGCTCGGGCTGAAGCGAATGGCCTTTTCCGGCTGTGGCATGGCGTTGGTCCATTGCGGAACCTGGCCTTTGGACAAACGGGTCAATGTTGCCGAAAGCTTCGCCAAACGTGGTGCCCCCAACAGCATCCGTGCACCGTTGGCGACGTGCAAGGTAAAGCGCGCGCCTTGTAACGCAGTGGCGAAATTGCCTTCAATCCAGTTGGCGGTTTTCGTATGGGTCGCGTTACGGTCACGGAGCTTTTTCACCAGCTCGCCGGTGTTGATGCCTACAGGGCAACGTTGTGCACACAGGCCTGTGGCGGCGCAGGTATCGATGCCCTGATATTCGTAGGCCTGTTCCAGTTCGGCGGTGTCTATGCCGGCGCGTTTCTTCGCCTGGATGTCACGCCAGATCACGATGCGCTGGCGTGGGCTCAAGGTCAGGCCTTTCGACGGGCACACCGGTTCGCAGAAACCGCATTCGATGCACTTATCCACAATCTCGTCGGCGGCCGGCAACGGTTTCAAGTGCTTGAGGTGAATCTGTGGATCGTCGCTGAGCACCACGTCCGGGTTGAGAATGCCGTTGGGGTCGAGCAGGCGTTTGAGCTGCCACATCAACTGGTAGGCATCGCTGCCCCATTCCAGTTCGACGAAGGGCGCCATGTTGCGACCGGTGCCGTGTTCGGCCTTCAGCGAGCCGCCGAACTCCACGGCCACCAACTGCGCCACGTCGTCCATGAACGCCTGGTAGCGTGCGACTTCTTCCGCGCTGTTGAAGCCTTGGGTGAAGACGAAGTGCAGATTGCCTTCCAGGGCGTGTCCGAAAAGGATCGCTTCGTCGTAGTGATGTTTGTCGAACAGCTCGATCAGGCGATTCACGCCGATGGCCAGTTGTTCCACCGGGAAGGTCACGTCTTCGATGATCACCGTGGTGCCGGTTTTGCGCACCGCGCCGACGGCGGGGAAGGTGTCCTTGCGGATCGCCCAGAGCCGGGCGTTTTCCACAGGGTCTTCGGTGAAGTCGACTTGTTTTTCCACTGGGAAGTCGGTCAGCGACGCCATGATCTGCGCCAGTTGTTCCTGCAGCAAAGTGGAGGAGGCCGCGCGGGATTCGATCAACAGAGCGCAGGCATTAGGCGACAGTTGTTGTACGAAAGCCGGCATGCCGGGCTTGTCCTGCACTGAGCGCAGGCTGCGACGGTCCAGCAGTTCCACGGCCGACACTGGTTGGCTTTTCAGGACGGAAACCGCGTTGCAGCAGGTTTCCACGTCCGGGAACACAATCAGCGCCGATGCCTTGTTCGGGTGATCGATCACCGTGTCGTAGGTCACCGCGCTGATGAACCCCAGCGTGCCTTCGGAACCCACCAGCAAGTGGCTCAAGATATCCACAGGCTCGTCGAAATCCACCAGGGCATTGAGTGACAGCCCGGTGGTATTTTTCAGACGGTATTTGTGGCGAATTTTCGCAGCCAGTTCGGCATTGGCGCGGGTCTCGCGGCCCAGTGTCGCCAGACGCTCCAGCAATTCGGCGTGGCTCTTTCGGAACGCCGCAACACTGCTGGGGTCTTCGGTATCGAGTCGGCTGCCATCGGCCAACACCAGACGAATCCCGGCCAGGGTGTGATAGGTATTTTGCGCTGTGCCGCAGCACATGCCGCTGGCATTGTTGGCGACGATGCCGCCGATTTTGCAGGCATTGATCGACGCCGGATCCGGACCGATCTTGCGTCCAAACGGTGCCAGCCAAGCATTGGCCTGGGCGCCGATCACGCCCGGTTGCAGACGGATTTGCGTGCCCTGGCCACGGATCTCGCGACCGTTCCAGTTATCCCCCAGCACAATCAGCACTGAATCGCTGATGGCCTGGCCGGACAGGCTGGTGCCAGCGGCGCGGAAGGTCACCGGGACGTGGTCCCGTTGCGCCAGTTTGAGCAGCGCCACTACTTCGTCTTCGGACTCGACGCGGATCACCAGTTTTGGAATCAGCCGGTAGAAACTGGCGTCGGTGCCGAAGGCCAGGGTTGATAGCGGGTCGTCGAAACGTCGTGTTTCAGGAATCAGTTGCTGCGCATCGCGCAGAAAAGCCGCCGGTAGACTCATTGGTCCTCCAGGATCAACACCACCAGGTCTTTCGGGCCGTGGGCTCCGTAAGCCAGCACTTGCTCGATATCGGCAGTCTTCGACGGGCCGGACACCAGCAAGGCGTTGGTCGGCATGCCTTGGGCCCATTCGAATTCCTGCTGCACCTGATAGAAGTTGTCGCGGATTTCACTGGCCTTGAGCAGGGCAAAATGCACCGGCGGCACCAGGCTCATCAAGCGCGGTTCTTCCCGCGTCGGCCAGAGAATCAGGCTACCGGTCGCGGCGATCGCGCCGAGGGTGGTAGTCAGGCTGGCCGGGGTGTCGTTGAACAACTCGGCTTTCCATTCCTCGACCGGGCGGTTGTAGGCTTTGAGCGCTGGCAGGCCAGGATTTTTCGCCCAATGCTCGGTGATGCGTTGCCCGTGGGGCGTCGTCGGCGCAATCAGCAGGCTCGGCAACTGGCGGTCCCGCAGCAGTTGCGCGAGCAATTCGGGCCAGCCTTCCCTGGACGTCAGATGGATTTCGGTATGCACCGCTTCCATCAGTTTGCGCAGTTGCGAAATGCGTTGTTCCGGCGTGTAGGTGTAAGGCTCGGTCACCAGTTCGACATCGAAGTTGTCAGCCACCGGCGTGGTGCCCGTCAGACTGTTGCGCAATTTGGCGAGGATATTTTGCTTGGCGCTCATCAACGGTCCCCCTGTTTGGCCAGATGCTCGCGGGCCATGTCATGCAGTGAGCGGGCCGCGGGTTTCGGTGCGCTGTGGTTCTGGGTCCATGGGCCGACGTTGCTCGGCGTCAGCGCTCGCAGGCGAGTGGCGAAGAAGCCGAACAGGCGATAAAGCGTTGGCGAACTGTTGAGCCTGGCCCAGGCGTTCCAGATAAATCGTTCTTTGCGCGAATACTTGCTGCCCTGACCGCGCATCACTTGATGTGGGCTGTCCGGCGCTTTGACGTTTTCTTCCCGCAGGCGACGCAGCAATGCGGGGATCGGAATTTTTACCGGGCAGACTTCACCGCAGGCGCCGCATAACGACGAGGCACTCGGGTGGTCGGGGACTTTCGCCAGACCGACCATGTGCGGGGTGATGATTTTTCCGATAGGCCCAGGGTAAACCTCTCCGTAGGCATGGCCGCCGATTCGGGTGTAGACCGGGCAATGATTCATACAGGCGCCGCAGCGGATGCAGTTCAGGGTCTGGCGCAATTCGCTGTCGGCAAATGCCTGGCTGCGACCGTTGTCGAGCAGCACCAAGTGCACTTCCTGTGGGCCGTCGAGTTCATGTTCCTTGCGCGGGCCGGAGATCATGTTGACGTAGGTGGTGATCGGAATGCCCAGTGCCGAGCGGGTCAGCAGCGACAGGAGCGGCACCACGTCGCGCAGGTTTTCCACGACTTTTTCGATGCCGGTTACGGCGATGTGCACTGGCGGCACCGTGGTGGTCATCCGCCCGTTGCCTTCGTTTTCCACCAGCAGCAAGGTGCCGGTTTCGGCCACGGCGAAGTTGACGCCGGAGACGCCAATGTCGGCTTCGAAGAATTTCTGCCGCAAGACTTTGCGACCGATCTGAATGAGTTGGTCAACGTCCTTGGTGTACTCCACGCCAAGTTTGTCGTGGAACAAGGACGCGACCTGACCGGCATTCTTGTGGATCGCCGGCATAATGATGTGTGAAGGCTTCTCGTGGTCGAGCTGGACGATGTATTCACCCATGTCCGACTCCAGGCATTCAATGCCTTGAGCTTCGAGGACATGGTTCATCTCCATCTCTTCGCTGACCATCGATTTGCCCTTGATCACTTGCCGCGCCTCGTGAGCGCGGATGATCGACAGGACGATGCCATTGGCTTCGTCTACCGTTTCCGCCCAGTGCACTGTCACACCGTTGCGGGTCAGGTTCTGTTCAAGCTGCTCGAGCAGGTCGGGCAACTTGGATAACGCGCGGGCGCGGACGGCATTGCCCAGCGCTCGCAAATGTTCTCTTTCGTGGGCATCGCTGAAAGACGCTGCCCGTTTGCTCATCAGTGAATCCATCGCCGTGCGAAAGTTATTTCGCAGTTGCGTGTCAGCCAAGGCCTTGTGAGCCCGGCTGCGAAAATCTTCTTCTACGGCGACCGTAGGAATAATCGTGGAGCTGCTCATCGGGCACCTCCGGTTCGCTGCCAAAGGAAGCTGGCCAGATGCTGACCGCGCAACGCCTCCTGCTGTTTCTCCAACGAACCGTTGATGTTCATCAAGCAGCCGCAATCGGCACTGAGTACCTTGTGTGCGCCGGATTCCTTCAACGCACGGGTCTTGTCAGCCACCATCGCACCGGAAATATCCGGCATACGGACGCTGAAAGTCCCACCAAAGCCACAGCATTCACTTTCGTGGCTGTGGTCGACTCGCTCCACGTTGCTCAGCTGCGCCAACAACTCACGGCCATGCAGGTGGGTGTTCATTTCACGGCGTGCCGAGCACGACGTGTGCAACGCCACTTTCACCGGTTCGCCGCTGTCCTTGAGCTGCACCTTGCAGACAAACAGCAGGAACTCGGCAAGCTCGTAAGTCCGTGCCGCGAGGGCCTGAACCTGTTTCAGCGTTTGCGGCTCGTCCTTGAACAGGTCGGCATAGTGTTCGCGCAACATGCCCGCGCAAGAACCCGACGGCACCACCACCGGATAATCCCCGGCAAACAACGCCAGTTGCGAGCGCGCCACGGTCCGGGCCTGTTCGGTGTAACCCGAGGTGTAGGCCGGTTGCCCGCAGCAGCTCTGCCCTTGCGGGTATTCGACACGAATGCCCTCGCGTTCCAGCAGGTGGATCGCGTCCATCCCGGCTTCGGGGTAGAACAGATCCACCACGCAGGTCCCGAACAGGTACACCCGTGACGGTTTTTCGCTGGGGTATTGCCGAGGTTCAGGCAGTGGCGGGGCGACGCGGGTCGCGTTCGGCACAGCGTTGTAAAAAAGCTCGCTCATCAGGCGTGTCTCCGGGTGGTCCCGGTTATCCGTCCGCTGAGGCTGCTGAATATAGAGAGAGAAGCTTTCAGCAGCCTTGCAGACCCGGTTGTGAATAGCTGACGCCGGGGGCGTAACCCAGCGTCGGTTTTTTCCGTGTGGCGTGTAGTGCTTAGTGCACCAGCATGCCGGTGAACCAGTAAGCCTGAGCCAAGGTGATCAGGCCGACGATCGTTGCAAAGAATAGGCTGTGCTTGAGGGTGAAGCGGAACAGATCCGATTCTTTACCCACCAGCCCGGTCGCGGCGCAGGCCACGGCGATCGATTGCGGCGAGATCATTTTGCCGGTCACCCCGCCGCTGGTGTTCGCCGCCACCAACAGGGTGTCGTTGACGCCGATCTGGTGCGCGGTGGTGGCTTGCAGCGAACTGAACAGCGCGTTAGACGAGGTATCGGAACCGGTCAGGAACACACCGAGCCAGCCGAGGAATGGCGAGAAGAACGGGAACGCCGCACCGGTGGCAGCCAATACCAGAGCCATGGTCGACGACATGCCCGAGTAGTTGGTGACGAAGGCGAAGGCCAGCACCATGCCGATGGACAAAATCGGCCAGCGCAGTTCGTAGAACGTCTCTTTTAAAGTGGTCAGACCAGTTTTAATGTTGACCTTCAGCACCAGCATCGAGATCAGCGCGGAGAAGAAAATCGCCGTGCCGGTCGCGGAAACCGGATCGAGTTTGAACACTGCCGGAATCGCTGTCGGGTTGGTTACGATCGGCGCGACCTTGATCACCATTTGATCCAGGTGCGGGATCGCGAAGTTGAACACCCAGCCATACATCGAGCCGCCGGCGGCAAACATCGCCTTGAACGGTTTCAGCGTCCAGATGGTGACCAATACGGTGAGGATCAGGAACGGCGACCAGGCTTTGAAAATTTCTCCCAGGCTGTAGGGCGAAGCCACGGTGGTGCGCGGTTGGCCGAAACCACCGGTGCTGGCCACTACGGAAGCCGAGACTGCGCCGACGATGTGCGCGCCTGCAGCGCGTTTTGGCTGCCAGATTTTCAGGAACAGCGTCAGGGAAATCAGGCTGACCAGCGCCGAGGTGATGTCCGGCAGTTCCGGGCCAATGAAGTTCGAGGTGAAGTATTGGGTGATGGCAAAACTCAAGCCGGCCACCAGCGCAGCTGGCCAGGTTTCCCGAACGCCGCGCAGGCCGTCCATCATGAACACCAGCCAGAACGGCACGAACAGCGACAGCAACGGCAGTTGGCGACCGGTCATGGCGCCGATCTTGAAGGCGTCGATGCCGGTGACTTGCCCGGCGACGATGATCGGAATCCCCAAGGCGCCGAAGGCCACCGGCGCGGTGTTGGCGATCAGGCACAGGCCGGCGGCGTACAGCGGGTTGAAGCCCAGTCCAACCAGCAGTGCGGCGGTAATCGCTACCGGTGCGCCGAAACCGGCGGCACCTTCAAGGAACGCGCCGAAGCAGAAGCCGATCAGCAGCACTTGCAGGCGTTGGTCATCGGTAATCGACAGCACCGAGCTGCGGATCACTTCGAACTGGCCACTCTTGACCGTCAGTTTGTAGAGGAACACCGCTGCCACGATGATCCACGCAATCGGCCACAGCCCGTAGGCAAAGCCATATCCAGCGGCGGCGAAAGCCATGTCGACCGGCATCTGGAAAGCGAAGATTGCCACGGCAATGGACAGCGCCAGGGTGATGCTGCCGGCCACATGGCCTTTGAGGCGGAACACGGCCAAGGCCAGGAAGAAAAATACGATGGGAATGACGGCCGCGAGTGCGGACACGCCGAGACTGCCGAGCGGGCTGTAGAGCTGTTGCCAGGTTTGCATATGGGGTGGCCCCTAATTGTTGTTGGTCAGGCACTGGTCAGCGTTCTTGGATAATTGGTAAGACCAATTTACAATCGCTGTTGGCTAGGGTAAAAGCCTTGGAGGCGGTGTGTCAATTTGCCGCCCTAAAACTTTTGTCGAATGAGCGGTGCAGAACGCATCTGATCTGTTCGATCAAGCGTCGTCTGGTAGGTGCTGGCGCAGCGCCGATAGGCCAGAATAGAGAGCCCGGCGAGCCGCCGGGATCGTGGAGAATTGAGTGATGGGGTTTGATCAGATTCGGCAACGCCGTTTGTCTGACGATATTGTCGAGCAACTCGAGGGGATGATTCTCGAGGGCACCTTGAAGGCTGGCGAACGCCTGCCGGCAGAGCGTGCGTTGGCCGAGCAGTTCGGCGTGTCACGCCCTTCGTTGCGTGAGGCGATTCAGAAACTGGTGGCCAAAGGGCTGCTGGTCAGTCGTCAGGGCGGCGGCAACTATGTGGTGGAATCCCTGGGCTCGACGTTCAGCGATCCATTGCTGCACCTGCTGGAGAGCAACCCCGAGGCCCAGCGCGATTTGCTGGAGTTTCGCCATACCCTGGAAGCGTCCTGCGCTTACTACGCGGCACTGCGCGCCACCGAGGTGGATCGTGAGCGGCTGACGGCGGCGTTTGACGAATTGCAGGACTGCTATTCGCGCCACGATGAAGTGAGTCGGGCGGAAGAGGGCGCGGCGGATGCGAATTTCCACTTGGCGATCGCCGAGGCCAGTCATAACGCAGTGTTGCTGCACACCATTCGCGGGCTGTTTGACCTGCTCAAGCGCAACGTGGTGACCAACATTGGCGGCATGTACAAACAGCGCGTCGAAACCCGTGACATGCTGATTGCGCAGCACCGGGAGTTGTACCAGGCGATTATTGAGGGGCGGGCGGAAGAGGCGCGAGAAGTGTCCAGTCGGCACATTTTGTATGTGCAGGAAGTGCTGGAAGAGGTGCGTCAGGAAGTGCAGCGCATGGCTCGGGCGGAGCGACGCAAGGGGATGTAGTGTGTGGCGAGGGAGCTTGCTCCCGCTGGGGCGCGAAGCGGCCCCCCGGCCAGCATTGTGGGCAGATTGTTTACGACTGCCTCGCAGCCGAGCGGGAGCAAGCTCCCTCGCCACAAAAGCCGCGATCAGGCAGGAAAATTAATCTTCCTTGCCCTTGTTCCGCACCGCACGCTGCAATTCACGGCCGGCATCGCGTTCGCGTTCGGTATCACGCTTGTCGTATTCCTTCTTGCCCTTGCCCAGAGCGATCTCGCACTTGACCATGTGCTTGCTCCAGTACCAGGACAGGCATACGCAGGCGTAACCTTTTTGCTGCACGGCAGCGGCCAGCTTCTCCAGCTCGCGCCGATTGAGCAGCAATTTTCGGGTGCGGGTCGGATCAGCGATAACGTGGGTGCTGGCCGTCGTCAGAGGCGTAATGTGGCTGCCGAGCAGCCAGGCTTCGCCATCTTTGAGCAGTACGTAACTGTCAACCAGTTGCAGTTTGCTTGCCCGCAGACTTTTTACTTCCCAGCCGGCCAGGACCAGACCAGCCTCGAACCGATGTTCGATGAAGTAATCGTGTCGCGCCTTTTTATTTTGCGCGATGGTCCCTGTTGGGTGTTTCTTCTGTTTAGCCATAGGGGCGGCATTATAGGGAGTTGCGCGCGAGTCGGCTACGGTGACGCTACGTGCTTGAGCAGGTTGATTGAATCCCGGACAATGCGGCCTCTTTTTTGAACGCTTGGGCGTGATAACGATGTCGACAGACAAGGTTTCTGTCCACGGCAGTTGGGCTAGCC
Organism: Pseudomonas sp. URMO17WK12:I6; assembly: GCF_003253625.1. NCBI lineage: Bacteria > Pseudomonadati > Pseudomonadota > Gammaproteobacteria > Pseudomonadales > Pseudomonadaceae > Pseudomonas > Pseudomonas sp. URMO17WK12:I6. The sequence goes on from NZ_QKYZ01000010.1 coordinate 66,858, forward strand.
GCTGGGTCTTCATACTCGCCGCGACCGGTTCGGCCGTGGGTTTGGGGAGTATCTGGAAATTCCCTTATATGGTTGGCGTCTATGGCGGCGGGGCCTTCGTGCTGATGTTCCTGGCCTGCATCGCGCTGATCGGTATGCCCGTCATGCTGGCCGAAACCCTGATCGGCCGGCGCGCGCGGCAGAGCCCGGCCAATGCCTTGAAGGTCCTGGCGCTGGAAGCGGGGCATTCGGCGAAGTGGTCCTGGGGCGCCTTTGCCGGGATGATCACGGCGTTGCTGATTCTGTCTTTCTATAGTGTGGTTGGCGGTTGGTCGCTGGATTACATCATCGACATGGGCCGTGGCGACTTTCGGGGCGTGACGGCTGATCAGGTCGGCGCATACTTCGGTAATGTGATCGCCGACCCATGGCGCCTGACACTTTGGCACACGATTTTCATGCTGTTGTCGGCAGTGGTGATCGCCAAGGGTGTGGTCGCCGGGCTGGAGCGCAGCCTGCGGATCATGATGCCGTTGCTGTTCGTGATGGTGATTGTCCTGCTGGGTTACAGCATGACCACCGGCCACTTCATGGAGGGCGTGCATTTCATGTTCGACTTCCATCCGGACAAGGTGCTTGATGGCTTGTTGCCGGCCATGGGGCACGCGTTCTTCTCCCTGAGCGTGGGTGTCGGCTCGATCATGATCTACGGCGCCTACATGCCGAAGCACTCGTCGATTTCCGGAACCGTCGTCGGTGTGGCGTTGCTCGACACCTTCGTTTCGCTGTTGGCCGGTCTGGCATTGTTTCCGATTGTGTTCGCTGCCGGCCTGAACCCGAGCGAAGGCCCAGGCCTGATGTTCGTCAGCCTGCCATTCGCCTTCGGTAACGTAGCGTTCGGCCAGTTGATGGGCGTAGTGTTCTTCGTACTGGTGGCGATTGCGGCCTGGAGTTCGGCGATTTCCCTGCTTGAGCCGATGGTGGCTTACCTGGTTGAACGCACGAAAATCAGCCGCGCCTGGGTCACCTTCTGGCTGGCATTCACCTGCTGGTTCGTCGGCCTGGGTACCGTGTTTTCTTTCAATATCTGGAAGGAAGCCAAGTTTTTCGTGAACGAAGGCGGGCTGTTTCATCTCTACCAATGGGGGGCGGCCGGAGGCCTGGACTTCTTTGGTGTGATCGACTTCTTCACCTCGCGGATCATGCTGCCACTCGGTGGTTTGTGTTTCGTGGTGTTTGCGGGCTGGGTGATGGGGCGTGAAGCGGTGCGCGACGAGTTGTCGATCCGCAGCCCAGTACTGTTCGCCCTGTCCCTGTTTTTGATGCGCTATGTGGCGCCCATCGGCATTCTTGTAGTGTTTGCCGCCCAGCTGTGGAAGTAACGCTGACATGACGACACACATTCAACGTTCGGCCCTGCTGCCGTATCCGGCGCAAGCGCTTTACGACTTGGTCAACGACGTGGCCCGCTATCCGGAATTCCTGCCGTGGTGCTCATCGACCGAAATTCTGGAAAGCTCTCCCGAGTTCATGCGCGCCAGCGTCGGTGTGGCCAAGGGGGGGCTTAGTCAGCATTTCGTAACGCGTAATACCCTGGTGCCCGGGCGTTCGATCGAAATGAACCTCGAGGAAGGTCCGTTCAGCCAGTTGCACGGCGTTTGGGTGTTCAAACCGTTGGGCGAGAAGGCCTGCAAGATCAGTCTGGACCTGTCGTTCGACTACTCGGGGCCGCTGGTGCGTGCGACGTTGGGGCCTTTGTTTAATCAGGCGGCGAATACGTTGATGGACGCGTTCTGCCAGCGCGCGAAGCAAATGCATGGTTGAGGCCGTGATCAAGGTCGAGGTGGTGTATGCCGCCGTTGATCGTCAGGTGCTGCTGAGCGTAACGGTGCCGGTGGGCGCGACGGTGCGGGATGCGTTGTTCAAATCGGGCCTGAATGGCGAATTCCCGGAGCTGGATCTGGGCAGTTGTCCGGTCGGGATCTTTGGCAAAGTGATCGCTGATCCGGCCACTCGCCAGGTTCAGGAAGGGGATCGCATCGAGGTTTACCGGCCGTTGCTCGCCGACCCAAAAGAAGTTCGGCGGTTGCGTGCAGCCAAAGCGGCCGAGGCCAAAGCCCGGAATCAGTGATTCGATTAAACGCCAGACAATAAAAACCCCGGACATACCGGGGTTTTTATTGCGTCGCAAATTATTGCGGCGAGGTTTCCAGCGGTTCTGGAGTCGGGACCGGGACAGTTTCTACGTTGTCCACGTCCTTCTGGATCTGGTCCAGCAACGAGCCTGGCTTGACCGGTTTTTCTGGCTTCGGCTTCTCGGCGTTTCCTGCCGGCGCGGTCACGGTAGTGCCGCTGTCCTTGCCGAGAATGGCCTCGTCGCGGCTCACGCCTGGCATGAAATCGCCAGAGAGGCTGACAAGTTGGTCATTTGGGTTGAAGATAACGCTAATGCGTTCCTGTTGGCGTTCACCGCCACCGGGTTGCAGGCTATACAGGTAATCCCAGCGATCGGCATGGAACGTGTCGGTCAACAGAGGGTTGCCCATGATAAACCGTACTTGCCGACGGGTCATTCCCGGGCGCAACTGGTCTATCATGTCCTGCGTGACGACATTGCCCTGCTGGATGTCGATTTTGTAAACCCCGGGGAATGAACAACCGGCGAGTGCGAGCAGTCCCACAAAGGTGAAACTGGTTAGCAAGAGCTTGGTGTTTTGCATCGGTGGGCGACTTCCACTATCTTGGCTGGGACAACGTAAACGCCGATCATACCCGCATTAAGAGAAGCTGCGAAGCAGCATCGCGAGAAAGCTGACCATGGTTGAAAATAGCGAACTACGCAAAGCCGGCCTCAAAGTGACCCTTCCACGGGTCAAAATTCTGCAAATGCTCGATTCCGCCGAGCAACGCCACATGAGTGCCGAGGACGTCTACAAAGCACTGATGGAGGCTGGTGAGGACGTCGGTCTGGCCACGGTTTACCGTGTTCTGACCCAGTTCGAGGCAGCTGGCCTTGTGGTGCGGCACAACTTCGACGGAGGCCATGCGGTCTTCGAACTGGACGACGGCAAGCATCACGACCATATGGTCAACGTCGAGACCAGTGAAGTGATCGAATTCTTCGACGAAGAAATCGAGCGGCTGCAGAAAGCAATCGTCGACAAGTATGGCTTCGAGATGGTCGATCACAATCTTGTACTGTACGTGCGCAAGAAAAAGTAAGCATGTCGCGCGAACTTCAGGTTCGCGAAACGAACGAAGGCGACCTCAGGGTCGCCTTCGTGCTTTCTATCCTTCTTAGATTTTCGCGGTAACAACCATTTTCTTCGCGTGAGCCAGGGACTCCTTGGTGAGGTCGATGCCGCCGAGCATCCGTGCCACTTCTTCGACACGATCATTCTTGCTCAGCTTGGAGACGGCTGTGTGCGTGGCATCTTCACCGCGGACCTTGTGCACAAATAGATGTTGATGCCCCTGCGCCGCCACTTGCGGCAAGTGCGTCACGGTCAGAACCTGCCCGCGCTCCCCGAGGCGTCGCAGCAACTGGCCGACAATCTCGGCGGTCGGGCCGCCAATGCCTACGTCCACTTCGTCGAACACCAGCGTCGGTACGCGGGAGGTCTGTGCGGTGATCACCTGAATTGCCAGGCTGATGCGCGATAGTTCGCCCCCCGATGCCACTTTTGCCAGGGCTTTCAACGGTTGCCCTGGGTTGGCGCTCACCAGTAGTTCCACTTGTTCTAGCCCGTTGGGCAGCAGTTCGTCGCTGCTGTTGGGGCGCAGTTCGATGGTGAAGCGGCCACCGGGCATGCCCAGGCGCTGGATTTCCTGTTCCACGGCGCTGGCCAGGCTGCTCGACGCTTGATGGCGCAGGTCGCTCAATTCCCGGGCCTTCTCCTGATAATGACGGGCGTAGGAGGCCAGCTCATCGCCCAGTCGTTCGATGGATTCATCGTTGGCATTCAGGGTTTCGATTTCGTCGAGTAGCTTCTGTTGCATCTCGGCGACCTCGGTCGGCTGGATGCGGTGTTTGCGAGCCAGGGTGTAGATCGCATCGAGGCGCTCTTCCAGGTATTGAAGGCGTGCCGGGTCTGCGTCGAAATTGTCGAGAAAACGGTTCAATTCGCCCACCGCTTCTTCAACCTGAATCTGCGCGCTGGTCAGCAGGTTGCTGGCTTCACCCAGGGCGCCGATCGAATTGTTCACGCTCGATAGGCGATTGAGGCTGGCGGTCAGTGCGTTCAATACATTGCCGGAATCACTTTCGCTGCATTGTTCGACCACTTGCCGACAAATGCCCAGCAGGGTTTCGGCGTTGGTCAGGTTCTTGTGTTCCTGCTCCAGTTGCTCCAGCTCGCTTTCGCCGAGGCCGAGGTTTTCCAGTTCTTCGAGTTGATAGCTGAGTAACTGATGACGAGCGCGCTGTTCGTCGCCGGAGTTGGAGAGGCGTTCCAGCTCCTGACGGGTCTGGCGCCAGCGTTGGGCGGCCAGTTGCACCTGACGGGCAAGGTCCGTGGCGCCGGCGTACTCGTCGAGCAGGCGGCGATGGGTATCGGTTTTGAGCAGGGATTGGTGTTCGTGCTGGCTGTGGATATCGATCAGCAACTCGCCCAGGGCCTTCAGGTCGCCGAGAGGGCAGGGGGTGCCATTGATATAGCCGCGCGAACGCCCTTCAGCAGTGATCACGCGGCGCAGAATGCACGGGCCGTCGTTCTCGAGGTCGCGTTCGGCCAGCCAGGCGCTGGCTTCAGGGATGTCGATCAGGTCGAAGGTGGCCAGGATGTCGGCCTTGTCGGCCCCCGGGCGGACTACGCCGCTGTCGGCGCGATCGCCCAGGGTCAGGCCGAGGGCGTCGAGCATGATCGACTTGCCGGCGCCGGTTTCTCCTGTGATCACGCTCATCCCGCGATCGAGTTCGAGATCGAGATGTTCAACGATGGCGTAGTTGTGTACGGACAGGTGCACCAGCATGAAGGCCGCTCCCAGGCTTTAGGTCTGGTTATTTATACAGTGTTTTGTTTCTGGCTGACAATGCCCCCGCTTAGGTCGATTTGCTTGATTGAAAGAAATCCTTAGCGCGCCTGGGAATGACAAAGCAGTTGTTTTTTGTAGGGTTAATCATCGGATAGCCCTTGAAGCTGAATTTTGCGACCCCATATACCGGGGCAGAAGCGTGAGTTGAGCTCGCGGACGATATTGGAAGGAGAAATCTATGGCTGACGAACAGACAGTGGATACGCAAAATCTAGACGCCAACCAGACCCCCGAGGCTTCGGGTGAAGACCTGGCGGCTCGTGTACAAGTGCTCGAAGAGCAATTGGCTGGTGCGCAGGATCAGGCTTTGCGTGTAGCCGCCGATCTGCAGAACGTCCGCCGTCGTGCCGATCAGGACGTTGAAAAGGCTCACAAGTTCGCCCTGGAAAAATTCGCAGGCGACCTGCTGCCGATCATTGACAGCCTGGAGCGCGGCCTGGAGCTGTCCAGCCCTGACGACGAAAACATTCGTTCGATGCGCGAAGGGATCGAGCTGACCCTGAAAATGTTCCAGGACACCCTGAAGCGCTATCACCTGGAAGCCATCGATCCTGAAGGCGAACCTTTCAATGCCTCGCATCATCAGGCGATGGCCATGCAGGAAAGCGCCGACGTCGAGCCAAACAGCGTGCTCAAGGTGTTTCAGAAGGGCTATCAGCTCCACGGTCGCCTGCTGCGCCCGGCCATGGTCGTGGTCAGCAAGGCGCCTGCACCGGTTTCGCCTTCGATTGACGAGCAGGCTTGAAATTAGCCGCAAGGCCCCCATTTAGAAGTCAAGCGTTTAAGTGCTACCGCAGTCAGCCACCACTACTGCGGCATCCAAATCCAAAGTTTCGGGAGAGTGAACATGGGCAAAATTATCGGTATCGACCTGGGGACTACCAACTCCTGCGTCTCCGTGCTGGAAAACGGCAAGGCCAAAGTTATTGAAAACGCTGAAGGCGCGCGTACCACGCCGTCGATCATCGCTTATGCCAACGATGGCGAAATCCTGGTTGGCCAGTCGGCCAAGCGTCAGGCAGTGACCAATCCGCATAACACCCTGTACGCGGTGAAGCGTCTGATCGGTCGTCGTTTCGACGAAGAAGTCGTACAGAAAGACATCCAGATGGTCCCTTACAAGATCGTCAAGGCTGACAACAGCGACGCCTGGGTTGAGGTGAACGGCCAGAAAATGGCACCGCCACAAATCTCGGCTGAAATTCTGAAGAAAATGAAGAAGACCGCCGAAGACTACCTCGGCGAGCCTGTGACCGAAGCGGTGATCACCGTTCCGGCCTACTTCAACGACAGCCAGCGTCAAGCCACCAAAGACGCCGGCCGCATCGCGGGCCTGGACGTAAAACGCATCATCAACGAACCAACCGCAGCCGCACTGGCCTACGGTATGGACAAGGCCAAGGGCGATCACACTGTGATCGTTTACGACCTGGGTGGCGGTACTTTCGACGTTTCCGTTATCGAGATCGCTGAAGTCGATGGCGAGCACCAGTTCGAAGTGTTGGCCACCAACGGCGACACCTTCCTGGGCGGTGAAGACTTTGACATTCGCCTGATCGACTACCTCGTCGACGAATTCAAGAAAGAAAGCGGCATGAACCTCAAGGGTGATCCGCTGGCCATGCAGCGCCTGAAAGAAGCTGCCGAGAAAGCCAAGATCGAACTGTCCTCGAGCCAGTCGACCGACGTGAACCTGCCGTACATCACTGCAGACGCTACCGGTCCTAAGCACTTGAACGTGAAAATCTCCCGCGCCAAGCTCGAAGCGCTGGTGGAAGACCTGGTTCAGCGCACCATCGAACCTTGCCGCATCGCGATGAAAGACGCCGGTATCGATGTCAGCAAGATCGACGACGTGATTCTGGTCGGCGGTCAGACCCGTATGCCGATGGTGCAGAAAGCTGTTTCCGACTTCTTCGGTAAAGAAGCTCGTAAAGATGTTAACCCGGACGAAGCTGTTGCCATGGGTGCTGCGATCCAGGGCGCTGTATTGGCCGGCGACGTGAAAGACGTTCTGCTGCTCGACGTCAGCCCGCTGACCCTGGGTATCGAAACCATGGGTGGCGTGATGACTGCGCTGATCGAGAAAAACACCACGATTCCTACCAAGAAATCGCAAGTGTTCTCGACTGCTGACGACAACCAGAGCGCCGTGACCATTCACGTGCTGCAAGGTGAGCGTAAGCAAGCCGCACAGAACAAGTCCCTGGGCAAATTCGACCTGGCCGAGATTCCACCGGCTCCACGTGGTGTGCCACAAATCGAAGTGACCTTCGACATCGACGCCAACGGCATTCTGCACGTAGGCGCCAAAGACAAGGCTACTGGCAAGACTCAGTCGATCGTGATCAAGGCCAACTCCGGTCTGTCCGAGGACGAAATTCAGCAGATGGTTCGCGACGCTGAACTGAATGCTGAAGAAGACCGCAAGTTCGAAGAGCTGGCGAGCGCTCGTAACCAGGGCGACGCACTGGTTCACTCGACTCGCAAAATGGTCGCTGATGCTGGCGACAAGGTGAGCGCTGAAGAGAAGACTGCAATCGAAGCGGCAGTAGTTGCCCTGGAAGCCGCTGTTAAAGGCGACGACAAGGCTGTGATCGAAGCCAAGGTTGAAGAGCTGTCCAAGGTCTCCGCGCCAGTGGCTCAGAAAATGTATGCCGAGCAGGCTCAGCCAGCTGAAGGCGCGGCACCGAAAGGCGAAGCGGCTGAAAAAGCTGACGACGTCGTCGACGCTGAGTTCGAAGAAGTTAAAGACCACAAGTAAGTTGTTGGTCGCCCGGTTGACTGCCTTCAGGCGGTGACTGGTAGGATGTCGCCGCGCGGGAGCTTGCTCCCGCGTTGGCGTGTCTGGAGTTAGCGAATTTTTACAGCATGCGACAACGCTCGCGTGTTGGTGGCATGGCCGGGGATGCTCCTGCTTTCCGCGCCGAAAGTGCTGCATCGAATCAAAGACCAGGATCGTTGAATTGACGTGAGTTGGGTCCGGGCCTGTATTGGGGCTCAACGAGTTTGACGAGGCTCAGGAGAGGTTTGTCGAACGTCCTTAAGAGTGCAAAGACTTATGGCAAAGCGTGACTATTACGAAGTATTGGGTGTTGAGCGTGGCTCAAGCGAAGCAGACCTGAAAAAGGCCTACCGCCGCCTGGCGATGAAGCACCACCCGGACCGTAATCCCGATGACAAAGCGTCGGAAGATATGTTCAAGGAGGCCAACGAGGCCTACGAAGTGCTGTCCGATTCCAGCAAGCGCGCGGCCTATGACCAATACGGTCATGCCGGTGTCGACCCGAGCATGGGTGGCGGCGGTGCCGGTTTTGGTGGCCAGAACTTCTCCGATATCTTTGGCGATGTCTTCAGTGACTTCTTCGGTGGCGGTCGCGGCGGCTCCCGTGGCGGCGCGCAGCGTGGCAGCGACCTGCGTTACACGCTGGAGTTGAACCTGGAAGAAGCGGTGCGCGGCACAACCGTGAATATCCGTGTTCCGACACTGGTCAACTGCAAGCCGTGTGATGGCTCGGGCGCCAAGAAAGGCTCCTCGCCGGTCACCTGCCCGACGTGTGGCGGTATCGGTCAGGTACGCATGCAGCAAGGCTTCTTCTCGGTGCAGCAGACCTGCCCGCGTTGCCATGGCCAGGGCAAGATCATTTCCGATCCGTGCGATTCCTGCCACGGCGAAGGTCGTGTCGAAGAGTACAAGACGCTTTCCGTCAAAGTGCCGGCCGGTGTCGATACCGGTGACCGTATTCGTCTGTCCGGCGAAGGCGAAGCGGGCGCGCAGGGTGGTCCGACCGGCGATCTGTACGTGGTAATCAATGTGCGTGAGCACGCGATCTTCCAGCGTGATGGCAAGCACCTGTTCTGCGAAGTGCCGATCAGCTTCGTCGACGCAGCGTTGGGCGGCGAGCTGGAGATTCCGACCCTTGATGGTCGGGTCAAGCTGAAGATCCCTGAGGGGACTCAGACCGGCAAGCAGTTCCGTGTTCGCGGCAAAGGCGTTGCGCCGGTGCGTGGCGGCGGCGCTGGCGACCTGATGTGTCGTGTGGCGGTCGAAACCCCGGTCAACCTGGGTCGTCGTCAGCGCGAATTGCTGGAAGAGTTCCGCAGCTCCCTGGCGGACGACAACAGTCATTCGCCGAAAACCACTGGTTGGTTCGAAGGCGTGAAGCGCTTCTTCGGCGATTTGTAAGGAGTGAGCATGCGACGTATAGCTGTGATGGGTGCCGCCGGCCGCATGGGCAAGATCCTGGTCGAGGCGGTGCAGCAGCGCGCGCCGCTGACCGGTCTGACCGCCGCCATTGTGCGCCCCGGCAGTACGCTGATTGGCGTGGATGCCGGTGAGCTGGCCTCGTTGGGGCGTATTGGTGTGCCGCTGTCCGGTAGTCTGGATTCGGTGGCCGATGAGTTCGACGTGCTGATCGACTTCACGCTCCCGGAAGTCATGCTGAAAAACCTGGCTTTCTGCCGTAAGGCGGGCAAGGCCATGGTGATCGGCACGACAGGATTGGACGCCGCGCAGAAGCAGTTGCTGGCCGAGGCGGGCAAGGATATTCCTATCGTGTTCGCGGCCAATTTCAGCGTCGGTGTAAACCTGTCGCTGAAGCTGCTCGACATGGCTGCGCGCGTGCTGGGTGATGATGCGGATATCGAAATCATCGAGGCTCACCATCGGCACAAGATCGATGCGCCTTCGGGCACGGCGCTGCGCATGGGTGAAGTAATCGCCAATGCGCTGGATCGTGATCTGCAGAAGGTTGCGGTCTATGGGCGTGAAGGTCACACCGGTGCGCGTGAGCGTGAAACGATCGGCTTTGCGACTGTTCGCGGTGGTGATGTGGTCGGTGATCATACGGTGCTGTTCGCCTGCGAGGGCGAGCGACTGGAAATCACGCACAAGGCATCCAGTCGTATGACCTTCGCCAAGGGTGCGGTACGAGCGGCTTTGTGGCTGGACGGTCGTGAGCCAGGCCTCTACGACATGCAAGACGTGCTCGACCTGCGTTAAGATGCAGCCGAAACCGGGTTCAAACATAGCCTTTGAGCCCGGTTTTAAACCGCCAAGCGACGTCCTGTCGCATTCTCCGGCCTTTAGGGCTCATTGGCGGTAGACCAAAAATGCCTTTTTCTGTAAGCTACAGCTTTAGTGTGTCCACTAAAAGCGCGCAGAATAATTCGATGAAGAAGCGGGGTGACGTGTCCATACGTCACTCCGCTTTTTTACAACCTGCGATCGCCCTTTCAGGCTTTATTTACGGGAGGTCTTCTTGACTAAGCCAGCCATACTCGCCCTTGCTGATGGCAGCATTTTTCGCGGCGAAGCCATTGGAGCCGACGGTCAAACCGTTGGTGAGGTGGTGTTCAACACCGCAATGACCGGCTATCAGGAAATCCTTACCGATCCTTCCTACGCCCAACAGATCGTTACCCTGACTTACCCGCACATCGGCAACACCGGTACTACGCCGGAAGACGCCGAGTCCGATCGCGTCTGGTCCGCTGGCCTGGTCATCCGTGACCTGCCACTGGTTGCGAGCAACTGGCGCAACACGATGTCTCTGTCCGACTACCTGAAAGCCAATAATGTCGTGGCTATCGCCGGTATCGACACTCGCCGCCTGACACGCATCCTGCGTGAGAAAGGCGCGCAGAACGGCTGCATCATGGCCGGTGACAACATTTCCGAAGAAGCCGCCATCGCCGCTGCCCAGGGCTTCCCTGGCCTCAAAGGCATGGACCTGGCGAAAGTCGTCAGCACCAAAGAGAAGTACGAGTGGCGCTCGACTGTCTGGGACTTGAAGACCGACAGCCACGCGACCATCGACGCTTCCGATCTGCCATACCACGTGGTTGCCTACGACTACGGCGTCAAGCTGAACATCCTGCGCATGCTGGTCGAGCGCGGTTGCCGCGTGACCGTGGTGCCAGCTCAAACGCCGGCGGCTGACGTTCTGGCTCTGAAACCGGACGGCGTGTTCCTGTCAAACGGCCCAGGTGACCCTGAGCCATGCGACTACGCGATCCAGGCCATTAAAGACGTGCTGGAAACCGAGATCCCGGTATTCGGTATCTGCCTCGGCCACCAACTGCTGGCTCTGGCCTCCGGCGCCAAGACCCTGAAAATGGGCCACGGCCACCACGGTGCAAACCACCCGGTTCAGGATCTGGACAGCGGTGTGGTGATGATCACCAGCCAGAACCACGGTTTTGCGGTAGACGAAGCGACCCTGCCAGGCAACGTTCGTGCGATCCACAAATCGCTGTTCGACGGCACCCTGCAAGGTATCGAGCGTACCGACAAGAGCGCCTTCAGCTTCCAGGGTCACCCTGAAGCCAGCCCTGGCCCGAACGACGTAGCGCCACTGTTTGATCGCTTCATCAACGAAATGGCCAAGCGACGCTAATCGCTCGCCCTGATGTAGCGAAGCCTGGGGGCGGTCCCGAAACCGGCGGCCCCCTCAAGGCTTCAGAGATTGAACAAGACGGCTTGCCGACTGACCTGCGGATTTGAGTGACAACCCATGCCAAAACGTACAGACATTAAAAGCATCCTGATTCTCGGCGCTGGCCCGATCGTGATCGGCCAGGCCTGCGAATTCGACTACTCCGGCGCCCAGGCCTGTAAAGCCCTGCGCGAGGAGGGTTACCGCGTCATCCTGGTGAACTCCAACCCGGCGACCATCATGACCGACCCGGCCATGGCCGACGCCACCTACATCGAACCGATCAAGTGGCAGACCGTTGCCAAGATCATCGAGAAAGAGCGTCCGGACGCGCTGCTGCCGACCATGGGTGGCCAGACCGCCCTGAACTGCGCCCTGGACCTGGAGCGCGAAGGCGTTCTGGAGAAGTTCGGCGTAGAGATGATCGGCGCCAACGCTGACACCATCGACAAGGCTGAAGACCGTTCGCGCTTCGACAAGGCGATGAAATCCATCGGTCTGGACTGCCCGCGTTCGGGTATCGCCCATAGCATGGAAGAGGCTAACGCGGTTCTCGATCGTCTGGGCTTCCCGTGCATCATTCGTCCGTCCTTCACCATGGGCGGCACCGGTGGCGGTATCGCTTACAACCGTGAAGAGTTCGAAGAAATCTGCGCCCGCGGTCTGGATCTGTCGCCGACCAAAGAGCTGCTGATCGACGAATCGCTGATTGGCTGGAAAGAATACGAGATGGAAGTTGTCCGCGATAAAAAGGACAACTGCATCATCGTCTGCTCCATCGAAAACTTCGACCCGATGGGCGTGCACACCGGTGACTCGATCACGGTTGCACCCGCGCAGACCCTGACCGACAAGGAATACCAGATCCTGCGTAACGCCTCCCTGGCGGTACTGCGCGAGATCGGCGTGGAAACCGGCGGCTCCAACGTCCAGTTCGGCATCTGCCCGAACACTGGTCGCATGGTGGTCATCGAGATGAACCCGCGGGTATCCCGTTCCTCAGCCCTGGCATCGAAAGCCACCGGTTTCCCGATCGCCAAGGTCGCGGCGAAACTGGCCGTCGGTTACACCCTCGACGAACTGTCGAACGACATCACCGGCGGCAAGACCCCGGCGTCCTTCGAGCCGTCCATCGACTACGTCGTCACCAAGCTGCCACGCTTTGCCTTCGAGAAATTCCCGAAAGCCGACGCACGCCTGACCACTCAGATGAAGTCGGTCGGTGAAGTCATGGCCATCGGCCGGACCTTCCAGGAATCCCTGCAGAAAGCTCTGCGCGGTCTGGAGGTGGGTGTTTGCGGCCTGGACGAGAAGCTCGACCTGAGCAACCCGGAAAGCATGAGCATCCTCAAGCGCGAACTGACCGTGCCGGGTGCCGAGCGTATCTGGTACGTGGCTGACGCGTTCCGCGCGGGCCTGTCGGTCGAAGACATCTTCGGCATGAACATGATCGACCCGTGGTTCCTGGTGCAGATCGAAGATCTGATCAAGGAAGAAGAGAAGGTCAAGACCCTGGGTCTGTCCGCTATCGACCGCGACCTGATGTTCCGCCTCAAGCGTAAAGGCTTCTCCGATCAGCGTCTGGCCAAGCTGCTGGGCGTCACCGAGAAGAACCTGCGTACCCATCGTCACAAGCTGGAAGTGTTCCCGGTCTACAAGCGCGTCGACACCTGCGCCGCCGAGTTCGCCACCGACACCGCGTACCTGTACTCGACTTACGAGGAAGAGTGCGAAGCTGCGCCGTCGGGCCGTGACAAGATCATGATCCTGGGTGGCGGTCCAAACCGCATCGGCCAGGGCATCGAGTTCGACTATTGCTGCGTACACGCAGCACTGGCCCTGCGCGATGACGGGTACGAGACCATCATGGTCAACTGCAACCCGGAAACCGTTTCCACCGACTACGACACCTCCGATCGTCTGTACTTCGAACCAGTGACCCTGGAAGACGTGCTGGAAATCGTCCGCGTCGAGAAGCCAAAAGGCGTGATCGTTCAGTACGGCGGTCAGACCCCGCTGAAACTGGCCCGTGCCCTGGAAGCCGCCGGCGTGCCGATCATCGGCACCAGTCCTGACGCCATCGACCGCGCCGAAGACCGTGAGCGCTTCCAGCAGATGGTTGAGCGTCTGAACCTGCGTCAGCCGCCTAACGCCACCGTGCGCAGCGAAGATGAAGCGATTCGTGCCGCCGCCAAAATCGGTTACCCGCTGGTGGTTCGTCCGTCCTACGTACTGGGCGGGCGTGCGATGGAAATCGTTTACGAAGAGGAAGAACTCAAGCGCTACCTGCGTGAAGCGGTTCAAGTGTCCAACGACAGCCCGGTGCTGCTGGACCACTTCCTCAACTGCGCGATCGAAATGGACGTGGATGCGGTCTGCGACGGCACCGACGTGGTGATCGGCGCGATCATGCAGCACATTGAGCAGGCCGGCGTTCACTCCGGTGACTCCGCGTGCTCCCTGCCGCCGTATTCGCTGCCTGCACATATCCAGGACGAGATGCGCGAACAGGTCAAGAAAATGGCCCTGGAACTGGGCGTGGTCGGCCTGATGAACGTTCAGTTGGCGCTGCAAGGCGAAGACATCTACGTCATCGAAGTCAACCCGCGCGCATCCCGTACCGTACCGTTCGTCTCCAAGTGCATCGGTGTGTCCCTGGCGATGGTCGCGGCTCGCGTGATGGCCGGTAAAACCCTGAAGGAAATCGGCTTCACCAAAGAAATCATTCCGAACTTCTACAGCGTGAAAGAGGCGGTGTTCCCATTCGCCAAATTCCCTGGCGTGGACCCGATCCTGGGCCCAGAGATGAAGTCCACCGGTGAAGTGATGGGCGTGGGCGACACCTTCGGCGAAGCCTTTGCCAAGGCTCAGATGGGCGCCAGTGAAGTGCTGCCAACCGGTGGTACCGCGTTCATCAGCGTGCGCGACGATGACAAGCCGCTGGTTGCAGGCGTGGCCCGTGATCTGATCAACTTGGGCTTCGAAGTGGTCGCCACTGCCGGTACTGCCAAGCTGATCGAAGCTGCAGGCCTGAAAGTGCGTCGTGTGAACAAGGTGACCGAGGGTCGTCCGCACGTGGTCGACATGATCAAGAATGACGAAGTCACTCTGATCATCAACACCACCGAAGGTCGTCAGTCGATCGCTGATTCCTACTCCATTCGTCGTAATGCCTTGCAGCACAAGATCTACTGCACCACTACTATTGCTGCTGGCGAAGCTATCTGCGAAGCGTTGAAGTTCGGTCCTGAGAAGACCGTGCGCCGCTTGCAGGATCTACACGCAGGATTGAAGGCATGATCAAATACCCAATGACCGTCAAGGGCGCTAAAGCCCTGGAAGAAGAACACGCTCATCTGACCAAGGTCGTTCGTCCGAAACTCAGTCAGGACATCGGTACGGCCCGCGAGTTGGGTGACTTGAAGGAAAACGCCGAATACCACGCTGCTCGCGAGCAGCAGGGGATGGTCGAGGCGCGGATTCGTGACATTGAAGGCCGCATGCAAAACGCTGTGGTCATCGACGTAACGACCATCGAGCACACCGGCAAGGTGATTTTCGGCACCACCGTTGAAATCGCCAATGTCGAGACCGATGAAAGCGTGACTTACCAGATCGTTGGTGAGGATGAAGCAGACATCAAGCTCGGCAAGATCTCCGTCGGTTCGCCGATCGCCCGTGCCTTGATCGCCAAGGAAGAGGGTGATGTGGTGGCGGTCAAAACGCCGGGTGGCGTTATCGAGTATGAGATTGTCGAAGTTCGCCACATCTGAAAGAAGGCGCCCGCTACGTGCGGGTGCCATGCTTTGGCAGCTGACCCAGATGCTCTGGGTTGGCGGCTTGTGGTTGTTGCACATCGGTCTGCTGCCGGTGCTGGGGCAAATAGGCCTGGCGCCGCTGCTGATCGACGAAATTGCAGGTGCGCTGAATACGCTGATGGTGGGATTCGCCACAGCGAGTGTGATTTTTCAGGCTTTGGTGCTGGTACAGGCCGAGGGTCTTGCCAGTCTATGGCGGGATATTCGCGGGCAACTGCTGCTGATGGCGCTGTATGGGTGCGCGATGTATTTCGCAGTACGCTTCGGTTGGCCGCAGGCGCTGCATTGGCAGTTGTTCAGCTATCTTGTCCTGGGGTTTTCCGGGCTGGTGCTGGTGATGCAGCCGGTGCCTGGATGGAGTGTCAGGGTGCGCGAAGCACACCCTTGACCCTTGCCATCACTTGAAGCGATGGACGTTCGACAACTGCTTGTTGACGCTGAAGTTCTTGCGATAAATCAGTGCCATCTTGCCGATGACCTGAACCAGATCGGCTTTGCCGGCCTTGCAGAGTTCTGCAATGGCTGCCAGGCGCGATTCGCGATCGAGGATGTTGAGCTTGATTTTGATCAGCTCGTGATCCGCCAAAGCGCGTTCAAGTTCGGCTAACACACCTTCAGTCAAGCCGTTGTCAGCCACAATCAAAACTGGTTTCAGATGGTGGCCAATGGACTTGTACTGTTTCTTCTGCTCTTGAGTGAGCGGCATAATCTGACCCTTTCGTCTGGATTCTGTAAAATGGCGGCCATTTTACCCGAGGGCTCGTGGATCCGCCCAATTAATCACGACCCTTATCATCGAGGTGCCCAATGGCGCGTTCCAAGACAAGCCTTGGTTGGCTGAAAAGACATGTCAACGATCCCTATGTGAAGCAGGCGCAAAAGGATGGCTACCGCTCGCGTGCGAGTTACAAACTTCTGGAGGTCCAGGAGAAATACAAGCTGATCCGTCCCGGCATGAGCGTTGTCGACCTGGGTGCGGCGCCCGGCGGATGGTCGCAGGTGACTAGTCGTCTGATTGGTGGTCAGGGGCGACTGATCGCCTCGGACATTCTGGAAATGGACAGCATTCCGGACGTGACTTTCATTCAGGGGGACTTCACCGAGGACGAAGTGCTCACGCGGATCCTTGAAGCTGTGGGTAATTCGCAGGTGGACCTTGTGATTTCCGATATGGCCCCCAATATGAGTGGTACGCCTGAAGTGGACATGCCAAAAGCCATGTTTCTTTGCGAGCTGGCGCTTGATTTGGCGGAGCGGATACTCAAGCCGGGTGGTAATTTTGTGATCAAGATTTTTCAGGGCGAAGGGTTTGATGTTTACCTGAAGGATGCTCGTCGGAAATTCGACAAGATCCAGATGATCAAGCCAGACTCTTCCCGTGACAGTTCCCGCGAGCAATACATGTTGGCTTGGGGTTACCGCGGGCGTAGTGAGTAAAACGAGGTTTTTTGGCGGGGTGATAGGTTTTTCATATTTCGCCCCGCATGCATTAGCGAATATTGTGTAGAAAGTGTTTCACAAAGGGTTACAGACGGCGCCTGCCAGAGCCGTAGGTAATGTAGTAAGTTAGGCCGGTGAATATCATGCGAAGCGCGCGCCATTAGCGGAGCTTGCTTCAGAGGGTAGTTAATTGAACGATATGGCAAAGAATCTGATCCTGTGGTTGATCATCGCAGCTGTCCTGGTGACGGTGATGAACAACTTCTCCAGCCCTAACGAGCCGCAGACCCTCAACTATTCCGACTTCATCCAGCAGGTCAAGGATGGCAAGGTCGAGCGCGTAGCGGTTGATGGCTACGTGATTACAGGCAAGCGCAACGATGGCGACAGCTTCAAGACCATCCGTCCGGCAATCCAGGACAACGGTCTGATCGGCGACCTCGTGGATAACCACGTTGTGGTCGAAGGCAAGCAACCTGAGCAGCAAAGTATCTGGACTCAACTCCTGGTCGCAAGCTTCCCGATCCTGGTGATCATCGCCGTCTTCATGTTCTTCATGCGGCAGATGCAGGGCGGTGCCGGTGGCAAGGGTGGGCCGATGAGTTTCGGCAAGAGCAAGGCGCGCCTGCTCTCTGAAGATCAGGTGAAAACCACCCTGGCTGACGTTGCAGGTTGTGACGAAGCCAAGGAAGAAGTCGGCGAGCTGGTCGAGTTCCTGCGTGATCCGGGCAAGTTCCAGCGCCTGGGCGGTCGCATTCCTCGCGGCGTGCTGATGGTTGGTCCTCCGGGTACCGGTAAAACCTTGCTGGCCAAGGCGATTGCCGGCGAAGCCAAAGTACCGTTCTTTACTATTTCCGGTTCCGATTTCGTCGAAATGTTCGTCGGCGTCGGTGCCAGCCGTGTCCGTGACATGTTCGAGCAGGCGAAGAAGCATGCGCCATGCATCATCTTCATCGATGAAATCGACGCCGTTGGTCGCCACCGTGGTGCCGGCATGGGTGGTGGTCACGATGAGCGCGAGCAGACCCTCAACCAGTTGCTGGTAGAGATGGACGGCTTCGAAATGAATGACGGCATCATCGTCATCGCCGCGACCAACCGTCCGGACGTACTGGATCCTGCGTTGCTGCGTCCGGGCCGCTTCGACCGTCAGGTCGTGGTTGGCCT
The DNA here is from genome assembly GCF_003253625.1 of Pseudomonas sp. URMO17WK12:I6. Classification (NCBI taxonomy): domain Bacteria; kingdom Pseudomonadati; phylum Pseudomonadota; class Gammaproteobacteria; order Pseudomonadales; family Pseudomonadaceae; genus Pseudomonas; species Pseudomonas sp. URMO17WK12:I6. Next base: position 84,733 of record NZ_QKYZ01000010.1, read on the forward strand.
GCCGGACATCCGTGGTCGCGAGCAGATTCTCAAAGTCCACATGCGCAAAGTGCCGATGGGTGACGACGTCGCTCCGGCCGTGATCGCTCGTGGTACTCCTGGTTTCTCCGGTGCCGACCTGGCCAACCTGGTGAACGAGGCTTCGTTGTTTGCGGCTCGTGCCGGCAAGCGCATCGTCGAGATGAAAGAGTTCGAACTGGCCAAAGACAAGATCATGATGGGTGCCGAGCGCAAATCCATGGTCATGTCCGAGAAAGAAAAGCAGAACACTGCTTATCACGAAGCCGGCCACGCTATCGTCGGTCGCGTCGTGCCTGAGCATGATCCGGTCTACAAGGTGTCGATCATTCCGCGCGGTCGCGCACTTGGTGTGACCATGTTCCTGCCGGAAGAAGATCGCTACAGTCTGTCCAAGCGTGCACTGATCAGCCAGATCTGCTCGCTGTACGGCGGTCGTATCGCTGAAGAGATGACCCTGGGCTTCGATGGCGTCACCACCGGTGCGTCCAACGACATCATGCGTGCCAGCCAGATAGCACGAAACATGGTGACCAAGTGGGGGTTGTCGGAAAAACTCGGTCCATTGATGTACGCCGAAGAAGAGGGCGAAGTGTTCCTCGGTCGTGGCGGCGGTGGTCAGCATGCCAGTTTCTCTGGCGAGACGGCCAAGCTGATCGACTCCGAAGTGCGCAACATCATTGACCAGTGCTATGGCACGGCCAAGCAGATCCTTACGGATAACCGTGACAAGCTTGATGCGATGGCGGATGCCCTGATGAAGTACGAGACGATCGATGCCGATCAGATCGATGACATCATGGCGGGTCGTACGCCTCGCGAACCTCGCGACTGGTCTGGCGGCAACGACACTTCCGGCACGCCTCCAGTGGTGCAGGATGGGCGTCCGGAAACACCTATCGGCGGCCCGGCTGCTGACGTTTAAGGTTTGAAATGACTTCTGTTCAGTCCTCGACCCGGTTGCCTTGCGGCAACCGGGTTCTTGATTTGGCCCAGACGCATGTCATGGGCATTCTCAATGTCACTCCCGATTCCTTTTCCGATGGCGGCCGATACAGCCAGCTGGACGCGGCCCTGCGCCACGCCGAGGCGATGGTGGCGGCCGGTGCGACGCTGATCGACGTCGGTGGTGAATCGACCCGGCCCGGTGCCAGGGCCGTTTCGCCGCTTGAAGAGCTAGAGCGCGTAGCGCCTATCGTTGAGCGCATCAGTCGCGAACTGGATGTGATTATCTCGGTCGATACTTCCACGCCTGCCGTCATGCGTGAAACCGCAAGGCTGGGGGCGGGGTTGATCAATGACGTACGCTCGTTGCGTCGAGATGGTGCTCTGGATGCAGCGGCGGCCACCGGTTTGCCGGTGTGCCTGATGCATATGCTCGGCGAGCCGGGCGACATGCAGGACAACCCTCAGTACCAGGATGTTACGAAAGAGGTCGGCGAGTTTCTTGCCGAGCGCATGGTTCAGTGTGCCTCGGTAGGTATCCCTGCTGAGCGGATCATTCTTGATCCGGGCTTCGGCTTCGCGAAAACCCTGCAGCACAATCTAAGTTTGTTTAAGCATATGGAGGCCCTGCATGCTTTGGGGCGGCCTCTGTTGGTCGGTGTTTCGCGAAAGAGCATGATCGGCCAGGCCTTGAATCGACCTGTGGGAGAGCGTCTGCATGGTGGTCTGGCACTTGCGGCGCTGGCTTCGGTCAAAGGTGCGCGTATATTGCGCGTCCATGATGTAGCGGAAACGGTCGACGTGGTGCGGATGATTGCCGCCGTAGAATCAGCTGAATAAGAAAGATGGAGTACTTATGAGTAAGAAATACTTTGGCACCGACGGCATTCGTGGTCGGGTCGGTCAATACCCTATCACTCCTGATTTCATGCTCAAGCTTGGCTGGGCGGCAGGCATGGCATTTCGCAGCATGGGCGCCTGCAAGGTGCTCGTGGGCAAGGACACCCGTATCTCCGGTTACATGTTCGAGTCGGCGCTTGAGGCTGGGCTGACCTCGGCCGGTGCTGATGTGATGCTGTTGGGGCCAATGCCGACTCCGGCCATCGCCTATTTGACGCGGACCTTTCACGCCGAAGCCGGCATCGTGATCAGCGCTTCGCATAACCCTCATGACGACAACGGTATCAAGTTTTTCTCTGGTAAGGGCACCAAGCTCCCGGATGAAGTCGAGCTGATGATCGAAGAGCTGCTAGACACCCCGATGACCGTGGTTGAGTCGAGCAAGATCGGCAAAGTGTCGCGAATCAACGATGCCTCGGGCCGTTATATCGAATTCTGCAAGAGTAGCGTTCCCACCGGCACCAGTTTTGCCGGCCTGAAGATCGTGCTCGATTGTGCTCACGGCGCGACTTATAAAGTGGCGCCTAGCGTGTTCCGTGAGTTGGGGGCTGATGTCGTTGTGCTTTCTGCCCATCCCAACGGCCTGAACATCAATGATAATTGCGGTTCGACCCATATGGCGCCGCTGCAAGCGGCCGTGCTGGCCGAGCGCGCCGATTTGGGTATCGCCTTCGACGGTGATGGTGATCGGGTGCAGATGGTTGATCACACCGGTGCTGTCGTCGATGGTGACGAGCTGCTGTTCATCATCGCTCGCGATCTGCAAGAACGTGGCAAGTTGCAGGGCGGTGTGGTTGGTACACTGATGAGTAACCTGGGGCTGGAGTTGGCCCTGGCGGATCTGGCGATTCCTTTTGTGCGGGCCAACGTTGGTGACCGTTACGTCATCTCCGAGCTGCTGGAGCGCGATTGGCTGGTGGGCGGTGAAAACTCGGGGCACATTGTCTGCTTCAGTCACACCACTACCGGGGATGCGATCATTGCTGCGTTGCAGGTCTTGATGGCGCTGAAACGGCGCGCAGAAGGCCTGGCTCAGTCGCGTCAGGCGTTGCGCAAGTGCCCTCAGGTGTTGATCAATGTGCGGTTTGGCGGTGGTGTGAGCCCGCTCGAGCATCCGACCGTCAAGGAGGCCAGTGATCGTGTCACTCAAGCGATGGCGGGCCGCGGGCGCGTGTTGTTGCGCAAGTCCGGGACAGAGCCGCTGGTGCGTGTCATGGTCGAAGGCGAGGACGAAACGCAGGTTCGCGATTACGCCGAAGAGCTGGCAAAACTGGTAACTGAAGTTTCTGCCTGATTTCGGCTTGCCAGCCATGATTGTGTTGGGTAACATCTGCGCCCACTTTGACCGACGAGGTACAGCATGCGTCGCCCTATGGTAGCTGGTAACTGGAAGATGCACGGTACCCGCGCCAGCGTCGCTGAGCTGATCGACGGCCTTCGTCATCTGGCCTTGCCGAGCGGTGTTGATGTCGCGGTGTTCCCGCCTTGCTTGTATATCAATCAAGTGATTGATGGTTTGCAAGGGAAGTCGATTTCGGTCGGCGCGCAGAACTCTGCGATTGAATCCGGGCAGGGTGCGTTGACAGGTGAAATTTCACCGAGTCAGTTGGTGGATGCAGGTTGTTCCCTGGTGCTTGTCGGGCACTCTGAGCGCCGCCAGATAATGGGCGAGCTCGACGGGACGCTGAATCGCAAATTTGCGGCAGCACAGGCATGTGGCTTGATTCCGGTGTTGTGTGTAGGGGAAACCCTCGAGCAGCGCGAAGCTGGAAAAACTCTTGAGGTTGTCGGGCGTCAGCTGGGCAGCATCATCGAGGAGCTGGGTGTTGGTGCTTTTGCAAAGGCAGTAATCGCTTACGAGCCGGTCTGGGCCATTGGTACCGGGCTGACTGCTTCGCCGCAACAGGCGCAGGATGTGCATGCAGCCATTCGCGCCCAGTTGGCGGCAGAGAATTCTGAAGTCGCACAAGGTGTGCGGCTTCTATACGGCGGCAGCGTGAAGGCGGCCAATGCGGCCGAACTGTTCGGCATGCCGGATATCGATGGGGGGCTCATTGGTGGGGCTTCCCTGAATGCAGATGAGTTCGGTGCGATTTGTCGCGCCGCGGGAAACTGAAAAAATGCTGGAAACAGTCGTAGTCGTTTTTCATCTGCTGGGTGCGTTGGGCGTAGTTGCTCTGGTATTGCTGCAGCAGGGTAAAGGTGCGGACGCTGGTGCATCTTTCGGAGCAGGTGCTTCAAATACTGTGTTCGGAAGCCAAGGTACCTCTACCTTTCTTAGTAAGTTTACTGCTATACTTGCCGCCGGTTTCTTCATGACCAGCTTGGGGTTAGGTTACTTTGCTAAAGAGAAAGCTCACCAGCTGACTCAAGTAGGTTTGCCAAACCCAGCAGTGTTGGAAGTTCCAAAGCAAAAACCGGCTTCTGATGATGTCCCGGTGCTTCAAGAGCAAAAGTCGGCTACTCCAGCGACTGACGTGCCTCCAGCTCAAGAGCAGAAGTAAGAAGAGTTTCAAACGTAGTATTGCCGAGGTGGTGGAATTGGTAGACACGCAACCTTGAGGTGGTTGTGCCCATAGGGTGTAGGGGTTCGAGTCCCCTTCTCGGTACCAATTATCAGGAGAGCCCGCTGTTGCGGGCTTTCTTGTAGGTGGAAGGTTACATTGACCCTGTTAGGGATCGGTCGTATACTTCCGCCCCAGCTTTGTCGCGGGGTGGAGCAGTCTGGTAGCTCGTCGGGCTCATAACCCGAAGGTCGTCGGTTCAAATCCGGCCCCCGCAACCAGTTTAAGGAGCCCCTTTTCAGGGGCTTTTTGTTAGCTGGACACTTTCAACGCCGCTATTCGGCGGCGTTTCAAGGATGGGCGTTTCGCCCATTTTTTTATTTTGCATAGCATGCACATACATGCACGAGGGGGTTCAGGTGTCGAGCAAGCTAGAAGAGTTGCAGGCCTTGCTGGCCCCGGTGGTCGTGGCCCTAGGCTATGAATGCTGGGGTATTGAGTTTTCGGCTCAAGGTCGCCACTCAATGTTGCGCGTTTATATCGATAAAGAAGGCGGCGTGCTGGTGGACGATTGTGCCATCGTCAGTCGCCAGATCAGCGGTGTGCTGGATGTTGAAGATCCAATCTCCGTTGAATACACCCTTGAAGTTTCCTCGCCTGGCATGGAACGCCCACTGTTCACTCTTGAGCAGTTTGCAAAATTTGCCGGTGAACAAGTGAAGATCAAGCTGCGCTCGCCTTTTGAAGGTCGACGCAACTTTCAGGGCCTTCTGCGCGGTGTAGAAGAGCAGGACGTCGTGGTGCAGGTTGAAGACCATGAGTTCCTGTTGCCGATCGATATGATCGACAAGGCCAACATTATTCCCAGTTTTGACTGAGACGCGGATCCCGCGGATCCAATGGCTTGCGAAAGGCGAGGCGTACGATGAGCAAAGAAGTACTGCTGGTTGTTGAGTCGGTATCCAATGAAAAGGGCGTACCGGCAAACGTAATTTTTGAAGCGCTGGAGCTGGCTCTGGCCACTGCTACCAAAAAGCGTTTCGAGGACGAAGTCGATCTGCGTGTGGAAATCAATCGCCACACCGGTGCTTATGAGACATTCCGTCGCTGGACGGTCGTCGAAGAAGCAGACCTGGACGATCCGGCTATCGAAACCTGGCCGAGCAAGGTTGCGCAAACGCATCCTGGCGCCAAGGTCGGTGACGTTGTCGAAGAAAAAATCGAATCCATCGAGTTCGGCCGCATTGCTGCACAGACTGCCAAGCAAGTCATCGTGCAGAAAGTTCGCGAAGCCGAGCGTGCTCAAGTCGTTGATGCCTATCGCGAGCGTTTGGGGGAAATCATCTCCGGCACCGTGAAGAAAGTCACCCGCGACAATGTGATCGTCGACCTGGGCAATAACGCAGAAGCGTTGCTGGCCCGTGAAGACATCATCTCTCGCGAAACCTTCCGGGTTGGCGTGCGTCTGCGTGCGCTGCTCAAGGAAATCCGCACCGAGAACCGCGGCCCGCAGCTGATCCTGTCGCGTACCGCGCCGGAAATGCTGATCGAGTTGTTCCGCATCGAAGTGCCGGAAATCGCTGAAGGCCTGATCGAAGTAATGGCTGCATCCCGTGACCCGGGTTCGCGTGCCAAGATCGCGGTCCGCTCCAAAGACAAACGCATCGATCCGCAAGGCGCTTGCATCGGTATGCGCGGTTCGCGCGTCCAGGCAGTGTCCGGCGAGTTGGGCGGTGAGCGTGTGGACATCGTCCTGTGGGACGATAACCCTGCTCAGTTCGTGATCAATGCAATGTCGCCGGCTGAAGTGGCGGCAATTATCGTTGACGAAGATGCCCATGCAATGGACATCGCCGTTGGCGCAGACAATCTGGCTCAGGCCATCGGTCGCGGTGGTCAGAACGTGCGTCTGGCTAGCCAGTTGACTGGCTGGACCCTGAACGTGATGACCGAATCGGACATCCAGGCTAAGCAACAAGCAGAAACCGGCGACATCCTGCGCAACTTTATCGACGAGCTGGAAGTCGACGAAGACCTGGCACAGGTGCTGGTAGATGAAGGTTTCACCAGCCTGGAAGAGATTGCCTACGTACCGTTGGAAGAAATGCTCAACATCGACGGCTTTGACGAAGAAACCGTCAACGAGCTTCGCGCTCGCGCCAAGGATCGTTTGTTGACTAAAGCCATCGCTACTGAGGAAAAGCTGGCAGACGCCCATCCGGCCGAAGACCTGCTCTCGCTTGAGGGCATGGACAAGGATTTGGCGATGGAACTGGCGGTGCGCGGCGTAATTACCCGCGAAGACCTGGCCGAGCAGTCTATTGACGACCTGCTCGACATCGACGGCATTGACGATGATCGTGCCGGCAAGTTGATCATGGCCGCCCGAGCCCACTGGTTCGAGTAATTAGGCGCGGCCTGAGGAGAGAAGTGCATGACGCAAGTCACGGTGAAACAACTGGCCGATGAGGTCAAAACACCGGTAGAGCGCCTGTTGCAGCAGATGCGTGAGGCAGGTCTGCCGCACACCGCCGCCGAAGAACATGTGACTGACAGTGAGAAGCAATCTTTGCTGACTCACTTGAAAAGCAGCCACAAGGCGAAAGTGGAAGAACCACGCAAGATCACGCTGCAGCGTAAAACCACCAGCACCCTGCGTGTTGCTGGCAGCAAAAGCATCAGCGTTGAAGTACGCAAGAAGAAAGTCTTCGTGCAGCGCAGCCCGGAAGAAATCGAAGCCGAGCGCAAACGCGAACTGGAAGAACGTCGCGCAGTAGAAAATGCTGCACGTCAGAAGGCTGAAGAAGAAGCCAAGCGTCGCGCCGAAGAAGAAGCGCGTCGCCAGCCTGCTGCTGCGCAAACCGCTCCTGTCGAAGCTGTCGCAGCGCCTGTTGCAGTTGCCGAACCTGTGCGTGAGAGCGCCCCGGTCGTGGCCGCTGCACCTGCACCGGCAGCCGACACTCGCAAGCGCGACGAGCAGCGTCGTCCGGACAAACCACGTGCCGACGATAGCAATCGTCGTGGCAGTGGTGATGGCGAGCGCAAAAACGCTCCGCATCGTGCTTCGGTCAAGGAAAAAGCGCCTGCTCCACGTGTTGCCCCACGTACTACCGACGAAGAAAGCGATGGCTTCCGTCGCGGTGGTCGCGGCAAGGCCAAGCTGAAGAAACGCAACGCCCACGGTTTCCAGAGCCCAACCGGCCCTGTTGTGCGCGAAGTGAAGATCGGCGAGACCATCACTGTTGGCGATCTCGCCCAGCAGATGTCGGTCAAGGCTGCTGAAATCATCAAGTTCATGTTCAAACTGGGTACCCCAGCGACCATCAACCAGGTACTGGATCAGGAAACTGCCCAACTGGTTGCCGAAGAGCTGGGCCACAAAGTGACCCTGGTCAGCGACACCGCCCTGGAAGATTCCCTGGCCGAGTCCCTGAAGTTTGAAGGTGAGACGTTCTCCCGTGCACCGGTTGTGACCGTAATGGGTCACGTTGACCACGGTAAGACCTCGCTGCTCGACTACATCCGTCGTGCCAAGGTAGCTGCTGGCGAAGCCGGTGGTATCACCCAGCACATCGGTGCGTACCACGTTGAAACCGAACGCGGCATGGTCACCTTCCTCGACACCCCTGGTCACGCCGCGTTTACCGCCATGCGTGCCCGTGGTGCCAAGGCGACCGACATCGTGATCCTGGTGGTTGCAGCGGACGACGGCGTAATGCCGCAGACCGTTGAAGCTGTTCAGCACGCTCAGGCGGCTGGCGTACCTCTGGTTGTTGCAGTGAACAAAATCGACAAGCCGGGCGCCGATCTCGATCGCATCCGTAGCGAATTGTCGGTTCACGGCGTGACTTCGGAAGAGTGGGGCGGCGACACCCCGTTCGTATCGGTTTCGGCGAAAGTCGGTACCGGCGTGGACGAGTTGCTCGAAGCTGTTCTGCTGCAAGCTGAAGTTCTCGAACTGAAAGCAACCCCATCGGCCCCTGGTCGTGGTGTTGTGGTTGAATCGCGTCTCGACAAAGGTCGTGGCCCGGTTGCAACCGTTCTGGTTCAAGACGGTACCCTGCGCCAGGGCGACATGGTGCTGGTCGGTTCGAACTATGGCCGCGTTCGCGCCATGCTCGACGAGAACGGCAAGCCAATCAAGGAAGCCGGTCCTTCCATCCCTGTCGAGATCCTCGGCCTGGACGGTACTCCGGACGCTGGCGACGAGATGAGCGTAGTTGCTGACGAGAAGAAAGCCCGTGAAGTGGCTCTGTTCCGTCAAGGCAAGTTCCGCGAAGTCAAACTGGCCCGTGCTCACGCCGGCAAGCTTGAAAACATCTTCGAGAACATGGGTCAGGAAGAGAAGAAGACGCTCAACATCGTCCTCAAATCCGACGTCCGTGGTTCGCTGGAAGCGTTGAACGGTGCCTTGAATGGCCTGGGTAACGACGAAGTGCAAGTGCGTGTGGTCGGTGGCGGTGTCGGTGGTATCACCGAATCCGACGCCAACCTGGCACTGGCCTCCAACGCTGTACTGTTCGGCTTCAACGTGCGTGCCGATGCCGGCGCTCGCAAGATCGTCGAGCAGGAAGGTCTGGATATGCGTTACTACAACGTGATCTACGACATCATCGAAGACGTCAAGAAAGCCCTTACCGGTATGCTGGGCAGCGATGTTCGCGAGAACATCCTGGGTACCGCTGAAGTGCGTGACGTGTTCCGTTCGCCGAAGTTTGGCGCGATCGCCGGTTGCATGGTTATCGAAGGTGTTGTTCACCGTAACCGCCCAATCCGTGTACTGCGTGAAGACATCGTTATCTTCGAAGGCGAGCTGGAATCCCTGCGCCGCTTCAAGGATGACGCTTCCGAAGTACGTGCCGGCATGGAATGCGGTATCGGCGTGAAGAGCTACAACGACGTCAAAGTCGGTGACAAGATCGAAGTCTTCGAGAAGGTTCAGGTTGCTCGCAGCCTCTAACTCGCGCACTTCAAGAGCCGTGATGGCCAGCCGCATGCAATTGCGCGGCGCATCAGTCGGACTCTAAACGCAACGCCCGGTCTGGCTTTTGTCAGGCCGGGCGTTTGCCGCTTTCAGACCCTTCGGGTTTCACCGTGGGGCAGTAACAGGTAACAAGACATGGCAAAAGAATATAGCCGTACCCAACGTATCGGCGATCAGATGCAGCGTGAGCTGGCACAGCTGATCCGTCGTGAAGTCAAAGACCCGCGCGTCGGGCTGGTCACCATTACCGCTGTTGAAGTCAGCCGTGATGTCGGTCACGCCAAGATCTTCATCACCGTGATGGGGCAGGACAGCCGCGACGATATCGCGCAAAGCATCAAGGTGCTCAACTCCGCCGCCGGTTTCCTGCGCATGCAGTTGGCTCGCGAGATGAAATTGCGCAGCGTTCCACAGTTGCACTTCCATTACGACGAAAGTGTCGTGCGTGGTGCGCACCTGTCGGCCCTGATCGAACGCGCGGTGGCTGAAGACAATCAGCACCCGGTAGCGGCTGAACCCGAAGACGCCAAGGAGTAATCGGTGGCTCAGGTCAAACGTATCCGTCGTAACGTCAGCGGTATCATCCTGCTCGACAAGCCGTTGGGGTTCACTTCCAACGCGGCGTTGCAGAAGGTCCGCTGGTTGCTCAATGCCGAGAAGGCCGGGCACACCGGCAGTCTCGATCCGCTGGCCACTGGCGTGTTGCCGTTGTGCTTCGGCGAGGCCACCAAGTTCTCGCAATACCTGCTCGATTCCGACAAAGGTTATGAAACCCTGGCGCAACTGGGCAAGACCACCACCACGGCGGATGCCGAAGGTGAGGTTTTGCTGGAACGTCCGGTGACCGTTGGTCGTGCCGATATCGAAGCTGTGTTGCCGAAATTTCGTGGGCAAATCAGTCAGATACCGCCGATGTACTCGGCACTCAAGCGCGATGGGCAGCCGCTGTACAAGCTGGCCCGTGCAGGTGAAGTAGTGGAGCGCGAACCGCGTTCTGTTACTATTGCGCGCTTGGAATTACTGGCCTTTGAGGGTGATACTGCGCGGCTTGCGGTGGATTGCAGCAAAGGCACCTATATCCGTACCCTGGTGGAGGATATCGGTGAGCAACTCGGTTGTGGCGCTTACGTGGCTGAATTGCGACGTACCCAGGCCGGGCCTTTCACGCTTGCACAGACCGTCACTCTGGAAGAGCTGGAAGCGGTACATGCCGAAGGCGGCAACGAAGCGGTCGACCGCTTCCTGATGCCATCGGACAGCGGCCTGCTGGATTGGCCACTGTTGCAGTTCTCGGAAGCGAGCGCGTTCTACTGGCTCAACGGCCAGCCGGTACGTGCCCCGGATGCACCGAAATTTGGCATGGTACGGGTACAGGATCACAATGGTCGCTTCATCGGTATCGGTGAAGTGAGCGAAGACGGGCGCATCGCGCCACGTCGACTGATTCGGTCAGAATGACCGAACGAGGGTGGCTGTTAACAGGCACGGTCACTACTCATTTTTAGATACAGGGATTTGTCCCTGGCCTGTTGAAACTGTTTTTCTGAAACGGTTTCCTGATAAAAGGATTGCCTCATGGCTCTCGACGTTCAAGAAAAAGCTCAAATCGTAGCTGACTACCAGCAAGCTGTTGGTGACACTGGTTCGCCAGAGGTGCAAGTTGCACTGCTGACCGCCAACATCAACAAACTGCAAGGTCACTTCAAGGCCAACGGTAAAGATCACCACTCCCGTCGTGGTCTGATCCGCATGGTTAACCAGCGTCGTAAGCTGCTGGACTACCTGAAAGGCAAGGACGTGAGCCGTTACAGCGCTCTGATCGCTCGCCTGGGTCTGCGTCGCTAATAAGCGATTGCGCTAGAGGTTGGTTGTTTGCTGTGTGCCAGCGGGTTTCCCGCAGGTACATGGCAGGCTCCCAGCCTCAAGTTTTATCTGGACAATAGTTTTACCCTGGACAATGACAGTCGGGCCGATTCCCGGCGTTGCCCAAGAATTTCGCAAGAAACCAGTTCCCCCAAGAGCCACAAAGAAGGTAGGACACCGTGAACCCGGTAATCAAAAAATTCCAGTTCGGTCAGTCGACCGTTACCCTCGAGACTGGCCGTATCGCCCGTCAGGCCTCCGGCGCAGTATTGGTCACCGTTGACGACGACGTCAGCGTATTGGTGACCGTAGTCGGTGCCAAACAAGCCGATCCAGGCAAGGGCTTCTTCCCTCTGTCTGTTCACTACCAGGAAAAGACTTACGCCGCCGGTAAGATCCCTGGCGGTTTCTTCAAGCGTGAAGGCCGTCCTTCCGAGAAAGAAACCCTGACTTCCCGACTGATCGACCGTCCGATCCGTCCGCTGTTCCCTGAAGGTTTCATGAACGAAGTGCAGGTTGTCTGCACCGTCGTTTCCACCAGCAAGAAGACCGATCCGGACATCGCAGCGATGATCGGTACCTCGGCTGCGCTGGCTATCTCCGGCATTCCTTTCGATGGCCCGATCGGCGCTGCCCGCGTTGCATTCCACGAAAGCACCGGTTACCTGCTGAACCCGACTTACGAACAACTGAAAGCTTCGAGCCTGGACATGGTCGTTGCCGGTACTTCGGAAGCCGTGTTGATGGTTGAATCGGAAGCCAAAGAGCTGACCGAAGACCAGATGCTGGGCGCGGTACTGTTTGCTCACGACGAGTTCCAGGTGGTGATCAACGCCGTTAAAGAACTGGCCGCTGAAGCTGCCAAGCCGACCTGGGCCTGGGCTCCTCAGCCAGAAGCCACTGCTCTGCTGGGTGCTATCCGTGCCGAGTTCGGCGAAGCGATCTCCCAGGCTTACACCATCACCATCAAGGCCGACCGTTACGCTCGTCTGGGCGAACTGAAAGACCAAGTGGTTGCCAAGCTGTCCGGTGAAGAAGGCCAGCCTTCCGCTGCTGACGTCAAAGCTGCTTTCGGCGAAATCGAATACCGCACCGTTCGCGAAAACATCGTTAACGGCAAGCCACGTATCGACGGCCGCGACACCCGCACCGTACGTCCGCTGAACATCGAAGTGGGTGTTCTGCCGAAGACCCACGGTTCGGCACTGTTCACCCGTGGCGAAACCCAGGCTCTGGTCGTCGCGACACTGGGCACCGCCCGTGACGCACAGCTGCTGGACACCCTGGAAGGCGAGAAAAAAGACCCGTTCATGCTGCACTACAACTTCCCTCCGTTCTCGGTGGGCGAGTGTGGTCGCATGGGTGGCGCTGGTCGTCGTGAAATCGGTCACGGCCGTCTGGCTCGTCGTTCGGTTCAGGCCATGCTGCCTGCTGCCGACGTGTTCCCGTACACCATCCGTGTCGTGTCGGAAATCACCGAGTCCAACGGTTCGAGCTCCATGGCTTCGGTCTGCGGCGCTTCCCTGGCTCTGATGGACGCTGGTGTACCGATGAAGGCACCGGTTGCCGGTATCGCCATGGGTCTGGTTAAAGAAGGCGAGAAATTCGCCGTCCTGACTGACATCCTGGGTGACGAAGACCACCTGGGCGACATGGACTTCAAAGTAGCCGGTACCGCCAAAGGTGTTACCGCGCTGCAGATGGACATCAAGATCAAGGGCATCACCGAAGAAATCATGGAAATCGCTCTGGGCCAAGCCCTGGAAGCGCGCCTGAATATCCTCGGTCAGATGAACCAGATCATTGGCCAGTCGCGTACCGAACTGTCGGAAAACGCTCCGACCATGATCGCGATGAAAATCGACACCGACAAAATCCGTGATGTCATCGGTAAAGGCGGCGCGACCATTCGTGCGATCTGTGAAGAGACCAAGGCTTCGATCGACATCGAAGACGACGGCTCGATCAAGATCTTCGGCGAAACCAAGGAAGCGGCTGAAGCTGCACGCCAGCGCGTTCTGGGCATCACCGCTGAAGCTGAAATCGGCAAGATCTACGTCGGTAAGGTTGAGCGCATCGTCGACTTCGGCGCATTCGTCAACATCCTGCCGGGCAAGGACGGTCTGGTTCACATCTCGATGCTGAGCGACGCTCGCGTTGAGAAAGTGACCGACATCCTGAAAGAAGGCCAGGAAGTGGAAGTTCTGGTACTGGACGTGGACAACCGCGGCCGTATCAAGCTGTCCATCAAAGACGTAGCAGCGGCCAAGGCTTCGGGCGTTTAATTACCCCCGCGCCTGACCGTTGAACAGCAAAACGCCCCGACTGGTTCGGGGCGTTTTGCTGTGTGCAGGAAAAAGCTGAGCGTGGAATTTGGTGTGGCGGGGGAGCTTGCTCCCTCGCCACAAGTTGCCGGACCTCGAGACCGGTGCTAGGTTTAGCCCACAGCCCGTGTAGCTCAGCCGGTAGAGCAGCGCACTCGTAACGCGAAGGTCGCAGGTTCGATTCCTGTCTCGGGCACCATTTTCCCCGCTTACTTCACCTTTCTGCTCAGCTCCTCGACGGTGCGCTTGAGCTGATCCATCGCGCGATCCTGATCGCTGATTTCCCGTTTAAGACTGGAGATCTCGCTGTTGTTCGAGCTGGAGCTGGAACCGCTGTTGCGCTTGAGCTCTTCCACTTGTTTGGTGAGAGTGTTCAGGTCGCGTTCCTGTTCATTGACCGTGCGCTTGAGATCATCAATCTCCTTGCTGCTGGAGCTGGTGCTGGAACCACTGTTGCGTTTGAGTTCTTCGATCTGACGGGCCTGTTCGCTGATAGTGCGCTTCTGGCTTTCGAGATCGCTGGCATTGGCCTTCACGGTTTTTTGCAGGTTTTCCAGATCATCGATGCTGACACTGGTTCTGACGAGCGTGTCCTTGCCGTATGAATTGTGGAGGGCAGAGATTTTGTCGGAGTACAGCGAAGGGTCAGAGGCGACTTCGACAGCCGCTTGAGCTGCACTGGCCAATGTCAGGCTGCCGAGCAGCAGGGTAGCAGCGGCAAGACGGGTAGACGAAAGCTTCGAAAAACTGCGCATCACTGGGGTTCCTTGTGAAGTGCCGATATGGCACATCGCTATGACTTGGGATTTGAATTTATGTTCCCCGAGGTCTCCAGCATCTCTTGCACACAGCTTTTTGCGGGATAGATGTAAAGAGCCGTGTAAATCGTCGGCAAAACGTCCTATATTCGTTGCCTGCATGAGCATCGCCCAGCAGTTTTCAGATGATCCCGAATGGTTCTGAAGGCCAGACAAACCGGGCTTCAAACGGTTTTTTTGCGTCAGAGAGATCCTTGATGATCCAGATCCATCTTCCATTCCCCAGATCAGCGAGAACGCCATGACCGTTAAAGAATTGACCCAAGAAGCCAGACACGAAGAAGCCCTGAAAAAGTACGTACTGGATGCACCCCAGTTACTGGAAGAGATCAAGGACTTGCCTGCCGACGATCAGAAGGACCAGATCCAGTGGGCGTTCGAGGATGAGGCAGAAGCCCAGGGCTTGCAGCCGTGGGAGCTGACGCTCAAGTACACCTCAACCCCGGAAGAGTTCGAGGCTGCGCGCCTGGCGCTGCACAAGGAAGCGGCCGAGGTATTGGGTGTCGAGTGGGAAGAGTACTGCGAGATGAACAATCTGGTGGTCTGATACAAAAACGCCAGCCTCATCGGGGCTGGCGTTTTTCTTTATGCGAAGAACTCAGAGGCTCAGTCGCATCGACAGATCCACCGCCTTCACATCCTTGGTCATCGCACCAATCGAAATGTAATCCACCCCGGTTTGCGCAATCGGCAGCAACGTACTTTCGTTGATGCCGCCACTGGCCTCCAGTTTTGCCTTGCCGGCATTCAGGCGCACGGCTTCACGCATGTCATCCAGGCTCAGTTCATCGAGCATGATGATGTCGGCCCCCGCCGCCAGGGCTTCTTTGAGCTCCGTCAGGTTCTCCACTTCGATCTCCACCGGTTTGCCCGGAGCGATCTTGTGCGCGGCAGCAATAGCCTCAGGGATGCCACCGCAGGCGGCGATATGGTTTTCCTTGATCAGGAAGGCGTCATACAGGCCGATGCGGTGGTTGTAGCAACCGCCGCAGGTCACGGCGTATTTCTGGGCCAGACGCAGCCCCGGCAGGGTTTTGCGGGTATCGAGCAACTTCACTTGGGTCTGGGCGACGAAATCCGCCAGGTACTGCGCGCGCGTGGCCACGCCCGAAAGCAGCTGCAGGAAGTTCAGCGCGCTGCGTTCGCCGGTGAGCAGCGAGCGTGCCGGGCCTTCGAGGTGGAACAGCGCCTGATTGGGTTTCACCCGCTCGCCATCGCTCACCTGCCAGTGCACGGCGACCCGCGGATCCAGCTGCCGAAACACGGCATCGACCCATGCAGTGCCGCTGATGACGGCCGCGTCGCGGGTGATGATGGTGGCTTTGGCCAGACGTTCGGCCGGGATCAGTTGCGCGGTGATGTCGCCGCTGCCGATGTCCTCGAGCAACGCACGGCGCACGTTGGCTTCGATTTCGGCGGTCAAATCGGCGAGACGTAGATTCGGCATAACGGGCTCCACAAACAAAGTGGCCCGATTATAGGGCCATGGCGCGAGGCAACCCAAGGCATCAACAACCATCCCGTCGTTCGCAAGCCTGCATTTGGTCGATTCGCGTGAGCAATTGACTCTAAGCAAGGGTCTTTCATAAACGTCTGTTTCTTTGGGAGCGCAGAGTCTGCTGGCACAAGAGAGGTCTTTTGCAGATAATTCTGCCTTGCATTTGACGTCATAGCTTTGACGTACCTTTGGATTCCCGATTATTGAATGACAGCGGGTGTGCAATGTTCTCCGCTGAACGCCGGCTGTGTGGCCGGCGTGCTCGATCTTTCTTACCGAACCGAAGAATCACCGTTTCAGGAGGCTTGGATGCACAACGACGGGAATGTAGTGCCTTTGCACAAGGCGACTACCGATCAGGCGACTCATTCGCTGCTCGCCCGCCTGCCTGTGATTCTGCTTCAGGTTCGCGACAAAGCTGCCCAACAGCTCAAGCAGGGTTTGCAGGAGCTGTTCGATAACGCCGACGACACCTTGTTCGAAATGGCCGACCGGGCCCGAAACGATGTCGAGCAAAACATTTTCTTCGAAGCCATGCGCGATTTGCGCCTCAAGCGCAAAAGTATCGAGCGCGGTTTTCTCGAGCAGTTCCTCGAGGCTTTCCTCAGACTCACGCAGTGCGACACCTCACAGGCTGCCTTGCCCCGGGCATTGGCTTTCGATACCTCGGCGTCGCTATCCCATGACGACATGGAGCGTAATGTGGCGGTGGAGATCATGGTCGGCAAAGTGCTGAACCGCGATGGCTTCGCCCTCGACCAACTCACCGCCCGACTGAGCACCCTGTTGGGCAAGAAACTGGTCGAACAGCACAACCCTCTGGGGCCGACGCTGCTCTGCGAGTATTTCCTGCAGGCGGGTCGCAACCTGGGGATGGAGATCAAGGTCAAGCTGATCATCCTCAAGCTGTTTGAGCGCTATGTGCTCAGCAACGCCGATCAGCTCTACGCCGAAGCCAATCAATTGCTGATCGCCACCGGTGTGCTGCCGGACCTCAAGCCCGCCCCGGCGCGGCGTGCCACTGATCGAGCGGCTGCCAGTGCTCACGCCGACCCTGTCGAGGCAGGGAGTCGCAGCAGCAATCCACAGATTGACGAGGGGGTGCAGGAAGTTTTCGCCGCCTTGCAGGAGTTGCTGCTCCATGTGCGCGGCAGCGTTGCGCCGACCCTGGAGGTCAGTGCCCAGACCCAGCCCATTTCCACCCGCGACCTGCTGCGACTGCTCTCGCACTTGCAGCAATATGTGCCGGCGCTGGCGGTTCAGGACGACTTCGACCTGCGTAACCAGCTCGAACTGCTGCTGACCCGGGTCAGCGTCAAAAGTGGCAGGTCGCGGGTGGTCGGGGTGGCTGATGAAGACGTGATCAACCTGATCGCCATGCTCTTCGAATGCATTCTCGATGACCGCAACCTGCCGGACTCCCTCAAGGCGCTGATTGGCCGCTTGCAGATTCCGATGCTGAAAGTCGCGGTGCTCGACAAGAGTTTTTTCAGCCGCAGCAGCCATCCCGCCCGGCGCTTGCTCAACGAAATCGCCGCGGCGGCCATGGGCTGGGGCGAGTGCGATGACCATCAGCGCGACAGTCTGTACCTGCGCATTGAGCAGGTGGTGCAGCGCTTGTTGAACGACTTTGTCGATGACCCGGCGATCTTTTCCGAACTGCTGGCGGATTTCCTCGCCTTCACCCATGACGAGCGTCGTCGCAGTGAATTGCTGGAGCAGCGCACCCGAGACGCCGAAGAAGGCCGCGCCAGGACCGAACTGGCCCGTCAGCGCGTCGAGCAGGCGTTGAATCAGGTGTTGGTGGGCAAGGTTTTGCCGCACAGCGTGGTGGTGTTTGTTCAGGAGGCCTGGAGCAAAGTGCTGTTGCTGACCGGCCTCAAGCACGGTGATCAGTCCGCCGAATGGCACGCCGATGTGCAGACCATGGAGCAGTTGATCTGGAGCGTGCAGCGCCATGACGAACCCGATGCGAGCCTGCGCTTGTTGGCGCTGGTGCCAGGGTTGCTCAAGTCATTGCGCGATGGGCTGAACAGCTCGGCATTCGACCCGTTCGCTACCAGCGAGTTTTTCAGCGAGCTGGAAGCCCTGCACGTTCAACTGTTTGAACGTCCGAGCCAGAACAGCACGCCTGTCGAGGGGCCGATAATGGTCGAAGTGCAGGAGGAAATCGTGCTTCGCACTGCTGACGAAGGCCCGGTCGAAACGGCCTCGGTGCGTTTGCCGGAGGGTGATGCCGCGCTACTGCAAGTCGATCAACTGCGCCCGGGGTGCTGGGTCGAGTTTCAGGAAGACGAGGAAAACACCCTGCGTTGTAAATTGACGGCAATCATTGAATCCACCGGCAAGTACATCTTTGTCGACCGTACCGGAATGAAAGTGCTGGAGCACAACCGTACCGGCCTGGCCCTGGAGTTTCGGCGTGGCGCGGTGCGCACGCTGGACGACACCTTGCTGTTCGATCGGGCGCTGGAATCGGTGCTGGGCAACCTGCGGCGTCTCAATCGCGGCAAGTGATCGCGCGCCGAGGGTCTATCGCGGCATACTGGGCGCCAACACAGTCGTCGTTGAAGGAGCCTGTATGCAGTTGGACCCCGCGAGTGGTTGGTGTCAGGGTGTGCGTTTATGCCCTTCGCCCAACTTCAATGCGCGCCCCGAGGGCGAGATTTCCCTGCTGGTGATCCACAACATCAGTCTGCCGCCCGCGCAGTTTCTGACCGGCAAGGTGCAGGAATTTTTCCAGAATCGTCTGGATGTCACGGAACATCCCTACTTTGCAGGGATCGCCGACCTGCGGGTGTCTGCGCACTTTCTGATTGAACGTGACGGCACCGTCACTCAGTTTGTCTCTTGTCTTGAGCGCGCCTGGCACGCCGGCGTTTCGTGTTTCGAGGGACGGGAAACCTGTAACGATTTTTCCGTGGGCATCGAGCTTGAAGGCACGGATGATCTACCGTTTACCGATGCGCAGTATCAGGCGTTGACGACTCTGACCCGACAGCTGCAAAGCGCCTTCACGGGCATCACCGCGCAACGTATCTGTGGGCATAGCGACATTGCACCCGGGCGCAAGACTGATCCGGGACCGGCGTTTGACTGGGCGCGCTATCGTGCGGCCCTGGCAAAAGCCGCTCAGGAAGAAGAGGAGCAACAATGAGTTTTCTGGTGCTGCTGTTAGCGGTCTGGATCGAGAAATTCTCGGCCCTGCGCCATCGGGTTCAACGTGATGCGGGTTGGGTGCGCGAGCTGAACAAGCTTGAAGTGAGCCCACGCATGAGCAACCGTCCGTGGCTGATACTGGTGGTGCTGGTGTTGTTGCCGGTGGCGCTGCTGGGGTTGCTGTTGGTGGTGCTGGACCCGGTGGCCTATGGCTTGCTGGCGTTGCCCGTGCACCTGTTGGTGGTGATTTACAGTCTGGGGCGTGGCGATCTGCTGGCCGGCCTGGGGCCGTTTCGCGATGCCTGGCGCCGGGAAGACCTGCAGGCTGCCGCCCATGTGGCCAAACGCGACCTGGATATCTGCGCCGACAGTGGCGAGCAACTGCTGGAACGGGTGCAGGGGCATTTGTTGTGGGAGGCCTATCAGAGCTTTTTCGCGGTGATCTTCTGGTACTTCCTGCTGGGCCCGGTTGCGGCCCTGAGCTATCGGCTGCTGGCGCTGGCCGAAGAGCATGGGCAGAACCCGGCCGTGGTCGAGCGCGCGACACAACTGCGCCACGCGTTCGATTGGGTGCCGGTGCGGTTGCTGGCGGCGAGCTTCGCGCTGGTCGGCAACTTTGTCGCGGTCAGCCGGGTGATGCTGCATGAGCTGCTGAACTGGAACATCAGCGCCGCCCAACTGATCGAGAAGGTCGGACTGGTTGCCGGTGAAATTCCGGCGCCGGTGGTCGGCCCGGACGGCATCAACAGCCTGGACCGGATCTGGGAACTGCTGCTGCGTGCGGCAGTGCTTTGGTATGCCGGTTTTGCGTTGTGGACTGTTTTGTCCTGACTCCAATCTACGGACGCTTTTGTGGCGAGGGGGCTCGCCACAGGGGCTCATCCGCTCCAACAACGGCGACCTGTCGTTAACCTTAAGTTACAAAACCTCCCTCCGATTTAGGCTATACAGAGGCAGCGCCAATAGTGGCTATCTGCTGTCTCTGCGCGCCTGCCAATAAAAATAAGAAATCAAAGGGAGACTTCACAGTGAAGAGCTTGCTCTATCCCGCCGTCGCGCTGATGAACCGCCTGAGCTTCGGCATGAAGTTCAGCCTGATCAGCGTGCTGTTCCTCGTACCGATGCTGGTGACCAACTTCTATCTGGTGCGCGACTCCTATCGCGAATTCCAGGGCACCCGGATCGAGTTGCAGAGCCTCGACCTGTTGGGCAGCGGCCTGAGCCTGCGTCGGGACCTGGAGACCCTGAACAACCTGGTACAGATCAACGTCACCCTGGGCCAGTCCGGCAAGGCCAATCATGTCGAATCGACGATCAGTGCCCTGGAGCAAAGCGTCCTGAGCCGTTTGCAGGGGTTGGCGGCGATGACTACTGACCCGGAGCAAATCACGTTTTTCGATGGCAAACGCGATGAAATGATCGCCGCGTTCAAGGCCCAGCAAGCGGAAAACTCCCTGCAAAGCAAAAGTGCGCTGATCGGCAAGTTGCTCGGCAGCGCGCAGATTTTCAGCCAGATCATCGCCAGTCAGGCCGGCCTGAGCCGCGACAGCCAGAGCGACATGCGTCAGCTGAGCGAACTCATTACCAACGTCACGCCGGCCGTCACCCAGACACTCGGCGAGGGCCGGGCGATGGGGTCTTACTCGCTGGGGCAGGGTTTTCTCAATTCGGCCTCGAGTACCCGATTCGATGAGTTGCTGGCGCAGATCGAGAAACTTCAGGCCGAATACGGCCTGAAGTTGAAGGACGCTCTGGGCTCCAGTAAAGCCGCGCACGAAACCCTGGCGGCTCAGGCAGAAAGCAGCAAGGCCTCCCTGAAAAAGGCCAGTGAACTGTTCGAAGAACAGGTGGTGATGGCCGACACCCTCGATGCGCCGTGGCAGGCCTTTTTCGATCAGGTCACGGGCCTGATGGACCAGACCTATCAACTCAACGAAGCCACCCTGAAGTTTCTCGGCACCCAGTTGCAGCAGCGGCTGGAGCAGCACCGTACCCACATGGTGTTGCAGGCGGTGGCGCTGGCGCTGGTGTTTGTGTTGATTTTTTACCTCTATGGTGGGTTCTACGCTTCGACTCGCACCACCCTCAAGCGTCTGGGCGCAGTGATGGACAAGGTGGCGGCCGGTGACATGACCGTGACCTTCAGCGCCAACAGCCGCGACGAGCTGGGCGAGTTGGGTGAGGTGTTCACCGGTACCGTGAAGAAAATCCATGACCTGATCGAGCGAGTGGGGCAGACCGTCAGCGAGGTCGAGCGCCAGGCCGGGCAGGTCGAAAGCGTGTCCGCCCAGAGCAACCAGGCGGTAGCGGGGCAGCGTACGCAGATCGAACAGGTCGCCACCGCGATGAACCAGATGTCGGCCACTTCCCAGGAGGTGGCGCGCAGTGCCTCTGCGGCCGTCAGCAGTGCCCACAGCGTCAATGACGAGACCGTCAGCGGTCGCGGATTGGTGGAGTCCCAGCAGGGCAGCATCGCTGCACTGGCCAGCGAAATCGATCAGTCGGTGCGGGTGATCAATCAACTGGCCAGCGACAGTCAGTCCATCAGTCGTGTGCTGGAGGTGATCAAAAGCATTGCCGAACAGACCAACCTGCTGGCCCTCAACGCCGCCATTGAAGCCGCCCGCGCGGGCGAGCAGGGCCGGGGTTTTGCGGTGGTGGCGGATGAGGTGCGGACCCTGGCCAAGCGCACCCAGCAATCGACCGAAGAAATCGAGCAGATGATCGCCAAGTTGCACAGCGGTGTCGGTGCGGCGGTCAAGGCAATGGGCACCAGCCATCAGATGGCTAGCGGCACGGTCGGGCAGTCGGAAAAGGTCCAGCAGGCGCTGGAAAACATCCTCGGCGCCGTCGGCATGATCGTCGACCAGAACCAGCAGATTGCCGCTGCGGTAGAGCAGCAGACCGCTGTGGCTCACGACATCGACCAGAACATCGTCGAGATCAACCGCGCCGGCGAGCGCACCGCCGAAGGCGCGCACCAGACCGAGAATGCGAGCCGAGCGCTGTCGGCGCAGGTGGTGGAGCTCAAGCAGTTGATCAGTGCGTTCCGGGTTTGATGCCACGAAGCAGATCAAATGTGGGAATCAACGGATTACCAGTTGAACAGCTCACAGGCGTTGGCCGTGCTGGCAGCGGCCAGTTGTTCGGGGCTGATCGTCATGAGGGTGGCCAGTGCCTCACAGATCGCCGGCAAATGGGCCGGGCTGTTGCGTTGGCCGGGGAACATGGCGGGGGCCATGTCCGGTGAGTCGGTTTCCAGTACCACCGATTCAAGGGGCAAACCGGCAATCACCCGGTGCATGCGCAAGGCTTGTGGCCAGGTCGCGGCGCCGCCGAGGCCGAGTTTGAAACCGAGCTTGATGTATTCGCGAGCCTCTTCCTGGCTGCCGGCGAAGGCATGAATGATCCCCGCCCGTTTCAAGCGAAACCGTTTGAGTGTGGCGATCACCGCTGCGTGGCTGCGTCGCACATGAATCAATGCTGGAAGATTGAAGTCCGCCGCCAGTTGCAGTTGGGCGTCGAACAGCGTTTGCTGACGTTCACGATCCAGAGTTTCGATGAAGTAATCCAGACCGATCTCGCCCACCGCGCATAGCTGGCGATGGCCCGCTAACCGCGTCAGCCAGTCACCGAGTTCGGTCAAATCTTCAGGGCGATGGTCATCCAGATACACCGGGTGCAAACCAAACGCCGCGTGCAGATCGGGATCGCTTTGCACCAGCTCCCAGACCCGCTGCCAATTGGCCTGATACACCCCCAGCACCACCATCCGCCGCACGCCGAGGGCGCGGCTCTCGGCCAGCAGCGCCTGACGATCCGGGTCGAAGTCCGGAAAGTCCAGGTGAGTGTGGGTGTCGATCAGTTCCACGGTTCAGTCCTGAAGAATACGCTGCTTGAACGTCCGCGCGATGGCCTGCACGCCGGGCTGGTAATCGGCCTGTTCGATGGCGGTCACTGCCAGTTCCAGGGCTTTGTCGGCGATCAGTTGATGCTGCTGGGCCATGGCGTTGACCGGCAGCGGCAGGAAGTCCAGCAACTGCGTATCACCAAAGGTGCCCAGGCGCAGCGGGCGGCTTTTCAGCGGGAAATCGTGCAAGGCATCGAACACGCCCTGAAGCAGCACGTAGGAGGTGGTCACCAGCGCATCCGGCAAATGGCCCAGGCGTTGGATCAATTCTTCCATCAGTTGTTTGCCGCACTCACGGCTGAACGACTCGCCGTGCTCGATCAGCGCCTCGCCTTTGAAACCGTTCAGCGCTTCCTTGAAGCCCGCTGCCCGCTCCTGGCTGATACTCAATTCGGGGCGTGCACCGAGCAGCGCGATCTGTTTTGGCAGCGGGGTCAGCAGGCTGCGGGTCAGGTGCAGGCTGGCTTCGCGATCATCGCTGATCACCGAGCAGAAATGCTCGGGCTCCATCACCCGGTCGATGGCGATGATCGGAATGCCTTTGGCCTGCAACTGGCGATAACTGTCGTCACCGGCCGGCAGGCAACTGGCGACGATCAGCGCATCGCAGCGGCGGGCGCGGAACAGTTGCAGCAATTGCCGTTCGCTGTCCGGCGCATCGTCGGAGCTGGCGATCAGCAGCTGATAGCCGCGCGCCCGGGCGCCTTGTTCCAGCAGTTTGGCGATTCGCGCGTAACTGGGGTTTTCCAGGTCCGGCAGAATGAAGCCCAGGGTGCGGGTGTGCCGACTGCGCAGCCCGGCGGCCTGCGGGTTGGGCGTGAAGCCATGTTGTTCGACCACTGCCCGCACGCGCTCGACAGTGGCGCTGCTGATGCGTTGCTGTTCGGCCTTGCCATTGATGACGTAACTGGCGGTGGTCACGGAGACACCGGCCAATTGTGCAATATCACTGAGTTTCAACCCGGTATTCCTTGTTTTTAGAGCGTGCCCTGACATTTTCGCCAATCCTACCCGATTGAGGCAGGCGACCATTGTCGCAGCACATCCGATAATTGGACTTCAAGGATGAGACATTATCGAGTAACGTGCCTAAGATTCTAGATTAAACGTTTCAGCAGGCGTATTTTCTACGTTATAGGTCGCTTTGGCCGGTTCTGCCGCGAAACCGCCAAAACTGCGTCTGAAAAGGTGTTCTCAAAACGCCTAAGCTGAATCAATCAAAACAATACCTGGCGTCACACGGCGCCAAAAAGGAGAAAGCATGCTCGAGCTCACCATAGAGCAGATATCCATGGGCCAGTCGGCTGTGGATAAAGCCACCGCCTTGCAATTGCTCGCTGACCGACTCGTGACCGATGGCCTGGTGGCCGACGGTTACCTCGCAGGCTTGCAGGCCCGGGAAGCCCAGGGCTCGACCTTTCTCGGCCAAGGTATTGCCATCCCCCATGGCACTCCCGAAACCCGCGATCAGGTATTCGCCACCGGCGTGCGGCTGATGCAGTTTCCTGACGGCGTGGACTGGGGCAATGGCCAGATCGTTTATCTGGCCATCGGTATCGCCGCCAAATCCGATGAACACCTGCGCCTGCTGCAACTGCTGACCCGTGCCCTCGGTGAAACCGATCTGGGCCAGGCCCTGCGCCGCGCCAGTTCCGCCGAGGCCTTGCTGAAATTGCTGCAAGGCGCGCCACAAGAGCTGGCACTGGACGCACAGATGATCGGCCTCGGTGTGTCCGCCGATGACTTCGAAGAGCTGGTTTGGCGCGGTGCCCGTTTGCTGCGTCAGGCCGATTGCGTGAGCAACGGTTTTGCTGGCGTCTTGCAGCAGGTCGAAGCGTTGCCGCTGGGCGATGGCCTGTGGTGGCTGCACAGCGAGCAAACAGTGAAGCGTCCGGGCCTGGCGTTCGTTACCCCGGACAAACCCATCCGCTACCTCGGTCAGCCACTGAGCGGGCTGTTCTGCCTGGCCAGCCTCGGTGAAGCCCATCAGGCGCTGCTCGAACGTCTTTGCGCGTTGCTGATTGAAGGTCGCGGCCATGAATTGGGCCGTGCCACCAGTAGCCGCGCGGTGCTGGAAGTCCTTGGCGGTGAAGTGCCGGCGGACTGGCCGAGCGCACGCATTGCCCTGGCCAACGCCCACGGTTTGCATGCGCGCCCGGCGAAGATCCTCGCGCAACTGGCGAAAAGTTTTGAAGGCGAGATCCGTATACGCATCGTCGATGGCCACGACAGCGCGGTGTCGGTGAAGAGTTTGAGCAAACTGCTCAGCCTTGGCGCCCGTCGCGGTCAGGTGCTGGAGCTCATCGCCGAACCGGTCATCGCCGCCGACGCCTTGCCGGCCTTGCTGGCGGCCATCGAAGAAGGCCTCGGTGAAGAAGTCGAGCCGCTGCCCGTGGTAAGCCAGCAGCGCGAAGTGCTCGTGGAGGTGGAGGTCGCCGAAACACTGCTCGCGCCAGCGTCCGGCAGCCTGATTCAGGCGATTGCCGCGGCACCGGGGATCGCCATCGGCCCGGCGCATATTCAAGTGCTGCAAGTCATCGATTACCCGCTGCGCGGTGAGTCCGCGGCCATCGAGCGCGAGCGTCTCAAGCAAGCGCTGGCCGATGTGCGTCGTGACATCGAAGGCCTGATCGAGCGCAGCAAGGCCAAAGCGATTCGCGAGATTTTCATCACCCATCAGGAAATGCTCGACGACCCGGAATTGACCGACGAAGTCGAAACCCGCCTCAAGCAAGGTGAAAGCGCCGAAGCGGCGTGGATGACGGTGATCGAAGCCGCCGCCAAACAACAGGAAGCGCTGCAGGACGCGTTGCTCGCCGAACGTGCCGCCGACTTGCGCGACATTGGCCGTCGGGTGCTGGCGCATTTGTGTGGCGTCGAAACGCCTGCGGAGCCTGCGCAACCGTACATTCTGGTGATGGACGAAGTCGGCCCGTCGGATGTGGCGCGTCTTGATCCGACGCGCGTCGCCGGCATTCTCACCGCTCGCGGTGGTGCCACGGCCCACAGTGCGATTGTCGCCCGGGCCCTGGGTATTCCGGCACTGGTGGGCGCCGGCGCCGCCGTGTTGCTGCTGAAACCGGGCACGCCGCTGTTGATCGATGGCCAACGCGGCCGCCTGCACGTGGACGCCGATGCCGCGACCTTACAGCGCGCCACCGAAGAGCGCGACACCCGCGAACTGCGTCTGAAAGCTGCCGCCGAACAACGCCATCAACCGGCGCTGACCACCGACGGCCACCCCGTGGAAGTGTTCGCCAATATCGGTGAAAGCGCTGGCGTCACCAGTGCGGTGGAGCAGGGCGCCGAAGGCATTGGCCTGTTGCGCACCGAACTGATTTTCATGGCTCATTCACAAGCACCGGACGAGGCCACCCAGGAAGTCGAATACCGTCGTGTACTCGATGGCCTTGCCGGGCGGCCGCTGGTGGTGCGCACCCTCGATGTCGGTGGCGACAAACCGCTGCCGTACTGGCCGATCGCCAAAGAAGAAAATCCGTTCCTCGGCGTGCGTGGCATTCGCCTGACCCTGCAACGTCCGCAGGTCATGGAAGCGCAATTGCGCGCCTTGCTGCGTGCGGCGGATAACCGTCCCTTGCGGATCATGTTCCCGATGGTGGGCAGCGTCGATGAGTGGCGCCAGGCTCGGGACATGACCGAACGTCTGCGTCTGGAAATCCCGGTCGCCGATCTGCAACTGGGGATCATGATCGAAGTGCCGTCGGCTGCCTTGCTGGCGCCGGTATTGGCCAAGGAAGTGGACTTCTTCAGCGTCGGCACCAACGACCTGACCCAGTACACCCTGGCCATCGACCGTGGTCACCCGACTTTGTCGGCCCAGGCTGACGGCTTGCACCCGGCGGTGCTGCAACTGATCGACATCACCGTGCGTGCGGCTCATGCTCATGGCAAGTGGGTCGGCGTGTGCGGTGAACTGGCGGCCGATCCGCTGGCGGTGCCGGTGCTGGTGGGCCTGGGTGTGGATGAGTTGAGCGTGTCGGGCCGCAGCATTGCCGAGGTCAAGGCGCGCATTCGCGAACTCAGCCTGACCCAGACTCAAACCCTTGCCCAACAGGCCCTGGCCGTGGGCAGCGCGAACGAAGTCCGCGCATTAGTGGAGGCGCTGTAATGGCCAAGATCTTAACCCTGACCCTCAACCCGGCGCTGGACCTTACCGTTCAATTGCCGATGCTTGTGCCCGGTCAGGTCAATCGCAGCGACGAAATGCACACCCACGCCGCCGGCAAAGGGGTGAACGTGGCGCAGGTGCTGGCCGACCTCGGGCATCAGCTGACTGTCAGCGGGTTTCTCGGGGAAGATAACCTTCAGGCGTTCGAAACCCTGTTCGCCAAACGCGGCTTCACCGACGCGTTTATCCGCGTCCCTGGTGAGACCCGCAGCAATATCAAGTTGGCGGAAAACGATGGGCGCATCACCGACATCAACGGCCCGGGGCCGCGGGTCAGTGAAGCGGCGCAGCAGGCTTTGCTCGATCGGCTCGACCAGATTGCACCAGGGCATGACGCGGTCGTGGTGGCCGGCAGTTTGCCCCGTGGCGTGAGTGCTCAATGGTTGCGGGAGTTGATCCTGCGCTTGAAAAAACGCGGCTTGAACGTTGCGCTCGACACCAGCGGTGAAGCCCTGCGCGCCGGCCTGTCGGCTGGCCCGTGGCTGATCAAGCCCAACACTGAAGAGCTGGCTGAAGCACTGGATTGCGAAGTGGTTTCCGTGGGCGCCCAAGCCGAGGCCGCGAGCCGTTTGCACGCTCATGGCATCGAGCACGTGGTGATTTCCCACGGTGCCGACGGGGTGAACTGGTTCAGTGTCGGCTCGGCGATGCACGCCACGCCGCCCAAGGTCAGTGTGGTCAGCACCGTCGGTGCGGGGGATTCGTTGCTGGCGGGCATGTTGCACGGCTTGCTCAGTGCCGATACGCCTGAACAGACCTTGCGTACCGCCACCGCGATTGCCGCCATGGCCGTGACTCAGATCGGTTTTGGCATCGGCGACGCCGCGCAACTGGCGCAGCTCGAACAGGGCGTGCGCGTGCGCCCCCTGACAGAACAATAAGAGGGTTTGCAATGAAATTAGCCATTGTTACGGCCTGCCCGAACGGCATGGTCACCAGTGTGCTGTGTGCTCGTCTGCTCGATGCAGCGGCCCAGCGTCAGGGCTGGAGCACCAGTGTCGAAGTCGTGGATGCAGCCCATCCGGAACGTCAATTGTCGGCGGCGATCATCGAGGCCGCCGAGTGGGTGTTGCTGGTCACCAGCGCGCCGGTGGATATGTCGCGGTTTATCGGCAAACGGGTGTTCCAGAGCACCCCGGCCCAGGCCCTGCAAGATGTCGAAGCGGTGCTGCGCCGTGGGGTAGAGGAAGCCGAGGTTTACGTCGCGCCCGCAGCCACCGCTGAACCTGCCGCGGTTGCTAAACAGGCGCCACGCCTGGTGGCCGTCACCGCGTGCCCGACCGGTGTCGCCCACACCTTCATGGCCGCCGAAGCCTTGCAGCAAGCGGCCAAGCGTCTGGGTTACGACCTGCAAGTGGAAACCCAGGGCTCGGTCGGCGCACGCAATCCGCTTAGTGCAGAGGCGATTGCCGATGCTGATGTGGTGCTGCTGGCGGCAGACATCGAAGTTGCCACCGAGCGTTTTGCCGGCAAGAAAATCTACCGCTGCGGCACAGGCATCGCCCTGAAACAGGCCGAAGCGACGCTGAACAAAGCCCTGGCCGAAGGCAAGCAGGAAAGCGCTGCGACCGGCGCCAAAGGCCCGGCCAAGCAAGAGAAGACCGGTATCTACAAACACCTGCTGACCGGTGTCTCGTACATGTTGCCGATGGTGGTGGCGGGCGGTCTGATGATTGCCTTGTCCTTCGTGTTCGGCATCACCGCGTTCAAGGAGCAAGGCACGCTCGCGGCGGCGCTGATGCAGATCGGCGGCGAGAGCGCGTTCAAACTGATGGTGCCGCTGTTGGCGGGTTACATCGCCTACTCGATCGCTGACCGTCCGGGCCTGGCGCCGGGGATGATCGGTGGTTTGTTGGCGAGCACGCTCGGTGCCGGTTTCATCGGCGGGATCATTGCTGGTTTCATCGCCGGCTATGCGGCCCAGGCGATCAACCGTTATGCGCGCTTGCCGCAAAGTCTTGAGGCGCTGAAGCCGATCCTGATCATTCCGTTGCTGGCGAGCCTGTTTACCGGTCTGGTGATGATCTACGTGGTTGGCAAACCGGTGGCCGGGATGCTTGCGGGGCTTACCCATTTCCTCGACAGCATGGGCACCACCAACGCAATTCTGCTCGGTGTGCTGCTGGGCGGCATGATGTGCGTCGACCTTGGTGGGCCGATCAACAAGGCGGCTTACGCGTTTTCGGTGGGGCTGCTGGCATCGCAGAGTTATGCACCGATGGCCGCGACCATGGCCGCCGGCATGGTGCCGCCGATTGGCCTGGGCATCGCCACGTTGATTGCCCGGCGCAAGTTCGCCCAGACGGAACGCGAGGCCGGTAAAGCGGCGCTGGTGCTGGGGCTGTGCTTTATCTCCGAAGGGGCGATTCCGTTCGCGGCCAAAGACCCGCTGCGGGTGATTCCGGCGAGCATCGCCGGCGGTGCGCTGACCGGCGCGTTGTCGATGTACTTCGGCTGCAAACTCATGGCGCCGCACGGTGGATTGTTTGTGATGCTGATTCCGAATGCGATCAACCATGCGCTGTTGTATCTGCTGGCGATCGTGGCCGGGAGTCTGCTGACGGCGGTGGTGTATTCGGTGCTCAAGCGACCGGAAACAGTGGAACTGGCGCTGGAGCCGGCTAACGCTTAACAGCCAAAGATCGCAGCCTTTGGCAGCTCCCGGCCAGAACAGTGTTCGACCGCGATATGGCGGCGTACATCGAGCCTGGAGCTGCTGGAGGGTGCGATCTTTTTTGTGTCATACCTGATTCATGCGGCCATGCTTTAGTTTTCCTTTTTCAGGGAGAGCACCATGAGCGAATTCGACCTCGGCCGCCGTCGTGTCATACAAGCTGTCGGAGCCGGGCTGTTGCTGCCCGGGCTGGCGCCGGCGGTGATTGCATCGGTCAAGGATCGACCGCAACTCACCGATGGTGTGCAGTCCGGCGACCTGTTGGGCGACCGGGCGATGATCTGGAGCCGTAGCGATCGCGCGGCGCGGATGGTGGTGGAATGGGACACGCGCAGCCTGTTCAGCAACCCTCGTCGATTCGTCTCGCCATTGGCCGATGCCGGCACCGATTTCACCGCTCGGGTCGAGCTCACCGGCCTGCCTGCCGATCAGGCAATTTTCTACCGCGTGACGTTCGAAGACGCCCAGAGCGGTGTCGCCAGCGAACCGTGGTTCGGCCATCTGCGCAGTGTGCCCAGCGCTCGGCGGAATATTCGCTTCGTCTGGAGTGGCGACACGGTTGGCCAAGGCTTCGGCATCAACCCGGACATCGGCGGTATGCGCATCTACGAAGCCATGCGTCTGCGCCTGCCGGACTTTTTTATCCACAGCGGTGACACCATCTACGCCGACGGCCCGGTGCCGGCGCAACTGACCACCGAAAGCGGCCGGGTGTGGCGCAACATCACCAGCGAAGCCAAGAGCAAAGTCGCCGAAACCCTCGACGAGTATCGCGGCAATTACCGCTACAACCTGATGGACGAAAACGTCCGTCGTTTCAACGCCGAAGTGCCGCAGATCTGGCAATGGGACGACCACGAAGTGGTGAACAACTGGTCGCCGGGCAAGCAACTGGATGATCGCTACAAGAGCAAAGATATCCACAGCCTGGTGGGCCGCGCACGGCAGGCCTGGCTGGAATATGCGCCGATGCGTTTGCAGAGCGCCGACGGTGGCGGGCGGATTTATCGCAAGCTGAGTTACGGGCCGATGCTCGATGTGTTCGTGCTCGACATGCGCAGCTACCGAGGTGCCAACGACGACAACCTCGGTGCCGCCAAGCCGTTTCTCGGTCGCGAACAATTGGACTGGCTCAAACGTGAATTGAAAGGCTCCCAGGCTCAATGGAAAGTCATCGCCGCTGACATGCCCATCGGCCTCGGCGTCCCGGACGGCGAAGTCAGCCCCGGTGTGGCGCGTTGGGAAGCGGTGGCCAACGGTGATCCAGGCCCGGCTCAGGGCCGTGAACTGGAGATCGCTGAATTACTGGGCTTTCTGCGAGCGCAGCAGGTGCGCAATTTCGTTTGGCTGACGGCGGATGTGCATTATTGCGCGGCGCACCATTACCATCCTGATCGCGCGGCGTTCCAGAACTTCGAGCCGTTCTGGGAATTTGTCGCGGGGCCGCTGAATGCGGGGAGCTTCGGGCCGAATGCGCTGGATAAAACCTTCGGCCCCGAGGTGGTGTTCCAGAAGGCGCCAGCGGCGCAGAACACCTCGCCGTTTGCCGGGTTTCAGTTTTTTGGCGAGGTGAACATCGATGGGCAGTCGGGGGAGTTGAGTGTCGTGCTGCGGGATCTGGATGGGGTGGGGGTGTTCGAGCGTAAGTTGCAGCCGGTTTGAGGGCAGCATGATTGTTCCCACGCTTTGCGTGGGAACAATCATCAACGGTGTCAGTAAACGTCGCGGCGGTAGCGGCCCTGTTCGATCAGGCGCTCGACTTCATCCGCACCCAGCACGTCGTTAAGCACTTGGTCCACCCCTGACGCCATCCCCTGCAAACTGCCGCAGATGTAAATCACGGCGCCATCGGCCAGCCATTTCTTCAGCTCGCCGGCAGACTCGCGCAGGCGATCCTGCACATAGACTTTCTCGGCCTGATCGCGGGAAAACGCCAGGTCCAGACGTGCCAGATCACCGTTGATCAACCACTCTTCCAGTTCCGCACGGCACAGGTAATCGTGTTCCCGATTGCGCTCGCCAAACAGCAGCCAGTGGTGCTGTTGCCCGTCGGCAATCCGTGCCTTGAGCAAGCTGCGCAACCCGGCCAGCCCGGTGCCGTTGCCCAGCAGGATCATCGGCACCGGTTCGTTCGGCATATGGAAACCACTGTTGCGCCGCACCCGCAGGCTGATGTGGTTACCCACAGGGACATGTTCGGTCAACCAGCCGGAGCCGATGCCCAGGCTGCCGTCTGGGTGCCGCTCCTGACGCACGATCAATTCCAGCACGCCGTCGGCGGCGATCGAGGCGATGGAGTATTCGCGCAGGGCCAGTGGCACCAACGCATTCACCAGCGCTTGCGCGTGCAGGCCGACCAGATGAGCGCGGTTCTCGGGCAGTTGGCGGCTGGCCAGGGCTTGCTCCAGAGACTGCGACAGGCCATCGAGTTCAACCGTGGCTCGACCATCAATTCCCAGGCCTTCGAGGAAATGCTCGATGGCCCACGCACCATTGCGCGGCAGCACTTCCACCAGATCACCGGCCAGCCAACTGCTGGTGCTGGGAGCGGTGAGGCCGAGCAAGTACACGGGAGCTCCACTGCTGTCCGGGTTCATCAATTCGCGGCGGGTCAGGGTCCAGTTGTCGTAGCTGGGCGCTTGCCAGGTGTCGACCGGTGCCTGACCCGTCAGCAGACCGAGTTGCTGTTGCCAGTGACGCAGGGCGTAAGGGTCGCCACCGTCGACTTCAACCGGGGCGAACAAGGTCTTGCCGCCGTGCTCGCCCAGCCAGGTGTGCAAGCGACGGGCGAAGCCGCAGAAGTGTTGATACTGGCGGTCACCGAGGCCGAGCACGGCATAGTTCAGGCGTTTAAGACTCGGTGCACGCCCCAGCACTTTACGTTCGAAACCGCGGGCGCTGTCCGGCGCTTCGCCGTCGCCGAAGGTGCTGACCACAAACAGCGCGTTGCTGGAATCTCGCAGGTCCTGTTCGCTGACATCGGCCAACGGTTGAACTTTCACCGGTAATCCGGCGGCCTGCAATTGCCCGGCAGTCTGCCAGGCGAGCTGCTCGGCAAACCCGCTCTGGCTGGCGAAGCCGATCAGCCATGCCGGTGCGTCGCTACCCGGTTGCTCAAGGCCTTTACGGGCATCCTTGATCTGACGTTTCTTGCGTCGGCGGTCCAGGTACAGCAACCAGCCCGTGACGAAAAACAGCGGCATGCTCAGCGCGGTGATGGTCAGGATGATCCGCCCGACCAGCCCGAAATAACTGCCGACGTGCAGTGCATAAATACTGGTCAGCAACTGCGCCTTGAGGCTCTTGTCGCTGTAGCGGTCATGACGGCTGACGGCGCCGGTCACCGGATCGAGGGTGATCTGGTTCCGTGCCTGGTCGTGGGGTGAATCCTTCAGCAGGTAGAACACGGTTGCCGGTTGCCCGGCCACTGGCGGCATCCGAACGTTGTAGGACGAAAGACCAGGGCCGGCGGCGCTGTAGATGCTGCTCCACATGGCGGCGTAATCGGCGGTGGGGGCCGGGCCGCTTGGCGCAGGGCCGCGACCACTGCGAACCCGCTCGTTTTGCGGCGAGTCGGACAGCAGCCTGGTCAGCCCTTTGTTGTACCACTCGTACGACCAGGACAACCCGGTCAGTGCCGCCAAAAGGTAGAACACCAGGCACCAGGTACCGGCCACCGAGTGCAGGTCCCAGTTGAAGCTGCGGCCCTTCTTCTTCCAGTCCAGCGTCAGCCAGGCGCGCCAGCTTTTCCACTGGCGCGGCCAACGCAGGTACAGGCCGGACAGGCAGAAGAACACCAGAATCAGCGTGCAGGCGCCGGTGATCTGCCGGCCGGTATCACCCATGGCGAGGAAGCGGTGCAACTGCAGCATCAGGCCGAAGAAGTCCTGGCCGGTGACGTCGCCCATGAACTCGGCGGTGTACGGGTCGAAATAACGCATCTGCCCGCGACGTTCGCCGGGCGGCGCCGTGAAGATCACCCGCGCAGCATTGCCGCTGTCGGTCTCGACCCAGAGCATAGAGACGATCTTGCCCGAAGCACTTTCGATTTTCTCCACCAGTTCGGCCGGTGGCAGCACGCCGGCGATCTGCTTCTCGACGTGCAGCACGGAGGGGTTCAGCGTTCGCAGGATTTCATCCTGAAACGATACTGCCGCCCCGGTAATGCCCATCAGGGCCAGGACCAGTCCGGCGCTGATGCCGAAAAACCAGTGCAACTGGAACAGGGATTTCTTCAACACGTCGCTCGCCTTGTTCGTTCAAAAGTCATCATCACGGCGCGCATTATGCCGTGAGTTGTCGAGAAGCATTCTTTTTTACACGCAAAAGCCCCGTTCACTTTGATGAACGGGGCTTTGGCCTGAGCGCTTTGGTCTTCACGCTTCTGTTATCAGAAGTGGAAGTTGGCACTCAGCAGGGCAGTGCGGCCCGGCGCCACGTGGGCGTAGTGCGTCTGGAATACCTGGTCGAAGTAACGCTTGTCGGCCAGGTTTTGTACGTTGAGTTGCAGGTCGACGTTCTTGGTCAGGCGGTAGCTGGCCATCGCGTCGTAACGCCAGTAGGACGGGATCTCCACCGAGTTGGCGACGTTGCCGAACTGGGAATCGACGAAGGTCGCACCGGCACCGACGGTCAATTTGTCCGGCACCAGGTCGTAGGTCGACCAGAACGTGAAGTTGTTTCGTGGGGTGCTTGGCATGTGGTTGCCTTCATCGGCGGCGAGGGTGGTTTTGACCACTTCGCTGTCCATGTAGGTGTAGCCGCCGAAGACTCGCCAGTTACGGGTCAGCTTGCCGGTGTAGGTCAGTTCCAGGCCATTGACCTGCTGTTCGCCGTCCAGCACTTGGGTGGTGCCGCCGTCCGGATCGTTGATACGCGCGTTGGTTTTCTCGGTGCGGAACAGTGCGGCGGTCAGCGACAGGTCATCACCGAAGAAGTCCCACTTGGTGCCGACCTCGTAGTTGCGGTTCTTTTCCGGGTCCAGACTGCTGTTGTTCGCCGCCAGTTCCAGGCCACCGTTGCCGCTGGTTTCGCCGGCCGGGTTGCTGGACGTTGAGTAGGCGGCATAGATGCTGCCGTTTGGCAGCGGGTTGTAGACCACGCCGATCTGGTAGTTCACCAGGTCGCTGGTGTTCTGACGGGAGAAACTGCCCGCTGGAGCCGTGCTGCTGGCGTTGGCGAAACCGCTGGATTCGACCTGGTAGTTGTCATAACGCAGGCCCAGGTTCAGGGACCATTGCTCGTTGAACTTCAGGGTGTCGAACACGTAGGCCGCGGCGGTCTTGGTGTCGGTGTCGGTGAAGGCGTTGCTGTCGGTGATCGTGCCGTTCCAGTTATCCCCAGGCGTCGGGTTGTACAGGCTGGTGCAGTCGCCGGAGTTGAACAGGGCACGGTTGCACTGGGTACCGCTGGCGCTGGAAGTCAGGAGGTACGGGCGGTTGTGGGTGTCCTGATAGGAAAACTCCAGACCGGTCACCAGGCTGTGCTCGATGGCGCCGGTGTTGAATTTGGCACTCAGGTCGGTCTGGTTGATCCAGCCGCTGGACGTCGAGTTACGGCTCTTCGCGCCACGGTAGACACTGCCGTTGGCCACGTTGCCCTTGCTGTCGTCAGGGTTGGTGACGATGTAGTCCAGGGTTGAACGGGACATGCGAAAGCTGTTCGACACGGTCAGGCTATCGTTCAGATCGTGCTCGAGCTTGATCGTGCCGCTGTCGTTGCTGGTCTGGCGATAGTCGCGGCCGGTGAGGCCGTAGAAGTTGTCGCGGTTGACGTTGGCCGGCTTGTCGACGTTGTACTTGCTGCGGTTGGAGCTCAGGGTCAACGGGATGCCGTAGTCGGGCATGTCGTCGGTTTCGACGTGGTAGTAGCCGACGGTCAAGCGGGTGTCGGTGCCCAGGCCGAAGGCGAAGGACGGTGCCACGCCCCAGCGACTGACGTCCACGGCATCACGCCCGGCGACGTTGGCTTCGTGCTTCATCAGGTTCAGCCGGAACGCCGAGGTGTCGGTCATTTGCTGGTTCAGGTCGAGGGTGGTGCGCTTGGTCTGGTCCGAACCCCAGGTGAAGCCGCCGTTGTAGGCATTACCCAGCTTGGCTGTCTTGCTCACCAGGTTCAGGCTGCCACCGGTGGATCCGGCGCCGGTGAAGGCTGATCCCGGGCCCTTGCTGACTTCGATCGATTCAACGTTGAAGATCTCGCGGCTCTGGGACGCCACGTCGCGCATGCCGTCGATGAACACGTCGCTTTCGGCGTTGAAGCCGCGAATGATCGGACGATCACCGGCCGGGTTGCCGCCCTCGCCGGCACCAAAGGTGATACCCGGCGTGGTGCGCAGGGCGTCGACCAGGCTGGTGGCGCCGGTGTCGCGAATCACTTGTTGCGGGATCACGGTGACGCTTTTCGGCGTCTCGCGCAGTGGCGCGGTGTACTTCTTGGAGGCCGAGGTATCGGTCTTGTAGGAGGTGTCATCCTGCTCGCCTACAACGCTGGTCGCGTCCAGGGATATGGCATTGCCGGGTGCTTTTTCGTCGGTCTTCTCGGCCGCGAAAACCATGTGGCCCGCAGAGCCGGCGGTGATCGCCACGCCAATTGCAGACGCGAGCAAACGCGGTGAACTGACCGTTGATTGTGGTTGTTGGCGTGACATGTGAATTCCCCTCCCCAAGGATTTGAGGTCGCGGAATGTAGAGTAAATACGTATCTGTATCAATTGCGAAACGTTGCTATTAGCGACGAATTTACATTCTTTACAATTTGCCTTTACGGTTTTTGCGGTTTCATTCGTCTCTTGGGTTTTACATGTGCAATAAGAATCAATACCATTAACGCCCCTTTGCTTTCAGGTGTCTTTCGATGTTGTTGCACATTCCCGGCGTGTTCGCGAAAGAAGAAGTGCAGCGCATTCGCCAGGCCCTGGCGCAGGCGGATTGGGCCGATGGCAAAATTACCGCCGGTTATCAGTCGGCGAAGGCCAAGCACAATCTGCAACTGCCTGAAGGACATCCGTTGACCAAGGAAATCGGTGCGGCGATGCTCGAACGGCTGTGGAAAAATCCGCAGTTCATGTCAGCGGCATTACCGCACAAGGTCTTCCCTCCGTTGCTGAACTGTTACACGGCCGGTGGCAGTTTCGACTTCCATATCGACAATGCCGTGCGTCAGCCCAAGGGCAGCATCGAGCGGGTGCGCACCGACCTGTCGGCGACGCTGTTCTTCAGTGACCCGGAGGATTACGACGGCGGCGAACTGGAAATCCAGGACACCTTCGGCACCCAGCGCGTGAAATTGCCGGCCGGCGATATGGTCCTGTATCCCGGCACCAGCCTGCACAAGGTCAACGCCGTCACGCGTGGAACCCGCTACGCATCGTTTTTCTGGACGCAAAGCCTGGTGCGTGAAGACAACCAGCGCGCTTTGCTGTTCGAGATGGACGGGGCGATTCAGCAACTGACCCAGGACATGCCCGACCATCCTTCATTGATCCGCCTGACCGGTACTTACCACAACCTGTTGCGTCGCTGGGTCGAGGTATGAGTTATCAATTGCGCCGCGAGGAAGTCCTCGACGGTGATCGCCTCAAGGCCATGCTGGAGGAAAGCCCGGCGCGCGCAGCCCAGGCGATTCTGATCGCCGCCCGTGAAGGTGTGCTGGATGCCCAGGCCTTGCTGGGACAGATTTTGCTGGACGGGCGGGGTATCGAGCGGGATCAGCCGCTGGCGCTGCGCTGGTTCGAGATTGCGGCTCAGCGCGGGCACTTGATGGCGCGCAACATGCTTGGTCGTTGCCATGAACATGGCTGGGGGTGCACCGCCAACGCCACGAGCGCCGCGGGGCATTATCGCCTCGCCGCCGAGGCAGGACTGGATTGGGCGATGTACAACTACGCCAATCTGCTGGCTACCGGGCG
The DNA here is from genome assembly GCF_003253625.1 of Pseudomonas sp. URMO17WK12:I6. Classification (NCBI taxonomy): domain Bacteria; kingdom Pseudomonadati; phylum Pseudomonadota; class Gammaproteobacteria; order Pseudomonadales; family Pseudomonadaceae; genus Pseudomonas; species Pseudomonas sp. URMO17WK12:I6. The sequence continues at coordinate 122,428 of NZ_QKYZ01000010.1, forward strand.
CGGGGTGGTCGAGGATCAGGCGCAAGCGCTGAATCTCTATCGGCGTGCCGCTGAATTGGGCCACGCAAAGTCGATGAACCTGCTGGGGCGATACCTGGAAGAGGGGCACGATTGCCCGGCAGATCCGCACGCTGCCCGTGACTGGTATCGACGCTCGGCTGAAGGAGGGGATTTTCGCGGTCAGTTCAGTTATGCGGCGGTGTTGGCGGATGAAGGCAAGGTCGACGAGGCGTTGGGCTGGTTACGCAAGGCCTTGGATGGCGGGAATTTGAATTTCTTGCGGGTGGCGAGCAAGGTGCTATTGACGTCGACCGATCCAAGAATTCATGGGCTGGCTACCGAGTATCAACAGCGTGCTCGGGAGCTGACGCCAGGATAGATCGTTCCCACGCCCTGTGTGGGAGCGGTCAGCACAGGCACAAAAAAGCCCATGACACGTCATGGGCTTTTTGATTTCTGCGTGCAGTGCTTATACGTAGAACGACTTCAGCGGCGGGAAGCCATTGAACTCGACGGCGCTGTAGCTGGTGGTGTACGCACCGGTCGACAGCCAGTACAAACGATCACCGATCGCCAGGTTCAGCGGCAAACCGTACTTGTAGTTTTCGTACATGATGTCGGCGCTGTCGCAGGTCGGGCCGGCGATGACCACTTCTTCCATCTCGCCTTTCTTCTCGGTCCAGATCGGGAACTTGATGGCTTCGTCCATGGTTTCGATCAGGCCGGAGAACTTGCCCACATCCGTGTACACCCAACGCTCTACAGCGGTACGGGATTTACGCGCCACCAGCACCACTTCGCTGACCAGAATGCCGGCGTTGGCGATCAGCGAACGGCCCGGCTCCAGGATGATTTCCGGCAGGTCGTCGCCGAAGTCTTCCTTCAGGAAGCGGATGATTTCTTCAGCGTAGGTTTCCAGGCTGTTGGTGCGGGTGATGTAGTTGGCCGGGAAGCCGCCACCCATGTTGATCAGCTTCAGGTGGATGCCGTCTTCTTCTTTCAGGCGTTCGAAGATCACTTTGACCTTGGCGATTGCCGCGTCCCAGACGCTGATGTCGCGCTGTTGCGAACCGACGTGGAACGAGATGCCGTATGGCACCAGGCCCAGGTCACGAGCCAGGATCAGCAGGTCCATGGCCATGTCGGTCTGGCAGCCGAATTTGCGCGACAAAGGCCAGTCGGCAGTGGTCGAGCCTTCAGTCAGGATACGCACGTAGACTTTCGAGCCCGGAGCTGCCTTGGCGATGTTGCGCAGGTCGGCTTCGGAGTCGGTCGCGTACAGGCGCACGCCCTTGTCGTAGAAGTAGCGAATGTCTTTGGATTTCTTGATGGTGTTGCCGTAGCTGATCTGGTCGGCGCTGACGCCACGGCTCAGCACTTTGTCCAGCTCATAGATCGAGGCGATGTCGAAGCTCGAGCCTTTCTCTTTGAGCAGGTCGATGATTTCCACGGCCGGGTTGGCCTTGACCGCGTAGTAGACCTTGGCGAATTCGAAACCGGCACGCAGGTCGTCATAGGCCTGGGCGATCATCGCGGTGTCGATCACCACGAACGGGGTTTCTTGTTTGTCGGCGAAGGCCTTCATTTTCTGGAAGGTTTCGCGCGCGAAATAGTCTTCGACGTTGATCGACATGCTGGGAACTCCTACTGGCAAACTGAAATTATCAATGGGTGCAAATGAACGCCCTCCGTATCCCCACTTTGGTTCGCCTACTTCCCAAGGCATGTCGCCGAAAGCAAAAAGGCCATGGGAAATGCAGATTCCCTTGGCCTTGCTGTCTCGTCGTCAGTACTTGAGCCGGATGGATCGTTTCCAGCATGGACGTTCGGCGCGAACTTTAGGGCGTGAGGGGCTTGAGATCAACAAAAAATGTCGCGTTTTTGCACGCTTCCGTCGTGCGGTCCCTGACAGCTACTGATGTAACCGACCTGCGTGACAGTGTGATGTTCCCAAGACAAGGATTTTAGAAGGGAGCTTGCTTGGCTTTTGTGGCGAGGGAGCTTGCTCCCGCTGGGGCGCGTAGCGCCCCCAAAATCAGGCAATGCGGTTCTTCAGTAGGATCGCATCGGCTGACTTCACGACTGCTTCGCGGCCGGACGGGAGCAAGCTCCCTCGCCACAAAAGCACTAGAGCCTCATACAAGTCAGGTCAACGCAGTTTCCGCTGGCGAAACAATGCTGGTCTTGCCCCCACGGGACTTGCCGGAGCTCAAATATTCCGCAATCGATTCCTGAGTCACCTCACCGAGAAACACCCGCTCGGCGTCCATCACCGGCAGCCACGAGCGGTTGAACTCGTACATACGCGACAGCAGGATGCGCAAATGTTCGTCATACGCCGCGGTGGCGTTGAACTCGCGCCGGTATTGCGCGCAGGTGCCGGTCTGGCGATGCAGGTCGCGCCGACGCACATAGCCCAAGGCTTTGTTCTCGGCGCAGGTCACCACCACGTAGCGGCGGTCCAGTTCGTCCATCAATTCCAGCGCTTCGGCCACCGGGGTTTCCGGGCTCACCGACGGCGCGTTGTCCGCCGCATCTTCAGCCTTCACCAGCAGCAAGCGTTTGAGCGTGCTGTCCTGGCCGACGAAGTTGCTGACAAAATCGTCCGCCGGATGCGCGAGCAAGGTGTCTGGGTGGTCGATCTGCAACAGCTTGCCGGCGCGGAAGATCGCGATTTTGTCGCCGAGCTTGATGGCTTCGTCGATGTCATGGCTGACCATGATCACGGTCTTGTTCAGCGCCCGTTGCATCTCGAAGAACTCGTTCTGGATCATTTCGCGGTTGATCGGGTCGACCGCGCCGAACGGTTCGTCCATCAACAACAGCGGCGCATCCGCCGCCAGTGCTCGAATCACACCGATCCGCTGTTGTTGGCCGCCGGACAATTCACGGGGGTAGCGAGTCAGGTATTGCTTGGGTTCAAGCTTGATCATGCTCATCAACTCGCGGGCGCGGTCGTGGCATTTCTGTTTGTCCCAGCCGAGCAGGCGCGGAACGATGGTGATGTTTTCCTCGATGGTCATGTTCGGGAACAGACCGATCTGCTGGATCACATAACCGATGTTGCGGCGCAGGGTCACTTCGTCGAGGTCGGTGGTGTCTTCGCCGTTGATCAGGATCTTGCCCGAAGTCGGTTTGATCAACCGGTTGATCATTTTCAGCGTGGTGCTCTTGCCGCAGCCCGATGGCCCGAGGAACACGCAGATCTCGCCTTCATTGACGGTCAGACTCACCGAGTCCACGGCTTTCACATCTTTGCCGTTGCTTTGGAAGGTCTTGCTGAGGTTTTGAAGTTCGATCATTTGAGCAGTCCTTTTGGAGTCAGCGTGCGTTGCAGCCATTGCAGAAGCAGGTCGGCGAAGATGGCCAGGAGACTGACCAGCACCGCGCCGACGATCAGCATCGACATGTCGCTGCGGCTGATGGAAGCGAGGATGAGTACACCGAGGCCACCGGCGCCGATGGTGGCGGCGATGGTCATCACGCCGATGTTCATCACTACGGCGGTGCGGACACCGGCGAGGATCACCGGCACGGCAATCGGCAGTTCGACCATGCGCAGGCGCTGACCGAAGGTCATGCCGATACCCCGGGCGGCTTCGCGAATGCCGGCTTCCACGCCGGTCAGCGCCAGGTAGGTGTTACGCATGATCGGCAGCAGCGAATAGAGAAACACGGCGGTGATTGCCGGCATCGGGCCCAGGCCCTGGCCGAACCTGGAATAGAACGGCAACAGCAGGCCGAATAGCGCAATCGACGGCACGGTCAGCAAAACCGTGGCGCTGGCTTGCAACGGGCCGGCCAATGTCGGGAAGCGGGTCATCAGGATGCCCAGCGGCACGCCGACCAGAATCGCCAGCGTTACCGCGATGCCAACCAGGGTGATGTGCTGCCAGGTCAGGTGCAGCACTAGCGGCCAATCGAGATGGGAAAAGGCGTTGAGAAATTCCATGTCTTTTTCTCCTCTGCCTTATTGAACAGACAGCAGTGGATGCTGGCGCAGGAAATCGGCGGCAACGGATGAAGGGCTTTCGTGATCGACATCGACCCGTGCGTTGAGCTGGCGCATGGTGGCGTCGTCGAACAGTTCGGCCAGTGGCTTGAGCTCTTCGGCGAGTTTCGGGTGGGCATCGAGGTAGGCCTGGCGCACCACCGGCGCGGCGGTGTAGTCGGGGAAGTAATGCTTGTCGTCTTCGAGCAGCTTGAGTTTGAAGGCGTTCAAGCGACCGTCGGTGGTGTAGACCAGGCCGGCGAACACCTGGCCATTGCGCAAGGCGGTGTAGACCAGCCCGGCATCCATCTGGCGAATGTTGTTGCGGGTCAGGTTCATGCCGTAGAGATCAACCATGCCGCCCAGGCCGTCGGAACGGTTGGCGAATTCGGTGTCCAAAGCGACGAGGTGATTAGTCTTCGCCTCGGCTTGCAACACCTCGTTCAACTGGCTGATGGTGTTGATCTGCGGGTAAGCCTTCGCGGTTTTTTCCGGCAGGGCCAGGGCGTAGGTGTTGCTGAATTTCGACGGAGTCAGCCAGATCAGGCCTTTTTTCTCGTCGAGTTCTTTCACCCGGGCGTAGGACTGCGCGCTGTCGAGTTTTTCAGTGACATGGTTGTAAGCCACCAGCGAGACGCCGGTGTATTCCCAGAGCATGTCCAGTTGGCCGCTTTCGTGAGCACTGCGGGCCAGATTGCTGCCCAGGCCGCCGGTCACCTGGGTGTCGTAACCCTTGGTGCGCAGGTATTGGGAGGTGATTTCCGCCAGCAGGGTTTGTTCGGTGAACACCCGGGCGCCAATGCGGATCACGGGTTTTTCAGCGGCTTGGGCGATTCCTGCGAACAGCAGAACGCAGCCTAGTAAAAAGCTTGATGTCTTCATGAGAATTCCTTTGCCGAGGCTTAAGACGGGCGCAGGCCGCGTTCGAGCCAGAGGCGGCTGGCGAGTGTCACCAGTCCGTCGAGCAGCAAGGCCAGCAGGGCGGTGCAGGCCGCGCCGAGCAGCAGTTGCGGCTGATTGTTCAGGGCGATGCCGGGGAAAATCAGGCTGCCCAGGCTGTTGGCGCCAATCAGGAACGCCAGCGGCGCGGTCCCGACGTTGATCGCCAATGCCACGCGCACGCCACCGATGATGATTGGCACGGCATTCGGCAATTCGACCCGGCACAGCACCTGAGTCGGGGTCATGCCGATGCCGACGGCGGCTTCCTTGAGCGAACCCTGAACGTTTTTCAGCCCTTCATAGGTGTTGCGCACGATCGGCAACAGCGAAGCCAGGAACAGAGCGAAGATTGCCGGACCGCTGCCGATGCCGAGGATGCCCAGGGCGATGGCCAGTACGGCGAGCGGCGGCACGGTATTGCCGATGTTGAAGATCTGCATGAAGCGTTCGGCGCGTCCAACCATGGTCGGGCGGCTGAGAAAGATACCGGCGGGTATGCCCACAACAAGGGCGGCCAGCATGGAAGCGAGGACAAGAATCAGATGAGCTTGCAGGTAAAACAACAAATCGTCGCGGTACTGTTCGATCGTGTTGATGCCAATCCAGTGGACCAGCAGGGCCAGAAGAGCGACGACAACCGCACCTCCTGCCAGCCCTTTGCCATAGCGAATAGCCACAGGCAGACTCCTTTTTTCAGTCGGCGAACGCAGTCCCGTGTGGCATGCCATTCCTGGCTGCCGGGAAAATAACGTTCGCGAGAAGCAGCTCTTCATGCTGATGAAACCGCATGAGATAGAGCCATAAGCGCAGCCTCGTCAGGCTAACTTGCTGATTTTTCAGCCCCTGACGATGGGTCGTAACAGGGGAGTGGACGTCTCCAGCTTTTAAAAGGTTCCATAATCAGCAGCATTTAGCCACCAAGAAGGAGCTGCCCGCGCTGATTACGGCCATCGGCAGCTCCTGTGCGTGGTGGTCCGTAGATCACTTTTTAAGCTATACTCGCCGCCCTTTTTTGAATCACCGCCAGGCGATTTCCCATGACCAAACAGGCCGCCGAAGTCGCGAAACGCCGCACTTTCGCCATTATTTCCCACCCCGATGCCGGTAAGACCACCATCACCGAGAAGCTCTTGCTGATGGGCAAGGCGATTGCGGTTGCCGGCACGGTGAAATCTCGCAAGTCCGACCGCCATGCCACCTCCGACTGGATGGAAATGGAAAAACAACGGGGTATTTCCATTACCACGTCGGTCATGCAGTTCCCGTATCGCGACCACATGATCAACCTGCTCGACACCCCGGGCCACGAAGACTTCTCCGAAGATACTTACCGCACCCTGACTGCGGTGGACTCGGCATTGATGGTCCTCGACGGCGGTAAGGGTGTAGAACCACGGACCATCGCCCTGATGGACGTCTGCCGTCTGCGTGACACGCCGATCGTCAGCTTCATCAACAAACTCGACCGTGACATCCGCGACCCGATCGAACTGCTCGACGAAATCGAAGCGGTCCTGAAGATCAAGGCCGCGCCGATCACCTGGCCGATCGGTTGCTACCGCGACTTCAAGGGTGTTTATCACCTCGCCGACGACTACATCATCGTCTACACCGCCGGCCACGGTCATGAGCGCACCGAAACCAAAATCATCGAGAAGCTCGATTCCGATGAAGCGCGCGCACACTTGGGTGACGAGTACGAGCGTTTCATCGAGCAGCTGGAACTGGTGCAGGGCGCCTGCCACGAATTCAATCAACAGGAATTCCTCGACGGCCAACTGACCCCGGTGTTCTTCGGTACCGCGCTGGGCAACTTCGGTGTCGATCACGTGCTCGACGCTGTGGTCGACTGGGCACCGCAACCACTGGCCCGTGTCGCCAACGAGCGCACCGTCGAGCCGGTGGAAGAGAAGTTCAGCGGTTTCGTGTTCAAGATCCAGGCGAACATGGACCCCAAACACCGCGACCGCATTGCCTTCATGCGTATTTGCTCCGGCAAATACGAAAAGGGCATGAAGATGCGCCATGTGCGCACCGGCAAGGACGTGCGGATCGGCGACGCGCTGACCTTCTTCTCGTCCGAGCGTGAGCAACTGGAAGAAGCGTTCGCCGGCGACATCATCGGCCTGCACAACCACGGCACCATCCAGATCGGCGATACCTTCACCGAAGGCGAAACCCTGGGTTTCACCGGCATCCCGCACTTCGCCCCGGAACTGTTCCGTCGCGTACGCCTGCGCGATCCACTGAAATCCAAGCAACTGCGTCAAGGCTTGCAGCAACTGGCCGAAGAAGGCGCCACCCAGGTGTTCTTCCCCGAGCGCAGCAACGACATCATTCTCGGCGCCGTCGGTGTGCTGCAGTTCGATGTGGTCGCCAGCCGTTTGAAAGAGGAATACAAGGTCGAGTGCTCCTACGAGCCGATCACCGTGTATTCCGCGCGCTGGATCGAGTCCGGCGACAAGAAGAAGCTTGAGGAATTCACCAACAAGGCCGTGGAAAACCTCGCCCTCGACGGCGGCGGTCACCTGACCTACCTGGCCCCGACCCGGGTCAACCTGGCACTGATGGAAGAACGCTGGCCGGACGTGAAATTCCGTGCGACGCGTGAGCATCACTAAGCGCTGAGTTGCAAACCCCAAAGCCCCGATGCGCGAGTCTCGGGGCTTTTTATTGTCTGGGCTGTGTACCGCACCGAAGCGACTCAGTTGTCCGGGCGTCCTTCCGTGCTCGCCGAGCCCGCATCACTTAGTTGATCTGGTTATAGGCATTATTCGAAACCAATCTCCCTTCTCACGGCATTTCCCGACCTTCGTTAGCGTCCTATCTGGAGAATCGCGCTAAATTTCTCTCTGCGCCATTCCGGCACCCATGCTTCACCCAAGAAAGGATGGAATCGGCTATGAGCATTATTCAACGCATAGTGTTGCTGCTGAAGGTTTTGGTGATGATATCCCTCGGCACGTCAGCGGCGTGGGCGGAGTGCACGAACCATGATGAACAGGCCTGGAGCGGGCAAGGCGTGCACAGCGAGCTGATGCTCGCCGCATCGGAATCGGGTAGCTCGAACGATGATGACTCGACCGACGACTCGGACAGCAACGAAGACGACACTTGAGCCTGAATGACAGGCAAAAGAAAACCCCGTCTGCCTGACTGATGCGCAGTCGGGGCAGAAGGGGTTTGGTTAACTCAGCAAAAGCGCGCCCCGGCACCGGGGCGCGTTTTTTTCAGGCCGCGCCGTCGAGGAATTGCTCGGCGTAGTGGCAAGCCACCTGGCGTGTGTCGAGCAGACGCAGGGCCGGCTCTTCGATGGCACAGCGCTCGGTCGCGTACGGGCAGCGCTTGTGGAAGGCGCAGCCGGACGGTGGATTCAGCGGGTTTGGCAGTTCGCCGACGATCTTGATTTTCGGCTTGTCCGGATCCGGGTGAATGGTCGGCGTCGCCGACAACAACGCCTGGGTGTACGGGTGCAGGGGACGGGTGTAGATGTCCTCTTTCGGCCCCATTTCCACCGGACGGCCGAGGTACATCACCATCACGTGATCGGCAACGTGGCGTACCACCGCCAGGTTGTGGGAGATGAACACGTAGGCGGTGTTGAACTCTTGCTGCAAATCCATGAACAGGTTGAGTACCTGCGCCTGAATCGACACGTCCAGCGCCGAGGTCGGTTCGTCCGCCACCAGCACTTTCGGCTGCAACATCATCGCGCGGGCCAGGGCGATCCGCTGGCGCTGACCGCCGGAGAACATGTGCGGATAGCGCTGGTAGTGCTCGGGACGCAAGCCCACCTGCTTCATCATCGCCTGGACTTTCTCGCGACGTTCGGCGGCACTGAGGTTGGTGTTGATCAATAATGGCTCTGCAAGCTGATCACCGATTTTCTGCCGTGGATTCAACGACGCGTACGGGCTCTGGAACACCATCTGCACATCTTTGCGCAGTTGCTTGCGCTGAGCCTTGTCGGCACCGGCGACTTCCTGCCCGGCGATTTTCAACGAGCCGGAGGATGGCTCTTCGATCAACGTCAGGGCACGGGCCAGGGTGGATTTGCCGCAACCGGACTCACCCACGACAGCGAGGGTCTTGCCGGCTTCCAGTTCGAACGACACACCGTTGAGGGCGCGCACGGTCGCATGGCCCTTGAACAGGCCACGGGACACTTCGTAGTGACGGGTCAGGTTGCGGGCGGTAAGTACGACGGCCATTACGCCACCTCCTGGTTCAACGGGTAGAAGCAGCGGGCGAGGCTGTTGCTTTTCTGGTCAAGGGCTGGACGCTGGGTGCGGCAATTGTCTTGCACGTACGGGCAGCGCGGCGACAGCAGGCAACCTTGCGGACGGTCGTAACGACCGGGAACGATGCCCGGTAGCGTCGACAGGCGCGCAGCACCCAGGCTGTGTTCTGGAATGGCCTTGAGCAGCGCTTCGCTGTACGGGTGCGCCGGAATGTCGAACAGTTGTGGCACCTGACCGACTTCAACCGCTTGGCCGGCGTACATCACGCACACGCGCTGGGCGGTTTCGGCCACGACCGCGAGGTCGTGGGTAATCAGCACCAGGCCCATGTTCTGCTCTTTCTGCAGGGCCAGCAGCAGGTCCATGATCTGCGCCTGAATCGTTACGTCGAGCGCGGTGGTCGGTTCGTCGGCGATCAGCAGTTTTGGTTCGCCGGCAATCGCCATGGCGATTGCAACACGCTGGCTCATGCCGCCGGAGAGTTGATGCGGGTAGGCATCCATACGGCTGGCGGCGCCTGGGATTTCCACTTTTTCCAGCAGTTCGATGGCGCGAGCGCGGGCTTGCTTGCCGGACATTTTCAGGTGCAGGCGCAGCACTTCTTCGATCTGGAAGCCCACGGTGTAGCTCGGGTTCAGCGCGGTCATCGGGTCCTGGAAGACCATGGCCAGGTCTTTGCCGACGATCTGTCGACGCTGACGGTTGCTGAGCGCGAGCATGTTCTTGCCGTCGAAATTCAGGGCGTCAGCGGTGACGATCCCCGGATGCTCGATCAGGCCCATCAGCGCCATCATGGTCACGGACTTGCCGGAACCCGACTCGCCAACGATGGCCAGCACTTCGCCCTTTTCCACGGATATGTCGAGACCATCGACCACCGGAACGGCGTTGGCGTCGCCGAAGCGAACGTTGAGATTCTTGATTTCTAACAGTGACATTTGAATCTCCTCAGGCGGCGTTCTTGAGTTTCGGGTCCAGCGCATCGCGCAGGCCGTCGCCCATCAAGTTGATTGCCAGCACGCTGAGCAAAATGGTCAAACCAGGCAAGCTCACCACCCACCAGGCGCGTTCGATGTAGTCGCGAGCCGAAGCCAGCATGGTGCCCCACTCAGGGGTTGGCGGTTGTACGCCAAGGCCGAGGAAGCCCAGTGCCGCGGCATCGAGAATCGCCGAGGAGAAACTCAAGGTGGCCTGAACAATCAGCGGCGCCATGCAGTTGGGCAGCACGGTGACGAACATCAGGCGAGGCAGACCGGCACCGGCCAGGCGCGCGGCGGTCACGTAGTCGCGGTTCAATTCGCCCATCACCGCGGCGCGGGTCAGACGAACATAGGACGGCAACGAAACCACGGCGATGGCAATAATGGTGTTGATCAGGCCAGGGCCGAGGATGGCGACAATTGCCACCGCCAGCAGCAGGGACGGCAGGGCCAGCATGATGTCCATCAGACGCATGATGGTCGGGCCGAGCACGCGCGGGAAGAACCCGGCGAACAGTCCCATCAGGATGCCTGGAATCAGCGACATCACCACCGATGACAAGCCGATCAGCAGGGACAGGCGCGAGCCGTGAATCAAACGCGACAGCAGGTCACGACCGAGTTCATCGGTACCCAGCAGGAACTGGATATGCCCGCTTTCCAGCCAGGAGGGCGGGGTCAGCAGGAAGTCGCGGTACTGTTCGCTCGGGTTATGCGGTGCGACCCATGGGGCGAAGATCGCGCAGAAAATCACCAGCAGCATGAACAACAGGCCGGCGACGGCCCCTTTGTTCCTGGAAAAGGCCTGCCAGAATTCTTTGTAGGGCGACGGATACAGCAGGCTTTGATCGACTGCTACCGGTGTAGTGAGAGTGGTCATGGTCTTGATCTCAGCGCTGATGACGGATGCGTGGGTTGGCAAAGCCGTAGAGGATGTCCACTACGAAGTTGACCAGAATCACCAGGCAGGCGATTAACAGGATGCCGTTTTGCACCACGGGATAGTCCCGTGCGCCAATGGCTTCGATCAGCCATTTGCCGATGCCGGGCCAGGAGAAGATGGTTTCGGTCAGGACCGCGCCGGCCAGCAGCGTGCCGACTTGCAGGCCGACCACCGTCAGTACCGGAATCAGCGCATTGCGCAGACCGTGCACGAATACCACGCGCGATGGCGACAGGCCTTTGGCGCGGGCGGTGCGGATGTAGTCTTCACGCAGCACTTCGAGCATCGACGAACGGGTCATCCGCGCAATCACCGCCAGCGGGATGGTGCCGAGCACGATGGCTGGCAGGATCAGGTGATGCAGGGCATCGAAGAACGCTCCGACGTCATCGGCCAGCAACGTATCGATGAGCATGAAGCCGGTGCGTGGCTCGATGTCGTAGAGCAGGTCGATCCGCCCGGATACCGGGGTCCAGCCCAGGCTCACCGAGAAGAACATGATCAGGATCAGGCCCCACCAGAAGATCGGCATCGAGTATCCCGCCAGGGAGACACCCATTACCCCATGGTCGAACAGGGACCCTCGCTTGAGTGCCGCGATCACCCCGGCCAGAAGGCCCAGGATGCCGGCGAACAACATGGCGGCCGAGGCCAGTTCCAGGGTCGCGGGGAATAGAGAGCTGAACTCGGTCCAGACGCTTTCACGGGTACGCAGGGATTCGCCGAGATCGCCGTGGGCCAGTTTGCCAATGTAATCCAGGTATTGGGCATACAGCGGTTTGTTCAGACCTAGGCGTTCCATTGCCTGAGCATGCATTTCGGGGTCGACCCGACGTTCGCCCATCATCACTTCCACGGGGTCGCCAGGAATCATGCGGATCAACGCGAAAGTCAACAAGGTGATGCCGAAGAACGTGGGGATCAGTAACCCCAATCGGCGGGCAATAAAACTAAACATCTTGTGTGGTACCTCATCAGCCGGTTAGGCATGCCCGGCATCGCTGGGGTCAGCGATGCCGGGCGTTTCTTATCTACTTCACCTGGGTGGTGGCGAAGTTGTTAGTGGTGAGGGGGCTAATGTGATAGCCCTCTACGTTGGTGCGCATTGCAGTGAACATGCGGGTGTGCGCCATGCTGATCCATGGCTGGTCCTGATTGAAAACGTCCTGGGCCTGTTCGTAGAGCGCCGTGCGTTCAGCCGGGTTCACTTTGGCCCGTGCTTCGTCGATCAGCGCCTGGAACTTTTCATTGCACCAGCGAGCGTAGTTTTCGCCGTTCTTGGCGGCCTCACAACTGAGCATAGGCGTCAGGAAGTTATCCGGGTCGCCGTTATCGCCTGCCCAACCGGCGGACACCATATCGTGTTCGCCGTTCTTCGCGCGCTTGAGCATCTCGCCCCATTCCATGACACGAATATCGACCTTGATGCCGACCTTGGCCAGATCTGCCTGCATCATTTGTGCGCCGAGCATCGGATTAGGGTTGGTCGGGCCGCCGCCGTTACGGGTGAACAGGGTGAACACGGTGCCCTCCGGTACCCCGGCTTCCTTGAGCAGGGCACGAGCCTTGTCGAGGTCGCGAGGCGGGTTGGTCAGTTTATGGTTGTAGCCCAGCAGGGTGTCCGGGTACGGGTTGACCGCCACCGTCGCATTGCCCTTGCCGAACAGCGCGTTGACATAGGCCTCTTTGTCGAACGCGATGTCGATGGCTTTGCGCACCCGCACGTCGCTCATGTACTTGCGGGAGGTATTCATGGCGACATAGGAGACGGTCATCGCGTTCAGCTCATCAACCTTCAGGTTGGTGTCTTTCTTGATGCTCGGGATGTCATCCGGTTTTGGATACAGCGCGATCTGGCACTCGTTGGCCTTGAGCTTTTGCAGGCGCACGTTGTTGTCGGTGGCAATCGCCAGGACCAGAGCATCAGCCGGTGGCTTGCCACGGAAGTAGTCCGGGTTGGCCTTGAAGCGCACCTGGGCGTCCTTGGCGTAACGCTGGAAGATGAACGGGCCGGTACCGACCGGTTTGTTGTTCAGGTCGCCGGTCTTGTTGGCCTTGAGCAGTTGATCGGCGTACTCGGCGGAATAGATCGAGGAGAAGGCCATGGCGATGTCGGCCAGGAACGGCGCTTCTCGGCGGGTCAGGGTGAACTTGACCGTGTTGTCGTCGACTTTCTCTACGCTTTTGAGCAGTTCCTTGAAGCCCATGCTCTCAAAGTACGGGAAGCCCACGCTCGACAGTTTGTGCCATGGGTGATTCGGGTCCAGCTGACGCTGGAAGCTCCAGACCACGTCGTCGGCATTCATGTCGCGGGTCGGCTTGAAGTAATCGGTGGTGTGAAACTTGACGCCTTTGCGCAGGTGGAACGTGTAGGTCAGGCCGTCTTCACTGATGTCCCAGGATTCGGCCAGCGCCGGAATCACTTCAGTGGTGCCGGGCTTGAAGTCCGCCAGGCGATTGAAGATGGTTTCGGCCACTGCGTCGGCTGTGACTGCAGTCGTGTACTGGGCCATATCGAAGCCTTCCGGGCTGGCTTCGGTACAGACCACCAAGGGTTTGGCCGAGACGCCAACAGCGACACTCAGCAATGCGGCAGCGATGGCCGCTCGTAGGGGAAGCATTTTCATCAAGAACCCTCTGCAATCGGTTGAACAGGAAAAAACCGAACGGCCGACTCGTCATGAGTCAGCCGCCGGCGTGCGTTTTACAAAATGTTGAACGGGATGGTGGTCACGAGACGGAACTCGTTGATGCTGCCATCCGCCTGGTTTTCGCTGGCACGGTGCGCGGTGTAGGTTGCGCGAACAGTGGTGGCCTTCAGCGGGCCGCTCTGCAGGGCGTAGGTCGCACCGATACCGTATTCGTAATGGGTTTCGCCATCCTGGGCCTGGATACCGTCGTAACCCTTGCCTGCTACGCCTTCATTGCCGGTGTAGTGAGTACCGTCGATGCCCCAGCCACGTGCCTGGTAGATGTTGAACTTCAGACCTGGCACGCCGTATTCGGCCATGTTCAGACCGTAGGCAATCTGGAAGGACTTCTCGTTCGGGCCGTTGAAGTCCGACAGCAGGGAGTTGGCCAGGTAGATGCCGTTGGTTTCGTGCAGGTAGTCGAAGTACTCGTTACCGTTCACTTCCTGGTAGGAGAAGGTCAGGCTGTGGGCCTGGTGGGTCAGGCCGAACGACAGGGAGTAGGTGTCGTTGTCGATTTTGCCTATGAGGGCTTTACCTTCTTCCTGGGTTTTGTAGTAGTTCAGGCCGGTGGTCAGGCTCAGGACCTGGCTGTCGCCCAGCACATGACTGGCGCCGAAGTAGTACTGGTTCCAGATGTCTTCGGCCTGGGTCGCCCAAAGGCTGGTGGTCAGGCTGGCGAATGGGGTGTAGGTGATACCGCCGGTGTAGATGTGATCGGTTTCAACGATGCCGTTGGCGTATTCGGTGCGGAATTTACGCTGGCTTTCTTCGGTACGCGGAGAGTTGCGATCGAAGGTGGCCAGGTCGAAAGCCAGATTGTTCAGCTCTTCGCTGTGGATGGCCACACCTTCGAAGCTCGAAGGCAGCGCACGGTTACCGATGACATCGACCATCGGGCTGCTGAAGTTCATGCGGCCAGCGGTCAGGGTAGTGTTGGAGACACGGGCCTTGACGTTGGCCAGGCCCAGTTTGCTCCACTGGCCGACGGCGTCGCCACCTTCTTCGGTCAGGGTACGGTTGTTGCCCGCGCCAGGACGGGTTCCCGGTGCGCCGCCGTTGTTGGACGCCAGATCCTTGCGATCACGATCCAGAGCGATGGCGTTGTAGGCCGCCACTTCGGTGCTGAAACCTACGGTGCCTTGAGTGAAGCCGGAGTTGTACTTGAGGATGGTGCCCTGAACCCAGTTGATACGACGATCAGTCGGGGTTGATACACCGTCTTTCTTGTAGCTGAACGTGCCGCCACGTTTCAGTTGCTCGTTGGCATACCAGTTACGCGTGCTACCGGTGATCGACTGCCCTTCGACGAAGCCAGTGGCTTCACTCTGAGCACTTTTCTCATTCACGGTAACCGGGGTGAACGCCTGGCTCTGGGACTCTGCGTAAGCCGTGGCGGTCACGCTGCTGATGGCCAAGGCCAATAACGCGGTGCTGCTCAGTTTCATGTGTGAAGCTCCTTTCTTTCTTTTTTTAATGCCGGTCTTTTTTGGTGATCCGGCTATTTGGTTTAGAACTCATTCAGGCTTCGCAAACGTTTGCTGCAGGCCGATTTGACGAATTACGGCAATACGCTTGCGTGAGGGCGGAATCCGCCCCCCAGCGTTTCTGGCTAATTGGTTATTGGTCGATACTGACGCCCGAGAACACGTTGCGACCGAAGGGGCTGACCTTGAACCCTTCGACTTTGGCGCTCAACGGCTGGTTGACCGTCGAGTGGGCGACCGGCGTAATCGGCACCTGCTGCTTGAGGTACTGCTGCGCCTGTTTGTAGAGCACGGTGCGCTGGTCGCGATCGGTGACGACCTTGGCCTGCTTGATCAGCTTGTCGTAGGCCGGATCACACCACATGGAGTAGTTGTTGCCGCCGATGGCATCGCAGCTGTAGAGCGTGCCGAGCCAGTTGTCCGGGTCACCGTTGTCACCGGTCCAGCCGATCAGGCTGATGTCGTGCTCGCCGTTCTTGGTGCGCTTGATGTACTCGCCCCATTCATAGCTGACGATCTTGACCTTGAGGCCGATCTTCGCCCAGTCCGCCTGGAGCATTTCGGCCATCAGTTTGGCGTTGGGGTTGTACGGACGCTGGACCGGCATGGCCCAGAGAGTGATTTCGGTGCCTTCCTTCACGCCAGCGGCCTTGAGCAGTTCCTTGGCTTTTTCCGGGTTGTAGGAGGCGTCCTTTATGGTGTCGTCATAGGACCACTGGGTCGGTGGCATGGCATTGACCGCCAGTTGACCGGCACCTTGATAGACGGCGTTGAGAATGCCTTGCTTGTTCACCGCCATGTCCAGCGCCTGGCGCACTTCGAGTTGGTCGAAAGGCTTGTGCCGGACGTTGTAGGCGATGTAGCCGAGGTTGAAGCCGGGTTTCTCGATCAGTTGCAGTTTCGGATCATTCTTCAGTGCGGTCACGTCGGCGGGGCGCGGGTGCAGGGTGATCTGGCATTCGTTGGCCTTGAGCTTCTGCACGCGCACCGAGGCGTCGGTGTTGATGGCAAAAATCAGGTTGTCGAGCTTGACCCGGCTCGGGTCCCAGTACTGTTTGTTGCCGCTGTAACGGATGTTGGAGTCTTTCTGGTAGCTCTTGAACACGAACGGCCCGGTGCCGATCGGCTTCTGGTTGATCTCGCTCGGCTTGCCGGCCGCCAGCAACTGGTCGGCGTATTCGGCCGAAAGGATGGCGGCGAAGCTCATGGCGATGTTCTGGATGAACGCGGCGTCGACGTTGTTGAGCGTCATCACCACGGTCAGCGGCCCGGTCTTTTCGACCTTGGCAATATTCTTGTTCAGGCTCATCCCGTTGAAATACGGGAACTCGGTCGGATAAGCCTTACGGAACGGGTGCTGCGGATCGAGCATGCGATTAAACGTGAACAGCACGTCGTCGGCGTTGAAATCGCGAGTCGGCGTGAAGTATTTGGTCGTGTGAAACTTCACCCCTTCACGCAGATGAAACGTGTATTTGAGGCCGTCCTCGGAAATATCCCAGCGGGTTGCCAGGCCTGGCACGACATTGGTGGCGCCTTTTTCAAACTCTGCCAAACGGTTGTACAGCGGCTCGGCGGCGTCGTTATCGGTCGCAGTGGTGTACTGCGCGGTGTCGAAACCGGCGGGGCTGCCTTCGGAGCAGAACACCAGGCTGTTATTGGCGGCCTGGCTGATGGAAGTGGCGGCCAGCAGGCCGGTGCCCAGCAATGCGGATAAAACCAAGGAATGGCGCATGACGCTCCCTCTTTTTGTAGTGTTATTCAATGCGCCGCGATCCCGTCCGGGGACGTTGTGGCGGCATTGAGCTCAAACCAATACGGGCAGCAAACCGATAGCCCACACAGTCACTGGTCAGAACCCGACGGTAGGTGCCGTGGGTCTGGCAGTAAATGCGCTGAGTCCTAAAGACTCGTAGGAAAAGGCAACTCGTCCTAACCCCTGGCTGCGTCAGACAGCGGATTTGGATGTAGGCAAATTCCTAACTTCTCGGCAGAAAAAAAGCAGCGGCGACACTGAAAACGTCGCCGCTGCCTTTTCTTATTTGCTGACGCTGACGCCGTAGAAGGAGTTCAAGCCAAATGGGCTGATCTTGAAGTCCTGCACGTTGGCGCGCATGGGTTGGAACACCGTCGAGTGAGCGATAGGTGTCATTGGAACAGCATCTTTGAGGACGTGTTGCGCCTGTTTGTACAGTTCGGTGCGCTTGGCCTGATCGGTGGTGCGTTTGGCTTCCTTGACGAGGCCGTCGAATTTCTTGTCGCACCATTTGGAGAAGTTGTTGCCACTCAGCGAGTCGCAGCCGAACAGCACGTTGAGCCAGTTGTCCGGATCACCATTGTCGCCGCTCCAGCCGATGATCATCGCCTGGTTCTCGCCGCCTTTGGAGCGCTTGATGTACTCGCCCCATTCGTAGCTGGTGATCTTCACGTTCAGGCCGATCTTCTTCCAGTCGGACTGCAGCATTTCAGCCATCAGCTTGGCGTTCGGGTTGTACGGACGCTGTACCGGCATCGCCCACAGAACGATTTCGGTGCCTTCCTTGACGCCGGCTTCCTTGAGCAGCTGCTTGGCTTTCTCAGGATCGTACTTGGCATCCTTGATGGTGGTGTCGTAGGACCATTGGGTCGGCGGCATGGCGTTGACGGCCAGTTGGCCTGCGCCCTGATAAACCGAGTCGATGATCTGCGGCTTGTTGACGGCCATGTCCAGCGCCTGACGAACTCGCAGGTCGGCCAGCGGGTTCGGCTCGTTGCTGCCCTTGACCTTGTCCATCACGTTATAGGCGATGTAGCCCAGGTTGAAACCAGCCTGCTCAGGCATCTTCAAAGTTTTATCTTCTTTGAGCGCCTTCAGGTCGGCTGGACGCGGGAACAGAGTGATCTGGCACTCGTTCTTCTTCAGCTTCTGGATGCGTACCGACGGGTCGGTGGTGATGGCGAAGATCAGGTTGTCGATCTTCACGTCATCAGGCTTCCAGTAGTCCTTGTTCCCGGTGTAGCGGATGTTGGAGTCTTTCTGGTAGCTCTTGAACACGAACGGGCCGGTGCCGATCGGTTTCTGGTTGATGTCGGCAGCCTTGCCTTCCTTGAGCAGCTGGGCAGCGTACTCGGCGGACTGGATCGAGGCGAAGCTCATGGCCATGTTCTGAATGAACGCGGCGTCTACGTCTTTGAGGGTGAACTTGACGGTGTGGTCGTCGACTTTATCGATCTTGGTGATGTTGGTATCCATCCCCATGTCGGTGAAGTACGGGAATTCGGTCGGGTACGCCTTACGGAACGGGTCATCCTTGTTAATCATGCGATTGAAGGTGAACAGCACGTCGTCGGCGTTGAACTCACGCGTCGGCTTGAAATACGGAGTGGTGTGGAACTTGACGCCTTCACGCAGGTGGAAAGTGTAAGTCAGGCCGTCACTGGAAATGTCCCACTTGGTCGCCAGGCCAGGAATCACAGCGGTGCCGCCGCGCTCGAACTGGGTCAGGCGGTTGAACATGGTTTCTGCAGAGGCGTCGAAGTCGGTTCCGGTGGTGTACTGACCTGGGTCGAAACCGGCCGGGCTTCCTTCGGAGCAGAACACCAGGTTAGACGCCGCTTGGGCGAAAGGTGCACTGGCTAACAGGCTTGCGCCGACTAAAAACGGAATGACCGCGTGTTTAAGCATGGTGGCCTCATGATTTGTTGTCATTTTTGGATTAGAGGACGACCTCGTGAGTCGACCTGCGGATACTTATGCAGGGGCCGTACCCAATGCAAGATCCGGAATGGCCACAAGTCCTAAAGAGTGGCACGAACGTACCTTAATGTCGCATATGTGTAAAAACTGATGTATTTGACCGTTTGCGCAGGTTTTTTACGGTGCAAGTCGTGCACCGATAAGGGGCGACCGGGGCGGTTGACGCACCCGGTTGGAGCCTGGTGTTACTTATTTATACCCACGCCATAGAACGGTGTGAGGCCAAACGGACTGATCTTGAAGTCGGTGACTTCCTTGCGCAGTGGCTGGAACACCGTCGAGTTGGCAATGGGTGTGATAGGTACTTGTTGTTTAAGGATTTGCTGGGCCTGTTGGTACAGTTTGACCCGCTGTTGTTTGTCCGTGGACACCTTGGCTTGCTGCACCAGTTTGTCGTAGACCGGGTCACACCATTTGGCGTAGTTGCTACCTTTCACCGCAGCGCAGCTGTAGAGCACGCCGAGCCAGTTATCCGGGTCACCGTTGTCGCCGGTCCAGCCGTAGATCATTGCGTCATGCTCACCGTTCTTGGCGCGCTTGATGTATTCGCCCCATTCATAGCTGACGATGTTGGCCTTGATCCCGACTTTCTCCCAATCCTGCTGGATCATCTGTGCCGACATCCGCGCATTGGGGTTGGAGGCGCGCTGCACGGTCATGGCCCACAGATTAATTGTGGTGCCGGGAGCAACTCCCGCTTCTTTCAGTAGCGCGCGGGCTTTGGTCGGGTCGTGCGGGGCGTCCTTGATGCTCGGGTCATACGACCATTGCGCCGGTGGCAAGGCGTTTTGCGCCAGTTGCCCGGCACTCTGGTAGACAGCCTTGATGATCGCCGGCTTGTCGATGGCCATGTCCAGCGCCTGACGCACCTTGAGCTGGTCCAGCGGTGGGTGGGTCACGTTGTAGGCAAGGAAGCCGAGGTTGAAACCGGCTTGCTTGAGCACCCTCAGATTCGGGTCTTGCTCCATCACTTCGATGTCTGCCGGGCGTGGGTAGCCGCTGACCTGGCACTCGCCGGCCTTGAGTTTTTGCAAGCGCACGGCGGCGTCCGGGGTGATCGAGAAAATCAGGTTGTCGAGTTTCACGTCCTCGGGTTTCCAGTAGGCCTTGTTGGCGGCGTAGCGGATTTGCGAGTCCTTTTGGTAGCGCTTGAACACGAACGGGCCGGTGCCGACGGGTTTCTGGTTGAGGTCGGCGGCTTTGCCTTCCTTTAACAGTTGGGCGGCGTATTCGGCGGATTGCACCGAGGCGAAGCTCATGGCGAGGTTTTGCACGAACGCGGCGTCGACGTTGTTCAGGCTGAAGCGCACGGTGTGGTCGTCGATCTTGTCGATGCTTTTGATCGTGGTGTTCAGGCCCATGTCGGTGAAGTACGGCGACTCGGCGGGGTAGGCCTTTCGGAAGGCGTTGTCCGGGTCGAGCAGGCGCTGGAAGGTGAACAGCACGTCGTCGGCGTTGAAGTCGCGGGTGGGGGTGAAGTAGTCGGTGGTGTGGAATTTCACGCCGTCGCGCAGGTGGAAGGTGTAGGTGAGGCCGTCCTCGGATACGTCCCATTTTGTTGCCAGGCCGGGTTCGATTTCGGTGCCGCCGCGTTTGAATTGGGTGAGGCGGTTGAAGACGGTTTCGGCGGAGGCGTCGAAGTCGGTGCCGCTGGTGTATTGGCTGGGGTCGAATCCGGCAGGGCTGGCTTCGGAGCAGTAGACAAGGGTGGTGGCGGCTTGGGCGGTTTGTGCGAGTGATGCGGTTGTGGCTAGGGCGAGTGCGAGCAGAAGTGGTTTGACGGTGGTTCTTTCCATGGAGTCCCCGAGGGCTTTGCGGCGATATTTTCCTGAGGGTAGCGTTGTTGGCGGGGAGGGTGGAAATATCGTTTTTTGAGGGGGACCCCTCTATCCGGGCATAGTCTGCCGGTCTTTGCGTTGATGGCGGACTGTAGGAGCTGCCGAAGGCTGTGATCTTTTGATCTTAAAAATCAACGTCAAAAGATCGCAGCCTTCGGCAGCTCCTACGCAAAGCGGTGTCAGGCGGGCGTTGTGGGTGAAGTTAATCCGTTTCACGTTGCTTGAATGAGCGCGTGGCTCACGCCGTATACCGGGCCCGACTAAAAAACAGCGCAGCCCCGAGGGCGATAGCATTGGTTGAAACGATGCCCAGATCGAAGCCGGCGATGAAAGGCGGCAGCATAAAAATACTCGAAAACCCCAGAGCGAACAGGGTGATGCCCAGCCATTTTCTGAGGCCATAGGATTTCAGATAGAAGAACAACAGCAGGAATACTGCATAAGCCACGGCGTACAGGCCATATTCGTTCATGATCTCACCCGCCTTGAGTCTTGATGATCATGGACGATCCTGAGTGCTGAGGGCCTATGCCACCGCTGACCTGTGCATCCAGGCTGACGATGACATCGCCGGCGTGATAAGTCGGCAATTTGCTCAGCGTGAACTCGCGGACTGCCCATCCCACCGGGATGGCCGCACCGGGCATGAATTTACCTGCCGCTGCCCCGAAAACACCACTGGTGAGGTTGGCGATACTTGTTCGTTGAGCATTGAGTAAATCCCCCTGTTGCCGGGTCAGGGGTTTGGAGATCCCGACCATCATTTGGCAAGGCAAATCCTTGGCGAGCATTTTGTCATAGAGCTCTACCACCAGATTGCTCACTTCATAGTGGGCGGCTTTCGCTTCACCAAAATGCAGTGTTCTGAGGCTACCCCGTTCACCGGCTGACAGGGTGAAGCGCGATACGTTGAAGACAATTCCATGGTTGCCGGAAAACTGATCCCTTTCAAACTTCAATGCTCGCGTCCTTATCGAGTCTGGAAAGGCAGGGAGTTTCTCTTAGCTCCTGGGCTTTCGCAAATGCAAAATCAAAAGCAGCTGAGGCGGCCTGTTTACTCGCGTGTACACCGCCCTGCCGTTTTCGTGTCCGGGTTATCGCATCAAGGCATCAACACTTCAATCGCCCCATCCGCTGTCATGCTGACCTGGCTGGTGCCGGCTTCAACTTCTGGCGTCACCGGTGCCGAATCCATGCCGGCGGCTTTCATCATCATCGGCCCGCGCATGTACGGTTGTGGATAACCGTTGCTGTTGAGGTTCAGGTTGACGATTTTGTAGCTCTTGCCACCCAGGGCGTCGGTGGCCAGTTGGGCGCGGGACTTGAAGGCGGTCACGGCTTCTTTGAGCAGGGCGTCTTCGCTGGCTTTGCGGGTTGGGGTGGCGATGGCGAAGTCCATGCCGCCCATTTTCAGGTCGGTGAGCAGTTCGCCGGTGAGTTTGGACAGGGCGGCGAAGTCCGAGCTTTCCAGGCGCAGTTCGGCGCGTTCGCGCCAGCCGGTGATTTTCTGGCCTTTGGTGTCGTAGATCGGGTAGCTGTTGCGGCTGCCTTGGCGCAGGGTGATGTCCTTGACCTGTTTGGCCTGGGCCAGCGCCTTGTTCATGGTAGTGCTGACGTCGGCGGCGAGTTTGGCCGGGTCGGTGTTTTGTTCTTCGGTGTAGAGGGTCACGATCATCAGGTCGCGGGCCACTTCCTGGCTGACTTCGGCGCGCAGGGAGATCTGGTTGTAATGCAACTCGTCGACGGCCAGGGCCGGGAGGCTGGCGGCGGTGCCAACGCTTAGGGCAAGAAGGGCGGCGCTGCGGCGCAATGTGTGCATGAAAAGCTCCTTGGACGATGCGCAGGGGTTAGGGTCCGAACCTGCGTGAAACCATCAGACTCTAGCTTCAATGGTCCGTTTCGCACAGTTACAACTTCTATACAGTCTCAACCGGTGCCGGGCTTTTGTGGCGAGGGAGCTTGCTCCCGCTCGGCTGCGAAGCAGTCGCAAAGTCGGTATGCGTGGTTTGCCAGTTTCACCCGGTTGAATGGTTGGGGTCCGCTTCGCAGGCCGACGTGAGCAAGCTCCCTCGCCACAGGGGCTCATCGGCGAAGCATTCACTTATAAATCCATGAGCCGCAACTGTGGTCGTTTGCCGCACTTTCGCCTCTCAGGCCCGCGGCTTGGTTATACTCCGTGCGATCCGCCTGGAGCGCTCATCAGGAGAGCTCATGCTCGCCCCCGTACAATTGACTTCCGCCACTCGCCAGAACCTCTGGCGGCTGACTTTCATCCGGATTCTGGTGCTCGCCGCCCAGGCCGGCTCCGTAGGCCTGGCCTACTGGCTCCAACTGCTGCCGTTGCCGTGGGTGCCGCTGGCGATGACCCTGGGCTGTTCGACGCTGTTGTGTGTGTTCACCGCCGTGCGCCTGCGCACTTCGTGGCCGGTTACCGAGCTTGAATACGCCCTGCAACTGGCCTGCGACCTGTTTATCCACAGCGCCTTGTTGTATTTTTCCGGTGGTTCGACCAACCCGTTCGTCTCTTATTACCTGGTGCCGCTGACCATCGCCGCCGTGACGCTGCCGTGGCGCTATTCGGTGATTCTGTCGGGTATCGCCCTGGCGCTGTATACGTTGCTGCTGGCGCGGTTCTACCCGCTGGAAACCTTCCCCATCGCCCGGGAAAACCTGCAGATCTACGGCATGTGGTTGAGTTTTGCCTTGGCCGCCGCCGTCATCACCTTCTTTGCTGCACGCATGGCTGAAGAGCTGCGTCGGCAGGAAGAGCTGCGTGCGATCCGTCGCGAGGAAGGCCTGCGCGATCAGCAATTGCTGGCCGTCGCGACTCAGGCTGCCGGTGCCGCCCATGAACTGGGCACGCCGCTGGCGACCATGAGCGTGTTGCTCAAAGAGATGCAGCAGGATCACCCCGACCCGATGTTGCAGGACGATTTGAAGGTTTTGCAGGATCAGGTCAAGTTGTGCAAGGAAACCTTGCAGCAACTGGTGCGCGCCGCCGAGGCCAACCGTCGTATGGCGGTGGAGATGCAGGATGTCACCGACTGGCTCGACGAAGCGCTCAACCGCTGGCACCTGATGCGTCCTGAGGCCAGTTATCGCTTCCAGCGTCTGGGCCAGGGCACGGTGCCGCGCATGGCGCCGCCGCCGGATTTGACTCAAGCGCTGTTGAACCTGCTGAACAACGCCGCCGATGCCTGCCCTGAAGGCTTGCAAGTGACCCTGGACTGGACCGTCGAAGACTTGACCATCAGCATTCGCGACCATGGTGCCGGTGTACCGCTGGCTATCGCCGAGCAGATCGGCAAACCGTTTTTTACCACCAAGGGCAAAGGTTTCGGCCTGGGCCTGTTTTTGAGCAAGGCCAGCGTGACACGCGCCGGCGGCTCAGTGAAACTCTACAGTCATGAGGAAGGCGGCACGCTCACCGAGCTGCGCCTGCCCCGTGTCGCCCGAGGAGACGAACATGAGTGACGAGATCCAAGTTGAAGGCGAAGAACTGCCGCATTTGCTGCTGGTAGACGACGATGCAACCTTCACCCGCGTGATGGCCCGCGCCATGGCCCGCCGTGGTTTTCGCGTCAGCACCGCAGGTTCCGCCGAAGAGGGCCTGACCATCGCCCAGGCCGATATCCCTGATTACGCCGCGCTGGACCTGAAAATGGACGGCGATTCAGGCCTGGTGTTGCTGCCCAAGCTGCTCGAACTCGACCCGGACATGCGCGTGGTGATCCTCACCGGTTACTCGAGCATTGCCACTGCCGTCGAGGCAATCAAGCGCGGCGCCTGCAATTACCTGTGCAAACCGGCGGATGCCGATGACGTGCTGGCCGCGTTGCTCTCCGAGCACGCCGACCTCGACAGCCTAGTGCCGGAAAACCCGATGTCCGTGGACCGTCTCCAGTGGGAGCACATCCAGCGCGTCCTGACCGAGCACGAAGGCAACATCTCCGCCACCGCCCGTGCCCTGGGCATGCACCGCCGCACGCTGCAGCGCAAACTGCAGAAGCGTCCGGTCCGTCGCTGAACGAGCGCTGAACGGTTATCGCCAGCTCTCGCGATCACACGAGCCGATCATCTATGATCGGTTCGTGTGTGTTCTTTTCTTTATCGAGCCTTATCCATGAATCAGAACGCTGAATATTCCGCGGTCAACGATGCTGTGCGCGGGCAGTTTTTTCGCAAAGTGTGGGCGATGACCACGCCTTACTGGCGCAGCGAAGAGAAGGGCAAGGCCTGGACGCTGTTGATCGCTGTGATTGCGCTGTCATTGTTCAGCGTGGCGATTTCGGTGTGGATCAACAGTTGGTACAAAGACTTCTATAACGCCCTGCAAAAGAAGGACGAAGCAGCCTTCTGGCAGCTGATTCTGTATTTCTGCGGCATCGCCGCCGTGGCGATTCTTGGCGCGGTGTATCGGCTTTATCTGACTCAGATGCTGACCATTCGCTGGCGAGCCTGGCTCACCGAAAAGCACTTCGCCCGCTGGCTAGGCAGCAAGAATTACTATCAGCTGGAGCAGGGCGGTTACACCGATAACCCGGACCAGCGGATTTCCGAAGACCTCAATAAGTTCACCACCAACACCTTGGGCCTGGGCCTTGGGCTGATACGGAACATCGTCAGCCTGGTGTCGTTTTCGATCATTTTGTGGGGCGTGTCGGGCAGCATCGAAGTGTTTGGCTTCACGATCCCCGGCTACATGTTCTGGTGCGCACTGGTTTACGCCGCCGTCGGCAGCTGGCTGACGCATGTGATCGGTCGTCGCTTGATCAGCCTCAACAACAACCAGCAACGTTTCGAAGCCGACTTGCGTTTCTCCATGGTGCGGGTCCGCGAAAATGCGGAGAGCATTGCGCTGTACAACGGCGAACCCAACGAGAACCGTCGTCTGAGCAGTCGCTTCGGCCTGGTTTGGCACAACTTCTGGGACATCATGAAAGTGTCCAAGCGCCTGACTTTCTTCACCGCCGGTTATGCCCAGATTGCAATCATCTTTCCATTCATGGTCGCTGCGCCGCGTTACTTCGCCGGCAAGATCGAACTTGGTGAGCTGATGCAAATCAACTCCGCGTTCGGCAATGTGCAGGAGAACTTCAGCTGGTTCATCAGCGCGTACCAGGACCTTGCCGAGTGGCGCGCCACCTGTGATCGTCTGCTGAGTTTCCGTCAGGCCATGACCGACAACGAAGAGCGCGCGCCGGCCATCGACGTGCAGAATCAGGGTTCGGCACTACGGGTGCATAACCTTGGTCTTGACCTCGCTGACGGTCGTCATTTGCTGACCAATGCCGACATGACCGTGGAGGAGGGCGAGCGCGTCATGCTCAGCGGTCGTTCCGGCAGCGGCAAGTCGACCTTGCTGCGAGCGATGGGGCACCTTTGGCCAGCCGGCCACGGCAGCATTCGCCTGCCGACGGCGCGTTATCTGTTCCTGCCGCAAAAACCCTATCTGCCGATTGGCAGCCTGCGTGAGGCGTTGAGTTATCCACAGCCGGGCGACACCTACCCGCACGAGCGCTACGTCCACGTGCTGGAAACCAGCCGCTTGCCGCACCTGGTTTCACGTCTGGATGAAGCCAATCACTGGCAGCGCATGCTTTCGCCGGGTGAGCAGCAACGTCTGGCCTTCGCCCGTGCGCTGCTGTATGCGCCGCAATGGCTGTACATGGACGAAGCCACCTCGGCGATGGACGAAGAGGATGAAGCGTCGTTGTATCAGGCGTTGATCGATGAATTGCCGGGGCTGAGCATTGTCAGCGTCGGCCATCGCAGCAGCCTGAAACGTTTCCATCCACGGCATGTGCGCATCGAGAATGGTCACCTGGTGGACCAGGCCGTGACCGCCTGAACCTGTGGGAGTGTGGCATGCCCGCGATGAACGATAACGCGGTTCGTCAGGAAACCGCGTCAAGGCCATCGCGGGCATGCCACGCTCCCACAGGTCAACGGTGATCGTACAACCCGCATGCGCTATGATGCGGTTTCAGCCGTTTTTTCGAGACAGACGTTCACCATGGAAAACCCGATCGACGCACCTCGCCTCCCTCGCAAGCGCCGCAGCCTCGCACAGGAATTGGTGACGGTGTTGTCCGAGCAGATCCGCGACGGTCAGCTCAAGCGTGGCGACAAATTGCCCACCGAGTCGGCGATCATGAATGCCCATGGCGTCAGCCGCACCGTGGTGCGTGAAGCGATCTCCCGTTTGCAGGCCGCAGGGCAAGTGGAAACCCGTCACGGCATCGGCACCTTCGTGCTCGACACCCCGAGCCCGAGCGGTTTTCGCATCGACCCGGCGACCGTGGTGACCTTGCGCGACGTATTGGCGATTCTGGAACTGCGCATCAGCCTGGAAGTGGAGTCCGCCGGCCTTGCCGCGCAACGTCGCAGCCCGGAGCAGTTAGCGGCGATGCGTGAGGCGCTGGACGCCCTCAACGAAAGTGCCGCCCACGCCGGCGATGCCGTGGCGTCGGACTTCCAGTTCCACCTGCAAATCGCCCTGGCCACCGGCAACCGCTACTTCACCGACATCATGACCCACCTGGGCACCAGCATCATTCCGCGCACACGCCTCAACTCCGCGCGCCTGGCCCATGACGACCAGCAGCACTACATGAGTCGCCTGAGCCGTGAACACGAAGAGATTTACGATGCGATTGCCCGGCAGGATTCCGATGCGGCGCGAGCGGCGATGCGCTTGCACCTGACCAATAGCCGCGAGCGGCTGCGCCAGGCGCATGAAGAGGCGCAGGCGCAAGGTTGAACGGTGCGTGGCAGGAAATCGTTCTACTCAAAAAAGCGCCTGACCGGTAAACGATCAGGCACGATGAGGGTCAGGCTTCGATAAACAGTATCAGGGGCTCAGAACACGGCTCCAGACTCGACTCGTCCGCGAGTTTGTAGCGCAATTCCACTTCTGTGTTCAGGTACTTTTCCAGTTCTGTTTTGGGGATTCGCAGTTCAATTCCCGTCAGTTTTACCATGTCGTCGCAGGCGTCGTCCCAGACGCCGGTAGGCTCTGCGAGGCCCTCCCAGTCAGGCTCTTCCGTATTTGTGCCGAGGGTCGGGTAGACATCCCAGTTCGGCGGAATATCGTTCGGGTCCGGCACGCGGACGATCAAGTCTTCACTTAGGGTCGATAGCTGGATGGTTGCCCGATCGGCTGAGTGCTCCGGGAACTGCGGAAGGTGTGCAATAGCAAAAGTCATGTTGAATCGCTCTCCTTGAAAGATCTGCCGCGATCCTTCGCGGCAGTCGTCGCACTTTACCGGGCGCATCGGTGATCTGCCGAACCCGATTATGACCAGGCATTTCAAGGTTCAACACTGCGCGCAGGCAATGATCCTGGGGCGTTGAGTGAAAAATTCCCGAGGGTACTCTTCCGACAACGTATCTCTCTCCTGAGCTTGAAAGGCGTCCCTTTCACCCCTTTAAACAACAATGTTGTCTGACAAAAATACCCACCCAGCGATGAAATGCAGTTGACGGTTGTATTTTAAGTTGTACGATGACCTACAACTTCGGCGAAGGCTGAACGGTTTTCTCACACAACGTTGCTACCAGGGTGTTCGAATAATGAATCCACAAGAACTGAAGTCCATCCTCTCTTCCGGCTTGCTGTCGTTCCCGGTCACCGACTTCAATGCCCAGGGCGACTTCCATCGCGCGGGCTACATCAAGCGTCTCGAGTGGCTGGCCCCATACGGCGCCTCGGCATTGTTCGCCGCAGGCGGTACCGGTGAGTTCTTCTCTCTGGCGGCCAGCGAATATTCGGAAATCATCAAGACTGCGGTCGACACCTGCGCCAGCAGCGTGCCAATCCTCGCCGGTGTCGGTGGTTCGACCCGCCAGGCTATCGAGTACGCTCAGGAAGCCGAGCGCCTGGGCGCCAAAGGCCTGTTGCTGCTGCCGCACTACCTGACCGAAGCCAGCCAGGACGGCGTTGCCGCGCACGTTGAAGCCGTGTGCAAATCGGTAAAAATCGGTGTGGTGGTCTACAACCGCAACGTCTGCCGCCTGACCGCGCCGCTGCTGGAACGACTGGCCGAGCGCTGCCCGAACCTGATCGGCTACAAGGATGGCCTGGGCGATATCGAGCTGATGGTGTCGATCCGTCGCCGTCTCGGCGATCGCTTCAGCTACTTGGGCGGCTTGCCGACCGCTGAAGTCTACGCCGCGGCCTACAAGGCTTTGGGCGTACCGGTTTATTCCTCGGCGGTGTTCAACTTCATCCCGAAAACCGCGATGGATTTCTACCACGCCATTGCTCGCGAAGATCACGCCACCGTCGGCAAGATCATTGATGACTTCTTCCTGCCGTACCTGGATATCCGCAACCGCAAGGCCGGTTACGCGGTGAGCATCGTCAAGGCCGGGGCAAAAATTGCCGGCTATGACGCAGGCCCGGTGCGTGCACCGCTGACCGATCTGACGGGCGAAGAGTACGAAATGCTCGCCGCGCTGATCGACAAGCAGGGCGCGCAGTAACACTCGATAAAACCAGGGCCGCTGAGCGATCAGCGGCTTTTTGCGTGAGGAGATTTGTTGTGGCAGATGCAAAGCGTTTTGATAACTACATCAACGGTGAATGGGTGACGGGCAGTGATTACTGCGCCAACATCAACCCGTCCGAGCTGAGCGATACCCTCGGCGACTATGCCAAGGCTGATCTGGCGCAGGTTCACGCCGCCATCGACGCCGCCCGCGCCGCGTTCCCGGCGTGGTCCACTTCCGGTATTCAGGCTCGGCACGATGCGCTGGATAAAGTCGGCAGCGAGATCCTCGCCCGTCGCGAAGAGCTCGGCACGTTGCTGGCCCGGGAAGAAGGCAAGACCCTGCCCGAAGCCATCGGCGAAGTGACCCGCGCCGGCAACATCTTCAAGTTCTTCGCCGGTGAATGCCTGCGTCTGTCCGGTGACTACGTGCCGTCGGTGCGTCCGGGCGTCAATGTCGAAGTCACTCGCGAAGCGCTGGGCGTGGTCGGCCTGATCACGCCATGGAACTTTCCGATCGCGATCCCGGCGTGGAAAATCGCTCCGGCTTTGGCTTACGGCAACTGCGTGGTGCTGAAACCTGCCGATCTGGTGCCAGGCTGTGCCTGGGCGCTGGCGGAAATCATCTCCCGCGCCGGTTTCCCGGCCGGCGTGTTCAACCTGGTGATGGGCAGCGGGCGAGTAGTCGGCGAGGCGCTGGTCAACAGCCCGAAAGTCGATGGCATCAGCTTCACCGGTTCGGTCGGCGTGGGCCGGCAGATCGCGGTCAATTGCGTGTCGCGCCAGGCCAAGGTGCAGCTGGAGATGGGCGGCAAGAACCCGCAGATCATTCTCGACGATGCCGACCTCAAGCAAGCGGTCGAACTGTCGGTGCAGAGCGCGTTCTACTCCACCGGCCAGCGTTGCACCGCGTCGAGCCGTCTCATCGTCACCGCCGGGATTCACGACAAATTCGTCGAAGCCATGGCTGAGCGCATGAAGTCGATCAAGGTCGGTCATGCGTTGAAGTCCGGCACCGACATCGGCCCTGTGGTCTCGCAAGCGCAGTTGGAACAGGACCTGAAGTACATCGACATCGGCCAGTCCGAAGGTGCGCGTCTGGTCAGCGGCGGTGGTCTGGTGACGTGCGACACCGAGGGTTACTTCCTCGCCCCGACGCTGTTTGCCGACAGCGAAGCTGCGATGCGCATCAGCCGCGAAGAGATCTTCGGCCCGGTGGCCAACATCGTTCGCGTAGCGGATTACGACGCTGCACTGGAAATGGCCAACGACACCGAGTTCGGCCTGTCGGCGGGTATCGCCACTACGTCGCTGAAGTACGCCAACCACTTCAAGCGCCATTCCCAGGCCGGGATGGTGATGGTCAACCTGCCGACCGCCGGTGTGGATTACCACGTTCCGTTCGGTGGGCGTAAAGGTTCATCCTATGGTTCACGTGAGCAAGGTCGCTATGCGCAAGAGTTCTACACGGTCGTAAAAACTGCCTACATCGGTTCCTGATACACCGCAATACCTGTAGGCGCCGGCTCCCATAAAAGCCGGCGCCTACAAATAAATCGTTATTACCCGCATAAAAATAATCAGTGGGAGTACATCTACAATGCAATCGACCAAGCCGACTCACGTCCGCTATTTGATTTTGCTCATGCTGTTTCTGGTGACCACGATCAACTACGCCGACCGGGCGACCATCGCGATCGCCGGCTCCAGCCTGCAAAAAGACCTCGGCATCGACGCGGTCACTCTCGGTTATATCTTCTCCGCATTCGGTTGGGCCTACGTGGCCGGGCAAATTCCCGGTGGCTGGTTGCTGGACCGGTTCGGCTCGAAAAAAGTCTATGCCCTGAGCATCTTTACCTGGTCGCTGTTCACCGTACTGCAAGGCTATGTCGGTGAGTTCGGGCTTTCCACCGCCGTCGTCGCGCTGTTCATGCTGCGCTTTCTGGTGGGCCTGGCCGAAGCGCCATCCTTCCCCGGCAACGCACGCATCGTAGCGGCGTGGTTCCCGACCGCAGAACGCGGCACCGCCTCGGCGATCTTCAACTCGGCGCAATACTTCGCCACCGTACTGTTTGCGCCGCTGATGGGCTGGATCGTCTACAGCTTCGGCTGGCAGCACGTGTTCATCGTCATGGGCGTGATCGGCATCATCTTCTCGGGGATCTGGCTGAAAGTTATCCACAGTCCGCGCCAGCACCCGATGATCAACGACGCCGAGTTCAAGCACATCGCTGACAACGGCGGCATGGTCGACATGGACCAGGACCAAGGTAAAGGCAAAAAGGTCGACGGTCCGAAGTGGGACTACATCCGCCAGTTGCTGACCAACCGCATGATGCTCGGCGTGTACCTGGGCCAGTACTGCATCAACGGCATCACCTACTTCTTCCTGACCTGGTTCCCGGTGTACCTGGTGCAAGAACGCGGCATGACCATTCTCAAGGCCGGTTTCATTGCCTCGTTACCGGCGATCTGCGGGTTTATCGGTGGCGTGCTCGGCGGGGTGATTTCTGACTATCTATTGCGCAAGGGCCACTCGCTGACCTTCGCTCGCAAGGCGCCGATCATCGCCGGTCTGCTGGTTTCCAGCAGCATCGTGGCTTGCAACTATGTGGACGTGGAATGGATGGTGGTCGGCTTCATGGCCCTGGCCTTCTTCGGCAAAGGTGTGGGCGCATTGGGCTGGGCGGTGGTGTCCGATACCTCGCCGAAACAGATCGCCGGTTTGAGTGGTGGCCTGTTCAACATGTTCGGCAACATCGCATCGATCACCACGCCGATTGTCATTGGCTACATCATCAGCTCCACCGGCTCCTTCAAATGGGCGCTGGTGTTCGTCGGTTGCAACGCGCTGGTCGCGGTATTCAGCTACCTGGTGATCGTTGGCCCGATCAAACGTGTGGTACTCAAAGAGCCGCCAGTCAGCGGTCCTGAAACGAACAACAAGTTATCTGAAGCGCATTCCTGAGGAGCGGCGTCATGCAGTTGATTGAACATTCCGACTCGCCGCGCTACATCCGCCTGCACGAGCGGGACAATGTGGTGATCGTGGTCAACGATCAGGGCGTGCCGGCCGGCACCGAATTCCCCGATGGCCTGGTCACCGTGGATTTCGTGCCGCAGAGCCACAAGGTCACCCTCGAGGACATTCCCGAGGGCGGCCAGGTGATTCGGTACGGCCAGACGATCGGCTACGCGTTGCAGCCGATTCCTCGCGGCAGTTGGGTCAAGGAAGATCAACTGCGCATGCCCACCGCGCCACCGCTGGACAGCTTGCCGCTATCCACCGAAGTGCCGGCCGCGCAGGCACCGCTGGAAGGCTTCACCTTCGAGGGCTATCGCAACGCCGACGGCACCGTCGGCACGCGCAACATTCTCGGCATCACCACCACCGTGCAATGCGTCACCGGCGTGCTGGATCACGCGGTAAAACGCATCAAGGACGAGTTGCTGCCCAAGTACCCGAACGTCGATGACGTGGTGGCGCTGACCCACAGTTACGGCTGTGGCGTGGCGATCACCGCCACCGACGCATACATCCCGATCCGCACCGTGCGCAATCTGGCGCGCAACCCGAACCTGGGGGGCGAGGCGCTGGTAATCAGCCTGGGCTGCGAGAAATTGCAGGCCGGGCAGGTGATGCATGAGAACGATAGCTCGGTGGATTTGAGCGAGCCGTGGTTGTATCGCTTGCAGGATTCCAGTCACGGTTTCACCGAGATGATCGAGCAGATCATGGCGCTGGCCGAAACCCGTTTGAAGAAGCTCGATCAACGCCGCCGGGAAACCGTGCCGGCGTCCGAGCTGATCCTCGGCATGCAGTGCGGCGGCAGCGATGCGTTCTCCGGGATCACCGCCAACCCGGCCCTGGGCTATGCCTCGGACCTGTTGCTGCGGGCTGGTGCGACGGTGATGTTTTCCGAAGTCACCGAAGTGCGCGATGCGATTTACCTGCTGACGTCCCGGGCGCAAACCGAAGAAGTCGCTCAAGAGCTTGTGCGGGAAATGGACTGGTACGACCGTTACCTGGCCAAGGGCGAAGCGGATCGCAGCGCCAACACCACGCCGGGGAACAAGAAGGGCGGGTTGTCGAACATTGTCGAGAAGTCCTTGGGCTCGATCGTCAAATCCGGCAGCAGTG
This sequence comes from Pseudomonas sp. URMO17WK12:I6, assembly GCF_003253625.1. Lineage (NCBI taxonomy): Bacteria > Pseudomonadati > Pseudomonadota > Gammaproteobacteria > Pseudomonadales > Pseudomonadaceae > Pseudomonas > Pseudomonas sp. URMO17WK12:I6. Next base: position 155,909 of record NZ_QKYZ01000010.1, read on the forward strand.
CGATCAACGGGGTGCTTGGCCCTGGGGAACGGTTCAAGCGCAAAGGGCTGATTTTCTGCGCGACCCCGGCCAGTGATTTTGTCTGCGGGACGTTGCAGTTGGCGGCGGGGATGAACCTGCATGTGTTCACCACCGGCCGTGGTACGCCTTATGGGTTGGCGATGGCGCCAGTGGTGAAGGTGTCGACTCGCACAGAACTGGCGCAGCGCTGGCCGGACCTGATCGACATCGATGCCGGGCGGATTGCCACCGGGCGGGCATCGATCGAAGACCTCGGCTGGGAGTTGTTCCACTACTACCTGGACGTGGCCAGCGGCAAGAAACAGACGTGGGCGGAGCAGCACAAGCTGCATAACGACATCACCTTGTTCAACCCGGCGCCAATCACGTAAGACAGCGTTATCGTTCATTGCGGGCTTGTCCGCGAAGGGGCCTTGGAACTGACTGAAGGTTTCAAGAATGTACCCATAAATGAAAAGGCCGCGGTCCATATTGGATCGCGGCCTTTTCATTGGCTTCGATTCAGGCGTCAGACCGCATCCAGCTCCGGTTCGTCCGCCTGGATGTTAACGGTTGCTTTCACTTCATCGTGACGACGGATGAACTTCCAGTCCGCCTCGTCGATGTAGATACCGTTCGGGCCGCTGCCGCCTTCCAGGTCGATGGCGACGCTGGCGCAGACTTGCGGCTTCACACTCGCCAGGATCGGCACGAAGCCCAGTTGCAGGCTGGTTTCCAACAGCGCTGCCTGGTTCTTCTCGTCGATGTCCGCTGCCTCGTCGAGGTAGTACGGCAGGCGCACGCGACCAGCCTGGTCGCGGTCCATCAAGTGCAGCAACAAGTACATGTTGGTCAGCGCCTTGATGGTCATGGTGGTGCCGTTGGACGCCGCGCCGTCGATGTCGGTGTGGATCACCGGTTGGCCATTGACCTTGGTGATCTCGAACGCCAGCTCGAACAGATCCTTGAGACCGAGCTGGTTGTGGTTGGCCGCCACCAGCCGTGCCAGGTATTCCTTGGCTTCTTCGTTCTTGTTGTCCTGCTCGGCGCTTTGGCTCAAGTCGAAGACGGAGAGGGTTTCGCCTTCTTCGTACTGACCGGCGCTGTGGATGATCTGGTCAATGTGCTTGAGCGCTTCCTTGTTCGGCGCGAGCACGATACGGAAACTCTGCAGGTTGGAGACCTGACGTTTGTTGATCTCACGGTTGAACAGCGCCAGTTGATGTTCGAGGCTGTCGTAGTCGCTGCGGATGTTGCGCAGGGTCCGGGCGATGTCGGTAACCGCCGCGCGACGCGCCTTGCCGAGGGTCAGGGCTTCATCGGTGCGGTGTGCGTACGCGTTGATCAGCAGTTGCAGGCGACGCTCCATGTCGTCTTCGCTGTCGAACTTGGCCACGCCCTTGAGGCGAACCTGCGCGTAGAGCGCGTCGATCTGCCCGTCGGCCCGCAGCAGGCCTTGCCAGCTGTCCTGATAGTCATTGAGCAATGGCAGCAGGTTGTCCATGGAGTCGTCGACCGGGTCCATGAACGGCGTGCCGAACGGCAGGTCGGCCGGCAACAGCTGACGGCGGCGCAGGGCGTCGTCGAGGGTGCGTTGCTTGGCTTCCATGTCACCGATCTGCCGGCCAACCAGTTGCAGCTTGGCCGACAGTTGCTGGACGCGTTCGGTGAAGGCATCGCTGGAGCGTTTCAACTCGTCCTGGGCGGCTTCCATCTGCGCCAATTGCTCAAGCTTGTCGCCTTCTTCGGCGCTCAGGGTTTGCGCGCGGCGGAAGTCTTCCAGGGCTTTCTGCGCATCTAGCACTTGCTGGTACAGCGCTTCGGTCTGGGTCTTGCTGGCCGCACGGTCGGCTGCTACGGCTTGCTGGGTTTTCAGTTGCTTGAGTTCTTTGTCCAGACGCTCTTTCTGATCGCGCAGTGCCGCACGGTCGGCCAAGGCTTGCAGGGCCGGCGGCTCGATGTGCGACAGGTCGATGGACAGGCCCGGCACTTCGAAGCGCTCGCCTTTGAAGCCATCGAGGATCAGCTCCATGGACTTGACCCACTCACCGTCTTCATCCAGCGCGATGCCGTGTTCACCCAACGGCAGGCTGAACAGCGCGCTGTTGAACAGTCGCATCAGGCGCTCGACGTCCTGCTGCGAGAACTCTTCGCGCAGACGGGCATAGCTGTTGTTGTCAGCGTGATCGAGTTGTTGCTTCACCGATTTCAGGCGTTTTTCCAGATCCCGCAGACGCTCTTCCAGGTCTTCGGCCGAAAACTGCCGCGACTGGGCCAGCGCACCAGCCAGTTCATCGTGTGCGTCCTTGGCGGCGAGCAATTGCTGTTCGAGGACTTTGACGTCATCGACCAGGGCGAAGCGATGCTTGAGCACCGACAATTCGCCGAGCCAGCGCTGGATGCCGGTGATTTCCCGCTCCAGGCGCATCAGCTCTTGAGTACCACCGCGTTGATCGTTTTGCAGGGCGTCCTGCTCGTTGCGGTAGTGCTCGGCCTGAATCGTCAGTTCTTCCTTGCGCGCACTGGCGTAGTCCGACCAGGTGCCGAGCAGGGAATCGAGCAGCGGCGACAGGCGATGCAGTTTGCCGCGCAGGATATCCCGCTGTTTCACGCCGTTGGCCAAGGCTTCGACCAAGGGACCGGCCGCGACCAGCGAGTTGTAGTCCTGCTCCATGCGGCGGACATCGCGGAACGCTTCTTCGCACGCGGCGATGTAATCGACACTGCCGGAACGCAGGCTGTGTTCGAAGGCATCGAGGAACAGCTGCTTGAGCTTGGCCGCGGTGATTTCACGCATGTGCAGCAGGTTGATGAACAGGGCGCGGAAGGTCTTCAGGCTCTGCTCACTGGTGGAGCGCAGCGGGATCAGCGTCAGGTCGAGCGGAATCGAGGTGTGGCCGCCCACCAGCAAACGACGCAGTTCATCCGGCTTGAGTTCGTAGGCTTTCAGGCCTTCGCGCTCAAGATTGGTGAACAGCTCTTTCTGCCGCAGGCAGGTGTCGTCTTTCTGATAATGAGCCAGGTCGAGTTTGCCGGCGTAGGCAAAGAACTGGTGACCGAAACCACCACCCGGGCCGCGACCGACCACGCCAATCACGTGCGGGCCGTGGGGCAGGGAGACTTCGACGAGGATGTAACTGGTGTCCGAGGCGAAGTAGAAACGCCGCGATTGTTCCAGGCTGTACTTGCCGAAACTCATGTCCGACATGCGCGCCAGAATCGGGAACTGCAAGGCGTTGATCGAGGCGGACTTACCAAGGTTGTTCGCGCCGTAGACCGACAGCGGCTCTTCCAGCGGGAACAGGCCGAGGCTGTAACCGGCGGTGTTCAAAAGGGCAAAGCGGCGAATGCCGTAGCGTTCCTTGCTCATGCGTCGGTCTCCTGTTCTTCGGCAATGGCGCGGGCCAGGGCGTCTTCTTCGCTCTCTTCTTCAAACTCGGTGAGATCGAGCGGGTCGTCGGTCTGCAGCAGTTTTTCGTCGCTGTCTTCGTCGATCAGCACCGGCGCCGGCAACGGCAACGGCAGCACGCTGTGCAGGCTGGCGGCCAGGTCGCGGTCTTGCTGGACCGACAGGCAGACATCGAGGAAGCGGTGCATCGGCGGCAGGAAACGGTAGACACCGTTTTCTTCGCCGGCGAATCCGAGCTGGGTCATGCGGCGCATGATTTTTTCTTCGAGTTCTTCGACGGTCTGCACTTCGGCCTGGATAAACAGGTCGCGGTACTTTTCCAGCAACGATGGCAATTCATCGCGACCGAGGCTGCCACCGTCGAGTACGGCGATCGGGTCGCGGCCCTGGTCGGCCAGGTGTTCGACGAGGATGAAGGTGAACAGCGCCAGACGTTGCGCCGTCTTGTTTACCGCTGCCGCGGCCAGGTCCGGCACGAAGTAGTAGAAACCACGGGTGTCGCACACCAGTTCAAAACCCAACGCCTTGAACAGGGTGCGGTACTGGTCCTGGAAGTTCGACAGTTGGGCGTACAGCTCCGGGTCGCGGCGGCTGACGTGGTAGCCCTTGAACAGCTCGCGAAAGATCGGCGCCAGCTGGGACAGTTCGTTTAGATCAAGATGCATGTGGGGTGCTCGCAGAATCCTCGGCGGCGGTGTCGCGGGCCGAGAGCAGGGCGAAGGAGCGCAGGCTGACCTGGTGCTCGTGAGTGTGGTAATCGCGGCGTTCCAGACGCTCGCGCTTGAAGCGTTTTTCCCGCGACAGGCGCGAGAACCAGTAGAGCAATTCGTCGGTGGCGCCGTCCGGCTCCTGCTCCAGCAGCCAGCTCATCAGGTCTGGCATCGGCAGGGCGTCTTCGCAACGTTCGAGCATTTCCCGAACCGTGCGTGGCGCGCGCGGGGCTTCGCCTTTCTGGGTCTTGTGGGCCTTGGGGAAACGCGCCGGTTTCGGCTCGAAACGGGCCAGGGCGTAGATATAGGCTTCGACCTGGCTGGCACTGCCGAGGAAGGTGCTTTGCGGGCGGGTGAACAGCGGCATCGCGGCTTGCGGCACCGCATCGATGCCTTTACGACGAATGGCCGACAACGCCAGGGCTGCGCCACGGGTCACGGCGTTGTGCCGGCGGGCTTCTTCGCGCAGCGGCAGCAGCAGCTCGCGGGCGTGACGCAGGGTCAACTGGGCGCTGGTCTGCATTTCGAGGATGCGCGCGTGGGTGCGCAGCAGCATGTCGTCGTCGACCAGATGGCCGAGGCGCTGCTGTTCGGTGAGCATGCGCAACAACACGTTCTCAACCTTGCGCACGCCTTGTTCGAAGGCGCCGTCGGCATTCACCAGCTGAATCATCGGTTCGACGTATTCGTCCCAGGTCGCCAGCACTTCAGCATAACGCTGACGCAGCGGAATCTGCCGGTCGCTGGTCTTGGCCCGTTCGGCAACGGCCACCAAGGCCTGTTCGTCGTTGGCGAGTTTCTTCAGCACGTCCCGCACGCGCATGTCGAGCAGGCGCAACTGGCGCGCCAGATCGTTGCCGTCGCGAATGTCGAAGGCGTCCTGGATGTAACCGGCCAGGCGTTCGAGGTGGCGCAGATAGGCTTCGATTTCCAGGCACAGGCCCAGACGGTGCTCACGGCGCAGGTAAGCGAGGAAGTCATGGATCTGTGCGTTGAGCTCGAAACGGTTCGGGCTTTTCGCCACGGGAACCAGAATGTCGAGGCGAATCCACACGTCCAGCAGGCTGGTGATGTCCTGCGGTGTGCTGTCCAGTTGCTGGGCGGCCAACTGTGAACGCAGTTCGTTGAGGCTCAGGGTGCCTTGGTCGAAGTGCTCGCACAGTGGCTCCAGAAGTGCCCAGTGTTCAGCGAGGGCGCGCAAGACGCGCTTGGGTTCGATCATCGGAATGGCCGGCTGGTTGGCAATTAAAAGCCGCGATTGTACTTCATCGCAGCCGTGTCGATTCACTCTGGGGATGGGCTGTCGCTTCTTCTATCGGTGAAGTCTATCGATCAAGCGTGGGCGATCTTGAGCGAAGGGCGGTAGAATCACCGCACTTTAGTTATCCACAAGTGGCCGACCTTTGCTTATCGAGTCCCGTCGCCGCGCTTATTTGACCGCCATGCAGGTGGTCAACTGGCTGCCGCGCACCGAATTGCCCTTTGCTGCGCCATCGCGGCCCGAACTGCTGGAGATGCCCGAGCCAGCGGTCGTCGCCCCGGTTGCACCTGCTCCGGTGGCGCAGACGCCCGTGGAACCCGCGGCCAAACCGGCCGAGCGGGTGAAAATCGAGGTGCCACGGCCGACGCCATCGGCTGGAAAACCAGCAAGCAAAGCGACGCAAGAGAGCGAAGAGGTACCGCTCGTCGCCAAGGCTGCACCAGTGCCGCCGCCGCGTTTCGCTCTGCAATTGCTGCGAGCCGGTCGCTGCCTGTTGCTGGTGGAGTTACCCACAGGCGAAACTTTCCAGACCCGCGACCCCGCTTATCTGTTGCTCAAAGACATGCTGCGCGCCGCTGGCCTGCCGGACAGCCCGCAGATCGTCGGCGAGCCGGTGCGCTGGCCGCTGCTGGCTCGCGGCACAATGGACCAAGGGCCGGAAGCGGCTCGGGATTTCGTACAAGGTTTTCTGTCGGCCCGCCTGGAAGACGCACCGTGCGTCTGCCTGTGGCTGATCGGCCTGCCGGCGGTGCGTTTTGCCGGTGAGGCCAGCGCCGAATCCTTCAACCGTGAACTTCAGGTCGAAGGCCTGGGGTCGGTCTGGGCCTTGCCGGGCCTGGAGTTATTAATGGAAGAGCCACAGCGTAAGGCTGATGTCTGGCAAGCCATGCGTCGGCTGATGGCGCGTTGGAAAGAATCGAATGAGTGACGCTGTATCGTTCCGCCCGATGACCGAGGCGGACCTGGACGCTGTACTGAAAATCGAATACGCAGCCTACAGCCATCCCTGGACCCGCGGGATTTTTCTCGATGGCCTGGGCAAGTACCAGATCTGGCTGATGTTCGAAGGGCAGCAGCAGGTCGGTCATGGCGTAGTGCAGATCATCCTTGATGAGGCGCATCTGCTGAACATCACCGTCAAACCGGAAAATCAGGGCCGCGGCCTGGGCTTGACGCTGCTGGAGCATTTGATGTCGATTGCCTACAAGGCTGAGGCGCGGGAATGCTTCCTGGAAGTGCGCGACAGCAACCGGGCGGCGTTTCGGTTGTATGAGCGGTATGGGTTTAACGAGATCGGGCGTCGGCGGGATTACTACCCGGCGGTTGGCGGGCGGGAAGATGCGGTGGTGATGGCTTGCACCTTGGTTGATTGATCGTTTCTAAAGCCTTCGCGGGCGAGGCTTGCCCGCGAAGGCGTCTTCACGAACGTCAACGATCAAGGCTTGCCGTCCAATGGATCCTGCTGTGCCAGTTCCTCTTCATCCAGCCCATCGCCCCCACCGATATCGTCCTCGTCGACAATGCGCAACTCCCAATCCGCCTGGCCGTCTTCACCCGCTTCGTGGGCATCCCGTGCGCCGTCTTCACGGATCAGGGTTTCCGGGGTCAAGTCATCGTCGGTGGCGTCATTGTCATTGGTCGAGCCCCCAGTCATGCGGGGTTTACGGACGCGCGCGTCGGGCATCTGCTGTGCATGCTCGTGTTCAGGTGTCAGGTCGCCGATTCTGGTGCCGGGTTCTTCCTCGTCGAAATCCAGCTCATGCACCGAGCCCATGCGGTCTTCATCGTCGTCGATGGGCTCGGGTGGCTCCTGATCGAACGGACGTCGTGAATCAGTCATGGCAATTCCTCATACTGTAGGCCCTACTACAATTGACCCACTGGGCTGCCGAGAATTCCCGCGGGCATGGAGCGCCGGCTAGCCGCTACATACATCAGGACATCAGGGGGATCTGCATCTCGTGCGTGACCCCGACGGGCGGTTGTCTGTCAAAGCAGTGCATCATTCTCGAGGCTTCATTGCATGAACGACTTACAAGATCTGATTGATAACAACGAACGCTGGGCTGATGCGATCACCCGCGAAGATCCTGATTTTTTTGCCAAGCTAGCCCGTCAGCAAACCCCGGAATACCTGTGGATCGGCTGTTCAGACGCACGCGTGCCAGCCAACGAAATCGTCGGCATGCTGCCGGGTGATCTGTTCGTGCACCGCAACGTGGCCAACGTGGTGCTGCACACCGACCTCAACTGCCTGTCGGTGATTCAGTATGCGGTGGATGTACTCAAGGTCAAACACATCCTGGTGACCGGCCACTACGGCTGCGGCGGTGTACGCGCCTCGATGCAGGATCGTCAGTTGGGCCTGATCGACGGCTGGTTGCGCTCGATTCGTGATCTCTACTATGAAAAACGCGACGAACTGGCCAAGTTGCCCACCGAAGAAGAGCGGGTCGACCGCCTCTGTGAGCTCAATGTGATCCAGCAGGTGGCCAACGTCGGTCACACCAGCATTGTGCAAAATGCCTGGCACCGCGGGCAGAGCCTGTCGATCCACGGCTGCATCTATGGCATCAAGGACGGTCGCTGGAAGAGCCTGAACGCCACCATCAGCGGTTTCGAGCAGTTGCCGCCGCAGTACCGTTTGCGCCCGGTCGAGGCACTGTAAAAGCCATTCAGATGAGACTTCGCCGACGCCAGTGTTGAAAGAACTGTTCTCCATTGGCATTCGGTGACTCGTCGTAGCCGATGATCCAGCCACGGCAGCAAGGACAACCGCAGCGGCAGGCGAACTGCCGCAGCAGCTTGTCTTCTGTCGCGGCGAAATCCATCGTCAGTCGGTCACCCTTTTTGATGTCTTTGAGCGCCCATAACCACAGCTCGCTCATATCGAGAAAGACGTTGGGGTCGCAGGAGTGACTCAGCAGACCACTGAAGCACGGATCGTAGACATGGATTCCCGGCGCCAACTGCCGGGTGTGTCGGCAGCGATAGGGCAATAGATGTCCGGAAACCCGGCAGATTCGGCTGATGCGGGGGAACTCGCGCAGTGCCGCGACCGCCATTGCCGATCCCTCAGCGTTGTAGATGATTTCAAAGTCGTCTTTGGAGGGGAATCCAAGGCGAAGGGGCAACTCTACAAACGGATAGATGCCATTTGATGACGGCGGTGGTAGTCCTTGTTCGGCATGGCGTCTCATAACAATCCTTGTCAGTTGGGTGCTACGACCTCCGTCTGCTGACATCCTGTCAGCTCTGCAGCACGTGGATACGACACAAGCCTCTCGCAAATGAGATAACCGGTCTACTGTCAGATATGACAGTCGAGAAAAGCTCTTTCCCGCGTCAGCCATGGCTCACGCGGGAAAGACTTCCTTCGTTTTACAAGTGTGGGGCAGATGCGGAGGTCATAAGGGCCGGGGTCTGCAGCTGTTTCAGCTCGGATTTGACCGGCGCTGTCGAGCATTTGGCCACCGCTTGCTCAGGCGTCAGGTTGCGAATCGAGGTGTAGAACAGTTCGCAGGTTTTTTCTTTCTGGGTCACTTGCCAGGTCTGAGTGCAGCTTTTCAGCTGAGCGGTAGGGTCAGTGCCCGGTTTGCTGCCCATTCCGGCCTGCCAGCACGCGGCACTCAAATCCTGCCCCATGACTTTCAGCCCCGCGGCGTCGGCCTTGGCCTGCGCATCGTCGCCGCTATAGGCTTCGGGGTCGGCGGCGTACCAGATGTAGCTCGGGTGGTTGGAACCCAGTACGGGTACCGTCACCCCCTTGCTCGGGCTGATGGTTGCCAGGCCCAATATTTCTACGGTCTGCCCGTATTGTTGCTTGATCCAGTTACGCACTGGTGAACCAAAGGCGACCATTGGCAATGCTGCACCTTTGGCATTCTGGCTGACTTCCTTGACCATGGTGGTCTGGTAGTCCGTGAAGTAGTTGTAGACGCCTTCCAGATCCTTGCCGGCGGTGGACGGCGCGGCAATCGGCGCGATGTCGATGATGGTCTGATAGGCCGGCGTCTGGTCGGCGGGAATGTTGTTGGCGTTCAGCAGCGCGGCCCAGCGGTCGGTGGTCTTGGACTCCAGATAGTCCTGGGCCTGGGTCAGGGAATAATCTGGCGGGAAGTGCAGCAGTTCGACGCTTTTGCGGTTTTCCAGCGCCATGCCCAGCGGCAGGAACAGGTACCAGTTATAGGTCCATTTGCCATCGGCACTCAGCTTGTTGGCACCGTTGTAGGCCAAATCCCCAGCATTGAGCAGTGCGGTCAGTGGCTTGTCATAGCCTTTGGGCACACCGCTGATATGGGCGTGGAGCTGCTTGTTTTCGGTTTTGACCAGCACTTTTGCGGTCTTGTAGCCATCGCGCTGTACGCTTTGGGTCAGGTAATGCTCGACGGTCTGCTCCAGTGTCCAGTTGCGGAAGCAGATGACATTACAGTTGTTGGGGTAGGCGAACAGCCGGGTAACGCGCTCGGTACTGCCCAGATTCAGATCGACATCGGCGTGAGCGGCGGCGCTCAGGGTGAGCGCGGCGAGGGTGAATCCTGCGAGTTTGAACATGCTCAGATCCTTTTCAGCGTGAGCCCTCGGAGGTGGGGCGGGTACATACTGGAACTAGTTGTGTCGAACGGTCTAGTACACAAGTGAAAAGAGCGCCAGTCAGAGCCCCTTTTTCATCAGGCAAAGTGCAGTGTATTGCTCAAGTCGCCCATGGGTTTCTGGCCACGGGCAATCATTGCATCGTCCCGCTGCCTGAGGCCATCGAGCTTTTCAAGCTGAAACACCCGGGTGATCAACCGCAGAATCGAGCCAGTGTCATAGACCGTGTGATCCACCATGCCCTTGCGCGCAAACGGCGAAACGACCAGCGTCGGTACCCGCGAGCCCGGTCCCCAGCGGTCGCCCTTGGGCGGTGCGACGTGATCCCACCAACCGCCGTTCTCATCGACCGTGACCACGACCACCATGTTTTTCCACTGCGGGCTTTCCCGCAGCACTTTCAGGGCGCGGACGATGTGCCGGTCGCCGGACGCTACATCGGCGTAACCGGCGTGCATGTTCAGGTTGCCCTGGGGTTTATAGAAACTCACCGCCGGCAGCTTGCCCGCCTCGGCATCGGCAAAGAACTTGTTGGTATTCGATTCATCGCCCAGCCCCGCATCCCGTAGACGTTTACCGCGCTCCAGCGGGTTTTCCGGCCCCTGCTGCTTGAAGTAGTTGAACGGTTGGTGGTGGTACTGGAAGTTCGGGATTTTCGGAATACCGCCAGAGTCCTTGTACTGATCCAGCGTCGCCTGCCAACCTCCGGCATACCAGGCCCAGTCGATGTTTTTCTTCGAGAGCTTGTCGCCTATGTGCTCGTGGGTCTGGGGGACCATGACGTTCGGCAGGTCTGGTTTGGCGTACGCAGGACGCTCCGGGTCGCGAATCCAGGTCGGCCAGTACGGCGGAGCGAGCGTGTTGACCCCATAGCCGTCCGGCGTCAGCGCGCTGGGGCCGAATTGGGGTGGGCCGGTCATGGCGCTGGCTGGGGATTGTTCCAGGGGCTTGAGGCGTGGGTCGGCCGGATCATCGCTTTGCAGCGTGGCGATCTGTGTCTTGGCTACCGAGTTGACGGCGTCCGGATAGAACGGCGCGGTGGCGCTGATCAGGTATTGATGGTTGAGAAACGAGCCGCCGAAAGCCCCCTGGAAAAAGTTATCGCAGAGCACAAATTCTTGGGCAACGTCCCACAACCGCAGGGAATATCGACTCTGGGCGTAATGCCCCATGGGCAGGCCACCGGAGTCGCCCCAGGCGACAAAGCCGTCATTTTTGCCACCGTTGATCTGCATCTGGTTCTGATAGAACGCATGCCACAGGTCGCGCGTCACCAGGCCGAACGGCAAGTCTTCTGCGTTCGGACCTTTGAGGGCAAAGGGCGCGTTAGGCAGGTGCTCCTGGAACTGGGTTGCGCTGGGGTAAGTCACGCCATCGAGGGTTTGCGGGCCGATCTGCAGCACGCCGCCCCAGACTGGCGGCAGGGTCTGCAACAGGCTGCCATCGCGATCGCGCTGCTGATATTCGACGGGCTTGAGGCCCGAGAGCGGTTTCTCGACGCCAGGGAAGTCGCCGAACAGGTTATTGAAACTACGGTTCTCGGCGTAGATCACCACTACGGTTTTCACCTGGTCGCGTAAGGCTTTGTCCAATTCGACAGGTGAAAGCAGGCGTTCGAGCGGTTTACCCGAGTCATCGCCATGACTGCCACAAGCGCTGAGGGTCGCGCCGACACCGAGTACCGCCACGCCACCCAGGAAGCGGCGGCGACTGGTGTCGGTGGGCGTATCTGTTTGCGGGGAAGAGGCGTCGTTGCGGTTTTCTTCATCGTTCATGGCGAGTTCCGTCTTGCTAAGTTGTTTCAATATGTTTCGGCGGGACGCTAGCAGCGAGGTGTGACAGAGGGGTTACGTTTGTGAAAACAATGAGTCGCCAGTGTGGAAGCAGCCCGCTTCCACACTGGATTGGTGGTGGATTGAAGGTCGGCGTCAAGGCATCACCGGCGCCATATACGTAAGCGTCGTCCCTAGCGCCCACAGCAGAAACAGCACCAGTGGCGTGTGCACCAGCAACTGCACGAACGAAAACCCGATCAGATCCCGGGCCTTCAACCCGAGCACGCCCAGTAGCGGCAGCATGTAGAACGGGTTGATCAGGTTCGGCAGCGCTTCGGCGGCGTTGTAGATCTGCACGGCCCAGCCCAGGTGGTAGTTCAGGTCATTGGCCACTTGCATGACGTATGGCGCTTCAATGATCCATTTGCCGCCACCGGAAGGGATGAAAAAGCCGAGGATGGCCGAGTACACGCCCATCAGCAGGGCATAGGTGTCGTGGGACGCGATTTGTACGAAAAAGGTCGAGATGTGGTGGGCCAATGATTGTCCGTCGGTGCCCTTGACCACCGTCATCAGGGCAGCGATCGAGCCGTACAGCGGGAACTGGATCAGCACACCGGTGGTGGTCGGCACCGCACGGGCCACCGCATCGAGGAAGCTGCGCGGGCGCCAGTGCAGCAGCGCGCCGAGCATCAGGAACAGGAAGTTGTAGGTGTTCAGTCCGGAAATCGCGCTGATCGCCGGTTTGGTCGCAAACTCATGGAACAGCCATCCGGCCGCCAGCAATGCCAGCAGAATCGTCAGCAGCGGGCTGTATTCCAGCCATTCACCAGGGCGGGTACGCGGTGCTGGCGCCGGCAGACTGAAACCCGGATCGATACCGCAGGCTTTGGCGTCACGGGCTGTCGCGGGGCCGGGCGCGGTGGCGTAGGCAACGATTAGCGAGACCACGGTCAGTGCCAGCAACAGCACACCCGACTGCCAGAGAAAGATCGTTTGAGTGAAGGGAATGACGCCCGTGATCGACAGAATCGATGGCGGCAAACTGGCGGGGTTGGCTTGCAATTGTGCCGCGGACGACGACAGACCCAAGGCCCAGACCGCGCCCAGACCAAGATAGGCGGCGGCACCGGCGGCTCGGTAATCCATTTTCAGATCGGTACGGCGGGCGAGGGCACGTACCAGCAGCCCGCCGAATACCAGTGACAGCCCCCAGTTCAGCAACGACGCGACCATGGAAATCAGCGCCACCCAGGCCACGGCGGAACGGCCGTTTTTCGGGACGCGTGCCAGGCGGTCGATCAGTTTCACCGCCGGTGGCGAACTGGCGACCACGTAACCGCCGATCACCACGAATGCCATCTGCATGGTGAACGGAATCAGGCTCCAGAAACCGTCACCGAAGGCCATGGCGGCGTCGGTGGGTTTGGCGCCCATGGCCATGGTCGCCACAGCGACGATGATCACTGCCAGCGCGGCGAATACCCAGGAGTCGGGAAACCAGCGTTCGGCAAAGTTTGAACAATGCAGGGCAAAGCGCGCATAGCGGCTATCTTCGATATCAGCGGCCACGGGAGTACCTCGTTTTTATGTTTATTGTGGGGTTCAGGGCGCAATGGCCCATCCGGTCGGTGCCAACAGTAAATCAATCGGCCCGTTGCGGGGACGCTGTTTGGGGCGTTTGGGACTATGGTCTAACGGGTTGTCCGCAAGCGCATTTGCGTAGACCGTGGGCGCCTTGGTTTTTTGCCTGCCAGAGTTCTTTTACATGACTGCCAACATCAATGCGCGCCCGGCGCCCTTCACTCGCTCGGACTACAAGACCCTGGGGCTTGCAGCCTTGGGCGGTGCGCTGGAAATCTACGACTTCATTATTTTCGTATTCTTCGCGCTGACCCTCAGCCAGCTGTTCTTCCCGCCGGAAATGCCCGAGTGGCTGCGTCTGCTGCAAAGCTTCGGGATCTTCGTCACGGGCTACCTCGCGCGTCCGTTGGGCGGGATCCTGATGGCGCATTTCGCTGACCGGTTGGGACGCAAGAAGGTGTTCAGCCTGAGCATATGCCCTCGGTTTCCTGCAGGCGGGGCTGACCTTCGGTTACCTGATCGGCGCCTTGACGGCGACTTTTCTGGCTCAGGCGTTCACCTCGGCGCAAATCCTCGATTACGCCTGGCGTTACCCGTTTCTGCTGGGCGGTGTGTTTGGCGTGATCGGTGTCTGGCTGCGCCGCTGGCTCAGCGAAACCCCGGTGTTCATGGCGATGCAGGCCCAGCGCGAGGCCGCTGTCGAACTGCCGCTGCGCACGGTGGATTTCCTTCACCTACAACATTGCCTACGCCGCCTGGGCGAGTGTCACACCGCTGCTGTTGATCGGTCTGATGCCGTGGAGTCCGTGGATTTGTGTGATCTTCTGCGCGGTGATGGGGGCCGTGGGCATCAGCAGCGCGGTGTATTTCGGTGCGCGAATGCCGCGAGTCGGGCGCTGTTCGGTGGCTGGCGCGGCATGAGGCTGTTTGTGCCGCGACTATTTTTGTAGGACAACCCTGCAACACTCTTCAGAAAATACCTGCAAAGCCGATGGCTAGGCTGTAAGCCGCTTTTTATCTCTGTCCATCGGTGCTTCCCATGTTCAATAAACGCTTGAAGCAGGAGCTGTCGGCTCTTCGCGAAGAACTCTCCAGCCTTCTGCAAGTCAAGGAGAGTCTGGAAAGCGAGATGCTGGTCCTGACTCTTGACTCCGATGGGCGAATTCAATCGGTCAACCAAAACTTCGTCAGTGAGATGCTCTACAAAAGCAATGATCTGATCGGCCGGCACATCGAAGACCTTGTTCCGGTCCATGTGAAATCGGATGAATTCCATAACCGTTTCAAGGCCGCGCTGACCCGTGGCGAGCACTTTGCCGGCGCGGTCCGTTTGCTACGCGGCAACGGTGCCGAAGCCTGGTTGCGTTCGATCATGCAGCCGGTGCGCTCCTCGGACGGCCGTATCAAGAACTTCTCGATTTACTCCAGCGACCTGACCCGTACCATCGAGGCGTCCCGTGAGCATGAAAACCTGATTGGCGCGCTGGTGCGTTCGACGGCAGTGATCGAGTTCGACCTCAATGGCAACGTGCTGATGGCCAACGAGCGTTTCCTCAGTGGCATGGGTTACAGCCTGGCGCAGATCCAGGGTAAACATCACCGCATCTTCTGTGAGCCAGAGGAATACAACAGCGCTGAGTATCAGAACTTCTGGCGCCGTCTGAACGCTGGCGAGTTCGTCGCTGATCGTTTCAAGCGTGTCGATAGCCACGGTCGCTTGGTCTGGCTGGAGGCTTCCTACAACCCGGTGGTCGATGCCAACAACAAACTCTACAAAGTGGTGAAGTTCGCCACGGTGATTACCGATCAGGTCAATCAGGAGCAGGCTGTCGCCGAGGCGGCCAACATTGCCTACAGCACTTCTCAACAAACCGACCAGAGTGCACAGCGCGGAACTGCCGTGGTGACCCAAGCTGTAGACGTGATGCGTGACCTGGCCAAACACATGCAAACCGCTGGCGAAGGTATCGAAGCACTGAACGAGCAATCGCTGGTGATCGGCACCATCGTCAAAACCATCAGCGGCATCGCCGAGCAGACCAACCTGCTGGCGCTCAACGCGGCCATCGAAGCGGCTCGTGCCGGTGAACAGGGACGTGGGTTTGCCGTGGTGGCGGACGAAGTCCGGCAATTAGCCTCGCGCACCAGTCAGGCGACCGATGAAATTGTCGGCGTCGTGCGTCAGAACCAGGACATGGCGCGCAACGCCGTGGCGCTCATGACTGACGGCAAACTGCAGGCTGAACAAGGCCTGGCGCTGGCGGCGGAGGCGGGCACGGTGATCGTCGAGATCCAGGACGGTGCGCAGAAAGTGGTGAACGCAGTCGGGCAGTTTGCCAACCAATTATCGACTTGATGCTATCTATCCGGCGCGGGTAGTCCTCAAAAAGGCCTACCTCCCGGTAAGCCTTTCCTCATTCCTGCGTAAGACTCAATCCCCCAATGCTTCCCCCTCACGCCGTGGATCGGCCCCGCCGGCCAACGTGGCTTTCCCCTGCTCATCCTTGACCCGAACAATCGCCTGCGTCCCGCTGGTCATGTCGATCTCGCTCACGCTGTGCCCTTTGTCCTTCAGCGCCTGAATCAGTGCCGGGCTGAACTGACCCTGTTCCAGTTCGGTCGGGCCGTTGCGGCTGCCGAAGTTGGGCAGGTTGATGGCGGCTTGCGGGTCGAGGTTCCAGTCGAGCAGGCCGATGGTGGATTTGGCCACGTACTCGATGATCTGCGAGCCGCCGGGCGAGCCGACGGTGGCCACGAACTCGCCGCTCTGGCGGTCGAAGATCAGTGTTGGTGCCATGGACGAGCGCGGGCGTTTGCCGGGTTCGACGCGGTTGGCGACTTTTTGCCCTTGCTCTTCGGGGATGAACGAAAAGTCGGTCATCTGGTTGTTGAGCAGAAAACCCTGGACCATCAAGTGTGAGCCGAATGCCGCCTCCACGGTGGTGGTCATGGACACGGCATCGCCCTCGTCATCGACTGCCACCACCTGCGAGGTGGAGATGCGTAGCGGCGAGCGGTCCGGCGCGTAGGCGACCTGAATGCCCGGCGGGGTGCCGGGTTTGGCCTGGCCCATGCTGCGCTCGCCAATCAAGGTTGCGCGGGTCGCCAGATAAGTCGGGTCGACCAACCCTTTGACCGGCACGGGTACGAAGTCGGTGTCGGCAACGTATTGCGCACGATCGGCATAAGCCAGGCGTTCGGCTTCGGCGATCAGGTGCACGGCTTCAGGGGCTGGCTCTATGCCCGCTGGTTTGCTGGTCTTGACCGGTTTGAGTGGTGCCAGGGCAAAGCGTGGGTTGCGGGTTTCCAGGGCCTGCAAGGTGCCTAGGATTTGTGCCACGGCGATTCCGCCCGATGACGGCGGCGGCATGCCGCACACTTGCCAGCGTTTATAGTCGGTGCACAGCGGCGCGCGTTCCTTGGCCTTGTAGCCCTGGAGATCGCTCAGCGACAGGCTGCCGGGGTTGGTATGGCCCTGAACCTTGGCGACGATCTCTTTTGCGATGGTGCCTGTGTATAGCGCATCGGGACCTTCCTTGGCGATGCGCTTGAACACCGCCGCGAGTGCCGGGTTTTTCAGCTGTGTACCGACGGCTTTCGGATGGCCATCGGCAGTCAGAAAGTAGGCGGCCATGTCCGGTGAACGCTGGATAAACGCGTCGGCCGCGATCAACTGATGCAGGCGTGGCGAGATGGCGAAACCTTGCTCGGCGAGTTTGATGGCGGGTTCGAACAACCTCGCCCACGGCAGCCGACCGTGCTTTTGATGGGCCAGCTCCAACGCCCGCAACACACCCGGCGTACCCACCGAGCGCCCGCCGATCTGCGCCTGAGTGAAAGGCATCGGTTTGCCGTCGGCTTGCAGGAACAGTTTCTCGGTGGCACCAGCCGGTGCGGTTTCGCGACCGTCGTAGGTGCGCACGGCCTTGCCATCCCACAGCACAATCAACGCGCCACCGCCGATGCCCGACGATTGCGGCTCGACCAGCGTCAACACCGCTTGCATGGCAATGGCCGCATCAATCGCCGAGCCACCCTCGCGTAGCATCTCCCTCCCGGCTTCGGCCGCCAACGGGTTGGCGGCCGCGGCCATGTGTCTGGAGGCGTGCTGCGTCTGCAGGTCAGTGCGATAACCGGAGGTGATTTCCGGCGCGGCCGGCAAGGTCGAGACCGAAGGCGAAGAGGGCGGGGCGTTACACGCGGCGAGGGTTAAAGCGGTGGCGATCAGCGAAAAGGCTGACAGGCGATAGCGGTTCAAGTGGAAGGCTGAGAACACGCGAGGCACTCCGTCCATGGGATAAAAGGTCCAGGGACTTTATCGGCCGAAGGAGTGCTACGCAAATCAGGGTTCGCCCGCCACTTTTCTCGAGGCATAAAAAAACGGCCTACCTTTCGGTAAGCCGTTTTTAGTACTTGGTGGCTACACAGGGACTTGAACCCCGGACCCCAGCATTATGAATGCTATGCTCTAACCAACTGAGCTATGTAGCCAAGTGGCGCGCATTATTCACCTGGAACGACGATGCGTCAAGCGTAAATCTAAAATATTTCTCCACACTTTCAACCGCTTATCCCGCTGACCCGAAAAATCGGGTCAGCGGAGGGCATCAACCGAGCTGAAATCTCCCGGTATTCGCACTCAAGGCCTTGCTGCCCTGGCTCAAGGTGTCCGCGGCGAGGTTCACCGCCCGCGCGCCTTCGAGCAAGCGTACCGCCGCCTGATCGACTTGCTGGATGTTGCCGCTGACTTCATCAGCGGTACTCGCTTGCTCTTCAACGGCAGTGGCGATTTGTGCCAGGGTGTCGGTGACGCTTTGCACCGCGCTGGCGATTTCCCCCAGGCGTTCGCCGAGACCGGTGACGGCTTGCGCATCCGATTGCGCCTGGCCGCAGGCGGCTTCCATCAGGCTTACCGCTTCGTTCACGGTGCTGCGCAGGCTGTCGACGGTGCCGGCGATCTGCGCGGTGGAGGACTGGGTGCGTTGCGACAGGCTGCGCACTTCATCGGCCACCACCGCAAAGCCGCGACCTTGCTCGCCAGCCCGTGCGGCCTCGATGGCGGCGTTGAGGGCCAGCAGGTTGGTCTGCTCGGCCACGCCGCGAATGGTATCGACCACCAATTGAATCTGCTGCCCTTGCTCGCTGACCCGACCCAGTGCCGCCGCCGTGTCATTCAACCGCTGATTGAGTTGCTGAATACTCGCTGTCGTACGCTGGCTGTCACGGCTGCTATCGGCGGCGATGCGCTGGGTGTGCTGAGCGCTGCCAGACGCCTGTTCGCAACTCTGGGCGACCCCTTGGGAGGTCGCGGCCAATTGCGTGGCCGCGGCGGCGATCTGGCTGATCTGCAACTGCTGGGCTTCGACTTCGCCAAGGGCACCGCTGGAGTGATCGTTGAGGGTGCGCACCGCGTTGCTTAACTGCAGGGTTTCGTGATCGACCCCCAGCAAACTGTTGCGCAGTTGTACCACCGCGACGTTAAGCGAGGTGCTGATCGCCGCCAGTTCGTCGCGGCCATGTACCGGCACTTGCAGGCTCAGGTTGCCGTCGCGCAGTGCTTCGGCCAGCAGTGTGATGCCGCTGGCGCTGCGACGGATCGAGGCCTGTAGGCAGATGAACAGGTACAGCGCGGCCAGCAGCAGGCAGCCAAAAATTGTCGCCACCAGGATGAACTGGCGGATGGCCGAGCCGTGGTAATAATCCAGTCGTTGATCCAGAGAAACCAACGATTGCTGGCGCAGCGAGGCAAGGTTACCGAGGACGGCGTCGAGACTGCGTTCGAAGTCTTCGGGCTTGAGGTTGATGCTGCCACCGAAGACGCCGTCGTCCAGCACTTTCAAACCGGCATCCAGCTGCTTGAGGCTGTCATGGTACTGCCCGGCCCAGGTTTGCAGGGCGCTGGGCAAGCGGGCTTCCAGCAGGCTACCAGTTTTCACCAGCTGTTCCCGAGCATCGCCGATGCGGCTGCGCAAGTCGCGCAATTGCAGGCGGCTTTGCAGAGTGAACTGCCCGGACACCACCGAAGCTTGACCAACCGCGGCGAGGCGACCGACCCGTTCGATCAGGTCCGGTGCGTGTTGAGTGGAGATCTGCGTCAGCAGATAAGTTTCCAGCCATGGCGCGAGGGTCAGGCGATTGTCCATGGCGATTTGTTCGCGCAAGGCTTGCAGGGCGCTCAAGGCATTGGTGAAGCGATCATAGCCGTCCGGCCACCATCCAACGCTGCTCAGGCTTTTCGAATCCAGGCCAGTGAGGGCGCTTTGCAAGGCTTGATAGCGGGTGAGGGTCTCGCCCTCGGCGCCTTCGGTTTTCAGGGCATTGCCCAAGTCTGTGATCGCTTGGGCCACGGCCGGCTGAACCGTGTCGAACGCTGCCATCGCCGCGATAGTTGCAGGTGTCGGCTGGCGATTGGTTTCGGTGGCGCGCCAGCGCGCGGCGCGGTCACGCTGGGCGGCGAGCAAGTTGTCGAGCGCATCCAGGGCAATCAATTGCCGGACCCCGGCGCGTTCGCCGGCGATCAGGCTCAACTTGTCACGATAGTCCTGGCCGATCATCCACAAGCTGCCTGCCAGCGGCAGGATAAACAGCAGAAACAGCAGCTGAAATTTGCGCGCGAAGCCGAAACGCCCCAGCAGCCCGATCCCCGGTGATAAAAAAGCCTGCATGCCCCATGACTCCTCTGGACACCACGCACCATTGGCGTGCGTCGAGGCCATGGCGACCGCGACTGATGTCCTTCTAAAAGGCCTCGAAAGTTCACCTTGGTCCGCTCTGTAGGCCGACTCTGTAGCGAAACTTCCCATTCTCGGTCCCCTTTGTAAGGGGCCGCGTTGAAGCGGATAAGCAAGGCAAGATTCAGACCATGGCTTTGCGCTATCACCTTTTTTGAGGTCGTTAGCAAGCTAAGGGGATGGCGCGACTGCACCGAAAAATGGCACATTGACCGACCTGCCTGTGCGCACCCATCCGCAGTACGGAAACTCTCATGGCCATCAGCAACGCTCAGTCCGCCGCGACATCGACGCCCGCTCCTTCACAAAGCAGTCCGCTGGTCATGCGCATCATCGGCGCGGTGGCGCTGGCGCACTTGATCAACGACCTGATTCAGGCGGTGCTGCCGTCGATCTATCCGATGCTCAAGGCCAACTATGGCCTGACCTTCACCCAAGTCGGCCTGATTACCCTGACTTTTCAGTTGACGGCCTCGTTGTTGCAGCCGTGGGTGGGTTACCACACGGATCGCCATCCCAAGCCCTGGCTGTTGCCGGCCGGCACTGTCTGCACATTGATCGGCATTTTGATGATGTCGGTAGTCGGCAACTTTCCGATGATTTTGCTGGCAGCAGGGTTGATCGGCATCGGCTCGTCGACTTTTCACCCGGAAGCTTCACGCGTCGCGCGACTGGCCTCGGGCGGGCGCTTCGGCCTGGCGCAATCGACGTTTCAGGTCGGCGGTAATGCGGGCTCGGCCTTCGGGCCGTTGTTGGCGGCGGCGATCATCATTCCCTATGGTCAGGGCAATGTGGCCTGGTTCGGCGTGTTCGCACTGTTTGCGTTATTCGTGCTGTACCGGATCAGCCGCTGGTACGCCAATCACTTGAACCTGTTCAAACTCAAACAAGGTCAGGCAGCGACGCACGGTTTATCAAAAGGCCGGGTGATCAGTGCGTTGGTGGTACTGGGGTTGCTGGTGTTCTCCAAGTATTTCTACATGGCCAGTCTCACCAGTTACTTCACGTTCTACCTGATCGAGAAATTTGACCTGTCGGTGGCCAGTTCGCAGCTGCATCTGTTCCTGTTTCTCGGTGCGGTAGCGGCAGGGACCTTCTTCGGCGGGCCGATCGGCGACAGGATCGGGCGCAAGGCAGTGATCTGGTTCTCGATCCTCGGTGTGGCGCCGTTCACGCTGCTGCTGCCCCATGTGGACCTGTTCTGGACCAGTGTGTTGAGTGTGGTGATCGGTTTCATTCTGGCCTCGGCGTTCTCGGCCATCGTGGTGTATGCGCAAGAACTGGTGCCGGGAAATGTCGGGATGATTGCCGGAGTGTTCTTCGGCCTCATGTTCGGTTTCGGTGGGATTGGTGCGGCGTTGCTCGGGCATTTGGCGGATATTCGCGGCATCGAGTATGTGTACTTCCTGTGTTCGTTCTTGCCGCTGTTTGGGGTGTTGGCGATCTTTCTGCCAAGAACCAAAAAAGTCTGAACCAACATCCCTCCACTGTGGGGACCGGCGAGCTCGCTAAGCTTCCACAGTGTTTCGCAAGTGGGGCCGATGATTCTGTTCGGCCCAAAAAGCCCGCCTCAAAAAATCCACATCGGCAGATTCGCCACCAGGCGGACCTCGTCGTAGCTACCGTCGATCTGCCCGCCCGTGGCCCGATGGTTGTAGACAATGGTGCGAATCACCGCGTTTTTCAGTGCTCCGGATTGCACCACGTACGCCACCATTAAACCGTTTTCATCGTGTTTGGCATTGTCCAGCCCCCGCACGTTGTAACCGGTATTGCGCCCGTTACGGTCGCCGCTGTAATGGGTGCCGTCGATGTCCCAGCCTTTTGCGTGCCACAGACTGGTCGTCAGGCCCGGTACCCCTAAAGACGCCAGATCCAGGTCATAGCGCAGTTGCCAGGACTTCTCGTTCGGGCCGTTGTAGTCCGAGTACAACGAGTTGGCCATGTAATTGCCCGTGGACTCCCAGACGTAATCGAAATACTCGTCGCCAAACACCTGCTGCCAGGCCAGAGTCAGGCTGTGGGCCCGGTGCGATGCGGTGAACGCCAGGCTGAAGGCGTCATTGTCGATGTAGCCCAGGCGCTGCTCGCCCTGATCCTCGGTGTGGTAGTAATTCAGTGCAGTCTTGAGCGCAATCTCGCGCCGATCCCCGATCAACTGGGTCAATCCCAGATAGGTCTGCTGCCACATGTCCTCGAAGCGTGAGGTGTAGAGGCTGACGT
The DNA here is from genome assembly GCF_003253625.1 of Pseudomonas sp. URMO17WK12:I6. Classification (NCBI taxonomy): domain Bacteria; kingdom Pseudomonadati; phylum Pseudomonadota; class Gammaproteobacteria; order Pseudomonadales; family Pseudomonadaceae; genus Pseudomonas; species Pseudomonas sp. URMO17WK12:I6. Next base: position 178,195 of record NZ_QKYZ01000010.1, read on the forward strand.
CCAGACCGTAAGGGGTTTTGGCCATTCCTCCGAGGTAGGAAATACGCGACCCCGAATACGCCCGGTTACCGAAGGTGGTGGTGAGTTTTTCGCTGCCGGTACCGGTACGTGGAATCGCCCGTTCGAAGCTGCCGGCCTGCAATGACAGCCAATCGAGTTCGTTGCTGAACAGGCCTACGCCCTGAAAGCTCGAGGGCAGGGCGCGATTGTCCTTGTAACGCAGAATCGGGTTGTCGGTGAGCAAGCGACCGGCCTTGATTTCTGTGCTGGAAAAACGCAGCCGCAGATCACCGACACCCAAACGGCTCCAGGTCGGTAGCGCATCGCCATCGCTGTCCACCAGCACCCGATCGCCACCATTGGCGACACGCCCATGTCCGCGCTCCAGGTTGATGGCGCTGAACAATGAAGCGTCCAGCCCGAAGCCGACCGCCCCTTGGGTATATCCGGAGCTGTAGTTGAGCATCGCGGTTTGCACCCAGGTTTCACGGATGCGGGTCCGCTCCAGGCCATCTTCTTTCTTGATCCCCAGGTAGGTAGAACGTCGGGTGTGTTGGTTGGCATAGTAATGGCGCAAGTTCAGCCCCAAATGGCTGCCGTCGACAAAACCCGGGGCCTGGGCTTGAGTGCTCGGCGTTTCATCCGCCGTTACAATCAAAGGGCTGCCGACGGCAATGCCGGCCATCAGAAGTACACGAAAATCCATTTCGATAAGTCTCTAGACAAAAAAACAGGCACACGCTGCTAATGCCTGTCAGTTAAGAAATTTGAGCAACGAAAATCCTGTGGGAGCGTGCGGTGCGGCGATCCCACAGGGCTATAAAATGCTTCAGCGAGACGGCGGGCTGGGCCAGTGGCGAATCGTGCCGCGCCAGTTTTCATAGGTCTTGCCGAGCCGAAGCAACCACTGGTCTGCGAAGCGCGGAGCGATCATCTGCAGGCCGATCGGCATGCCTTGGTCGGTAAAGCCGCAGTTGATTGACAGGGCTGGCTGCTCGCCCATGTTCCACGGCACAGTGAAGACGATGTGCTCGAACGGCAGGCGCGGGTCATTGGTGGGCGAGGCCCATTCAGCCGCAAAGGCACTGACCTGGTTGGTCGGCGACAACACCAGGTCGACATTATGAAAGACCTCGGCTGCCCGGCGCCGGATTTCGAACGTCTGGTTGAACCCCTCAACCGCCTGCACGGCGCTCAGGTTCTCGGCCGCTGCCGCCCAGTCGCGAATGTAGGGCAAGACCTGATCGAACCGTTCGGGGCTCAGGGCCTGCAACTGACTCCACTGTCGCGCCTGCCAGAATTGATCCAGGCCCTGGAGCACAGCGCGGTCCATCAGTGGCTTGATCTGACGTACCTGGGCGCCCCTGCTTTCGAATAGGCGAGCCGCTTCCCGAACCGCCGAGCACACCTGTTCGTCTGGTTGAATGCCACAGCCAGGATCGAGCATCAGACCGATTTTCAGCCCTTGGACCGACAACTGTCCCAGGGCCCAATCGCCTTGTTCCGGTAGCAGGCTGGTGGCATCCCGCGCATCGGGGCGGGACAGGTAGCGCATCATCAGCGCACAGTCATCCATGCTGCGGGTCATGGGGCCGGCACAACGGCCGGTGTAATAGGGGTCGATGGGGATGCGCCCGAGTGTCGGCTTGAATCCCACCAGGGCGCACCAGGCTGCGGGCAAACGGACCGACCCGCCGATGTCGGTGCCGACATGCAGCGGCCCATAGCCGGCCGCTGCCGCCGCCGCCGCGCCGGCACTGGAGCCTCCGGGATTGTTCGCCAGGTTCCAGGGATTGCGTGTCACGCCGTGGAAACTCGACAGCCCCGACGACAACATCCCGTAGTCCGGAACCGTTGTCTTGCCCAGGACTATCGCTCCGGCCTCACGCATCCGCGCCGCCGGTGGTGCGTCGGCTGTGGCCGGGATCAGCTCGGTCGCGGCGCAGCCCAGGGGAATGCAGTCGCCTTGCGTCGCTATCAACTCCTTGAGTGTCACGGGTAAACCATCGAGCAGACCACGGGGTTGGCCCCGGCTCCAGCGCTCGCTGGCGGCAGCCGCCAGTTCCCGGACCCGTTGCGGGTCAAAGGCGTACAAGGCATTAAGATGGGGTTCCCAGCGCTCGATGTGGGCCAGCAAATGGTCGTAGTATTCCAGCGGTGACAGTTCCTTGCTGGCGAACAACACCAACAGTTGCACCGCCGATAGATCATGCAAATCGTTGACGCAGCTCATGCCAATTGCCGTCCTTTGGTATTCAGGGGCCAGCGCCGCGACCGGCGGCGCGAAAAGGTCAGGCTCAGGCGCCTGGAACCACCGAAACGTCAGCCACCGACGAGGAGCGAAAGCCGAAGAACAACGCCATGAGTGCCCCGACGGCCCCCATGACCACGCAATAGCCTACGCAGACCCAAGGGCTCCACGGCATCAGTCCGATCAGCAGAAGCGGTGTGGTACTGGCCCAGAGTGCATAGGCAATATTGTAGGTAAAGGAGATACCGGACACCCGGATCCGGGTCGGAAACAACCCCACCATTACCGAGGGCACCGCACCCACTACGCCGCAGGTCAGGCCGGCCAGCGCATAGGCCACGCTGATCCAGTAGCTGCCACTGATCAGGCTGGCGTAAAGCACCGCGGTCCCCACCGGCAGCAGCAGGCTATAAACCAGCACCGCGCGCCAGGCGCCGATCCGGTCCACCAGTAATCCAGCCAGTACACAGCCGATATTCAGGAACACAATGCCCAGGCTGCTCAGCGCGAACGTATGGCTGGCGCTCATGCCGAAGCTTTTCTGCATGACAGTCGGGGTGATCACCACCAGCACCACCACCGCCGATGTCAACACACAGGTCAAAAGCATCGCCGGCAGGATGGATTTGCGGTGATCGCGCAATACTGTCCGTAATGGAAACTCCGCATCCAACTCACGTCGCGCCTGCAAGGCCATGAACACCGGGGTTTCACTCAGCCAGCGCCGCAGCCAGACCCCGATCACCCCGAATACACCACCCAGCAGGAAGGGGAGGCGCCAGGCGAAGTCGAGTATCTCGGCGGGGCTATAGAGCCGCGCCAGGAGGGTTGCGGTCAGTGCCCCCAGCAGATAGCCAAATGTTAATCCGGCCTGCAGCACACCCAGGGCATAGCCACGACGCCTGACCGGGGCATGCTCGGCCACGAACACCCAGGCGCTAGGCACTTCGCCGCCCACAGCGGCACCTTGCAGCACCCGCAACAGAAGCAGCGTCAAGGGCGCCCAGTAACCGATCTGTTCGTAGGTCGGCATGATTCCGATCAACAGGCAGGGCAAAGCCATCATCAGGATGCTCAGGCTGAACACCCGCTTGCGCCCCACCCGGTCTGCGAAATGCGCCATCAGGATGCCGCCCAGCGGACGTGCCAGATAGCCGGTGACGAAAATTCCGAAACTTTGCAGCAAGCGCAGCCACTCAGGCATCTCTGGCGGAAAGAACAACTGGCTGAGGGTCAGGGCGAAGAACACAAAGATGATGAAGTCGTAGATTTCCAGCGCACCACCCAGCGCCGCCAGGCCGAGGGTCTTGTAGTCAGACCGGGAAAAGCGACCGGGTTGTGGATCAATGTGGGCCGTCATAAAGGGACTCTAAACAGGAACTCATGAAAACTCGCGACTGAAACAGCATTCGAAACCACGCCCTTGAACAGGCAGTGTCGTTCGAATGAAGCCATCAGGTACATAGCCGGTAATGGTCCATCCAATTACCGGGCGGGACAACCAGACAATGCATCTGGGTTGCTTTTTAGGGCAAATCTGTACATTGAGTTTTTGCGTGTTTAACCAATAATCGGGCACTTCCTAACCCTGGATATTGAGCGCAACATGGAAGAAATTCAGCGTAATTTCGACGATTTTAATCACCCGGACGTTGAAGCGATCGCGATTATCCGCGGTCGCGTGTTGCAGGCATTGCAACAATATTTGCTGGAGCGCGACTTCAAGCAGCTGATGCCCATTCTCATGTCGCCCATCACTGACCCCTTGAACCATGCGGTCTACCCCGCTGAACTCCAGTACGAAACGCGGCGCCTGAAACTGACCGCCAGCATGATCTTCCATAAACAGCTGGCATTGACCGCCAGAGGTCATGACAAGATATTTATCGTGGCGCCGAACATTCGTCTGGAAAAAGCCGAGATCAAGGATTCGGAGAACCACTTGCTGGAATTCTCCCAGTTCGACTTCGAAATACGTGGCGGCAACATGCACCAGGTCATGGCGCTGATCGAAGGCTTGATCAAGCACACCTTCGCCGAGGTCAGGCAACACTGCTCGGCCCAGCTGGCCCACCTCAATCGCCAGCTGCCGCACTACGAGACGCACTTTCCGATATACAGCTCGGACGAGTTGCGCGCCGAGTATGGCGACGACTTCGAGAAGATCATGTCGGCCAAGGCCCACACGCCGTTCTTCGTCACCAACTACCGCCGGGAATTCTATGATCGCGAAACACCCGGCAAGCGCGGCCAGTACAACAACTACGACCTGATCTATCCCGACAGCTATGGCGAAGCCCTGTCGGGTGCCGAACGAGAGTTCGAGTACGAACAGATCATCTACCGCATGGAAGAGTTGTCGATGGACCTTGCGCCCTTCGCCAATTACCTCCAAGTCGCCAAGCGCGGCCTGCTTCATCCGAGCGCCGGCGGCGGGCTGGGGATCGAGCGACTGCTGAAGTTTATCTGCGGCAAACGTCGCATCCGCGATGTTGCGCTGTTCGACCGCACCGTCGGTACCAGCTTCCTGTTCTGACCCACCGTCACTTTTGCGCTGCCCCGCTTTCAGGCGGCGGCAGGCGCTGCTCTGGAGAAAAACCATGCCCGCGTTGCGTATCCACTGGTGCTCACCGCTCGACAGCGGTCAACAAAAGGCTTCCGAGAAATACAACACTGGTGCCCTGGACTTTGCCGGTATTGTCGACTTCGCTCAGGAAGCCGATGAGTTGGGGATCGACTCGCTGCTGATGGGTATCAGCTACCACATGCCTGACCCGCTGCCAATGATCGGCGCCCTGGTCCGAGAGACCAGCCGAGTCAAATTCATCCTGGCGTATCGCCCCGGCCTGCTGCCGCCGACGTTGTTCACGCAGATCGTCAATACCGTGTCGTGGATGTCCGACAAGCGTATTGCATTGAACCTGGTCGCCGGTATTTCCCCCGATGAACAAGCCTTTTATGGCGACTTCGTGGCCCACGATGGACGTTATGAACGCACCAGCGAATTCCTCGAGATTTTGCATCGTTTCTGGAAAGGCGAAACGCCCCTGACCCATCACGGCGCTCATTACCGTATCGAGCAAGCGCAATTGGGACTGCCTTTCAAGGACAACGAACGTCCACACATCTATTTGAGTGGCGCTTCGGAAATCGCCCAGCAGATCGCCGTGAAACACAGCGATTGCTGGTTACGCTACGGCGACACGCCGCAGGGTATCGCCGAGGCCAGCCGGGCAGTGCTCGAGGCGGGTTGTTCGGTGGGGATTCGCATGCATGTGCTGGCTCGGGAAACCCGTGCGCAAGCCCTGTCGGCCGTTGAAAGCATGATGGAAAACCCGGATGAGCAGCATCGCGAATGGGTTCGTCAGTTCGTCGGGCGTTGCGACTCCGAAGCCGTCAAGACTTCGTTCCGTCTGGCCGACAAGGCTGAACATGACTGGCTGTCGCCAATGCTCTGGTCCGGTGCCGTGGCCTACCGTGGCGGCCCGGCGCTGTGCGTGGTCGGCAGCTATCAGGAAGTGGCCGAATATCTGCTGGAATACAAGAAAGTAGGGGTCAGCGAGTTCATCTTTTCCGGCTGGCCGACTCGTGACGAAATGCGCGGTTTCTGTCGCCATGTGTTGCCACGCCTGCGCAAGCTCGAGGCCGAACTGGAAAGCCAGCATGCATGACACAGCCCGGTTGCGGCGTTTCGGTGCCGGCCTGCTGTTCGCGCTGTTGGCGGAACAAACGGTGCTGTTCGCAGTACCGTTGATGATCTTCCAGCTCACCGGCAATGTCCGTTACTCCGGAGTGGCGTTCGCTCTGGAGTGGCTACCGGCACTGCTGGCCTATCCGTTTGCCGGACTGCTGGCGGACCGCTTCGGCGGGCGTCTGCTGTTTCGCCACGCCAATACCGCGCGAGCGGTGAGCCTGGGGTTGACTGCCGGGGTCTGCTGGTATGCGCCAATGCTTACGGTCTGGGCCTTGATCGGCAACGGCATCGTGCTCTCGCTGCTGATGGCGCCGGTGCGTATGGCGGTGGAAAAGAGCGTACCGCTGATCGCTGGCCCCGAACGCCTGGCCCACTGCCAGTCCCTGGTGCAGAACATGGAGCTGCTGGCCATGGCGCTGGGCCCGGCGCTGGCGGCACTGCTGGCGATGTACGCCGACAAGCGCCTGCTTCTGGGGCTGGCGGCGCTGGCATTCGCCGCGGCGGGTGTGTGTTGGAAAGGCCTGCCCAATACCCAGTCGGCCAGCCCGCCGAAGAGCATCCGCAAGGACCTGGTCCTGGGCTGGAGTCTGTTATTGAACAATCCGCCGGTCTTATCCCTGGCGCTGCTCAATTTCACCATCAACCTGGCCTTTGCCTGCGTTCTGAGTGCCAATGCCTTTGTCATCAGTGGCGTGTTCGGTGCCGCCGACGGGGTGTTCGGCCTGATGAACGCCGGGGCCGGTGCACTGGGCTTGCTCAATTTCATTCTGGTGCCGCGGCTGTTGGCGCGGATGTCGATCTACCGCCTCGGTACATGGGGGTTTGCCTTGCTCTGCCTGGGCCTGATCTGTATGGGCGCGGCCAGCGGTGTAGCGCTCTATGCCATCAGTTTTCTCCTGGCGATGGCCGGCTGTGCCTTGTTCAACGTGTTCAATCGGACTCAGCGTATCAAGGCGATTGCCGCCGACCACTTGGGCAAGGTGATGGGCCCGTTCTACCTGGTCAACCTGCTGTCCTACCCATTGGGCGGCCTGCTGACCGCCAGTATCGGCCATGAGTACGGAGTCCAGACATTGATCCTGGCCCTCGCGCTGCTGCTCGCCATCCCCGGCGCCTTGCTGTTCAACCTGACCACCCGGCGCTTTCGCACCGCTCTGGACTTTCCCCCCTCAGCCATGGAGGCAACGCAATGAAAGGATCGCAAGACTGCCTGATTGCAACCGTCGAATCGGATTCGCACATGTGGAATCTGGTTTATCTGCAGCTGTGGTTGGCGGAGCACGGTTTCAACGTCAAGAACCTCGGCAGTTGCACTCCGGTGGAGGTGGTTCTCGCCACCCTTGAGCTGCGGCGCACGCAATTGTTGGTGGTCAGCAGCGTCAACGGCCATGGACATTTCCAGGGGCTGGAGCTGATTCGTCAGGTGCGTCAACAGCACCCGGATCTGCATTGTGTCATCGGTGGCAAGTTGACCACCTCGGAAGACCACACGCGGGCGGTTCGCCAGGAGCTGCTGGCCGCCGGTTTCAACGAGGTGTTCATCGGCCCCGACGCCATCGAGAACTTCGAAAACTACCTGAACACCCTTGAGCGCTCGAAACCTGCGCTCGTCCTGGGTACCGGCACGGCACCGTGCTGGACCTGAGTCCAGCCCTCTTTTTTTCACAGGATCGAATCGATGCATATCGTTATCGTCAATCGCTGGCCGCGTTTCCAGGACCCAAGTCGCTGGGACAATGAACTGACCCGCTACGAAGAGTTCTTCGATCATCAGCGACATCGGATCAGCTATGTGGTCGACGGCCTTGGCGCCGAGGGCGTACTGGCCCCCCGGGAGCACATCGCCCATCTGGTACAGGTCGATGACGTCAATCAGTACCCTCAGTTGTTGGCAGGCGTTCAGGAAATCATCGATCGCGTCGGTCCCGTGGACCAATTGATCGCGCTGTCGGAGTTCACTCTGGAGATCGCGGCGTGGGTACGACAGACCCTGAACATTCCTGGTCACGGCCTGGAGCAGGTGGCGGTTTACCGCGACAAGGCACGAATGAAAGAAGTCCTCCAGGAACACGGCCTGGCGGTGCCACCGTTCATTCGCTGCAATGACGTGAAACAGGCGCTGGAGTTCGCCGATGTTGTCGGCTATCCAGTGATCGTCAAACCGGTGGATGGCGCCGCCAGCATCGGCGTCGCCAAGGTCGAGGACGCCCAGGCCCTGCGCGTGATACTCAGCGAAGTGGACCTGGGGCGCTATGAAGTCGAGGCCTTCATCCAGGGCCAGACTTATCACATCGACGGTTTCACCGATGACAGCGCCGGGGTGCCTTTCCAGGTGGTGTCGCGCTATATCAACAGCTGCCTGGATTTCGCCAACGCCAAACCGCTGGGTTCAGTGATCCTCCAGTCTTCGGAGTTGCGCACCCGGATCGAAGTCTTCAGCGAGTCCTGCCTGCGGGCATTGGACCTGCGCAACAGCGCCTTTCACCTGGAGATATTCGTCGAGGCGGATGGCTCGCTAGTGTTCCTTGAAGTGGGAGCCCGGGTGGGCGGCGCCGAAGTGCCACATCTGATCAACAAAGTCTTCGGTGTGAACCTCTATGAGCATTGGCTCAAAGGCCTGGCCGGTGAGCGCGTGCCCTTGCCGACGATCCAGGCGGATCCCAGCGGTGGCTGGCTGGTCGTCCCCAAACCGGCACAACTGCCATGCCGGGTAATCGAGGCGCAAACGCTGCGCCCGCACCTGAACTCGCTCTGGCGAGAACTGCTGCCCCGGCCCGGACAGATCCTTGAAGCCGGCGGCAGCTACGACGCCCTGCACAGCGGTCGCTTCATTTTCACCGACGCGAGCGAAATGGATATCGAGAGCGACATCCAGCACGCGATCAAGAACTTTCACTTCCAGGCCGAACCGATATGAACATTGCCATTACCTCTGAAATGGCCGACGCCCCCTTGCTCGGCGAGTTGAATCGCTACCTCAGTGCGGTGGACCGACGTGCCGTCGCCACCCTGGGGGAACGGTTGGTCGATGCCGCTGGCGGTGTTGACGGGCTCGCGGACTACAAGCTGATGGTGGCCTATGGCGGCGGCAAGGACAGTTCCTACACCGTATCGCTGATCCGCGCCGTGCAACTGCACCTGAACGTACTGCATGGCCGCACCTTCTTCTTGCGCATTGCCAATATGCGTCACGCCGGGGTCCCGGATGCGGTCATGGCGAACATCGACCGGGTCTATCGGGCCCTGCACCTGTATGACGATCCTCGGGTCGAGATGCTGGTGGTCGATCACCAGCAGATTCGCCCGTTCGAACGTCACTTGCCATTCCCTGGGCAGGTGCGCGCGATGAACCGCTTCGATGTGCTGATGAACGGCCATCGTACCGCTGGCGACGGCCGCCCGACGTTCTGTAACAGTTGCAACCTGGCGGTCGCCGACTTCTACGGGCGTGCGGCCTGGTGGCAAGGCGGTGTCGACGCGGTGGTCACGGGTGATTCGCGCAAGGAACAGAAGCATTACTTCACTTGGATCATGCGCCTGGCCCAACGTTTGGGGCTGAACGTCGACGAGTGTCGGCGCCAGGGATTTCGCGGCCTGCTCCAGGCCCTTGATGGGGTGGCCCAGGTGTATTTCGTCGAACTGTTCGGTGAGGGCTTCGACGAACAGCGGGCTGAACGTAGGGTGGCCAGCGGCAGCGAAAGCGCCGACCCGGACTTCATCAGCATCTACGACCTGGTGAGCTACCGGGTGGAAGACCACTGGGAGTTGATTACCGAGTTTCTCGATTTCCGCTTCGAAGAACTGGCGTTCAGTTTCACCGAATCAGACTGCGCCAACCCCATGCTGATGGCGCACTTTCGCGGGCTCAAGGCGCAGTACGTACAGGGTCGTCACTACCATGACGGTATCAGCGAATACCTAGAGTTGGCCCAGGGCTTGATGCGCAAAAAGGAAATGCCCCAGCGCCTGATCGACCTGGCACTGTCGGCCTACGCCGGTGCCGAAGGCAAGGACGCTCGTCGAGCGCTGGCGAATCGTTTCGCCAACGAGGCGTTCGGGCTCGACGAGATACAACTGACTTGTCTGCAGTTCGCGCCCTTCGTCGAGCGTGGCCGCGAGCTGTCGAGCTTCATCACGACCTGTCACCCTGAGCGTCTGGCAGATCTGGAGGACCTTCACGGCGTTCTGGCCGGTAGTCGCCAGAACAGCGCTCTGAGCCTGTGGCTGAACCAGGTCAGCGGCTTGCCGTTGCCGGCGCTACGTAGTCTGTACGCCCATCAACAGATCGATTTCGATAGCGACAGCAGCCTGATTGCCCGGGTTCGCGCCGGTGATCCGCATAAGGGCCGGATAACCCGTTTCGACCCGGCCACGGGTGAAAACGTGGTTGAACTGGTGTCGGGGCGCTAAGTGATGGACATGACAGGAGGTCATTTCCAGCGCTTCATCGAGCAGGCCCGGGAACGGCGCGAACTGGTGGTGCAACCACGCATGGGCTTCGGCGGACTGGCGCCGATGCGCGCCGGGTTGGCTGCAGTGGCCGGGTTGCCTTGCGCCACCATCGGAACCATCACCCTGGACAGCTACACCCGGGTCGGTGATTACCAGAGCGCGCTGCAGTGCCTGAACAGCGACAGCCCACTGAACGGTTTCCCGATCATCAGCCATCCGCTGGAAGCGGTGCGTGGCATGCTCGATGGGCTCTACGGCCCGTCGTTCCCGATCCAGGTCCGCCATGGCACCGCCCAACCGCAGCATGTTTTCAAGCGGTTGGCGGCCCTCGGACTCGACGCCACCGAAGGCGGCCCGGTGTCCTACTGCATGCCTTACAGCCGTTTGCCACTGGCGCGGGCAGTCGAGGCTTGGGCGCAAAGTTGTCAGTTGCTGGCCGATGCCACTGCCCATGGTCATATCGAGAGCTTCGGCGGTTGTTTGCTGGGTCAGCTGTGCCCGCCGTCAATGCTGATCGCGATGACCTTGCTCGAGGCTTTGTTCTTTCGCCAGCAGGGCATTCGCAGCGTCTCGTTAAGCTACGCCCAAGGCACGTCCATGGCCCAGGATTTCGGAGCTTTGCAGGCCCTGCGCGAACTGGCTGCCGACTATCTGGACGGCGTCCATTGGCATGTCGTGGTGTATTCCTACATGGGGGTCTTTCCCTCCACCGGTCATGGTGCTCGCCGCCTGATCTATGACAGTGCGCGCCTGACCCAGGCTGCCGGCTGCGAGCGATTGATCGTCAAGACCGTTGCCGAATCCCGGCAGATTCCATCGGTCGAGGACAACCTCGAAGCCCTGGCAATGGCGGCCGAAGCCGCCGCGGGCGACGCATTGGAGATCGACCCGGTCAGTGAAGGCTATCGCCAGGAAGTGTTGTTCGAGGCACGGCAACTGGTGGAAAGCACGCTGGACCTGCACACCGATATTGGCGTCGCGTTACTCCAGGCTTTCGCCCGTGGGCGGCTCGACATTCCCTACTGCCTGCACCCCGACAACCCTGGCCGCGCCACGACCCGCATTGACGACCACGGTGCCTTGCGTTGGGGCAATGTCGGTGGCCTGCCGTTGCCCCAGAGCTGCGGTCTTTCTTCGATCGGACCGGGTATTACCTCGTCCGAATTGTTCCAGATGTTGCATTACACGGTGAACCGTTATGACCAACCCTTGCACTGACTCCACTTTGGCGCCGCTGATTCTGGTCGACGCCTATTCCACCGGCGCTCTGCTGGCCCAGGCTTTGGCGGAGCATCGCCCACTGCTGCATGTGCGTTCACGCAACGACATGCCACCGGCCTTTGCCGCGAGTTGCCCGCAGACACTGTTCCGCGTGCACTACGGCGTACATGAGGAAGGCCTTGAACCGTTGCTGGAAAAGCTCGCGGCCCAGGCGCCAGCGGCGGTGTTGACCGGCAGCGAATTTGGTGTCGAATTGGCGGATTTGCTGGCCGCCCGTCTCGGCCTGCCCGGTAATGATCCCGAATACTCTGCCGCCCGTCGTGACAAATCACTGATGGCCGAACAGGTCGCTGCTGCCGGATTGCCGGTGGCTGCGCAACTGCGTACCGCCTCCAGCGCAGAGGCTCTGGCCTGGTTCCAGGCTCGTGGCGAATCGACGGTGGTGGTCAAGCCACTGGACAGTGCGGGCTCCGATAATGTGTTCATCTGTCACGATGCCGCTCAACTGCATGCGGCCATCGACTGCATTCTCGGCGCTACTAACCTGATGATGCGCAGCAACCGGGCGCTGTTGTTGCAGGAATACCTGGAGGGCGACGAGTACGTTATCAACAGTGTCAGTCATCAGGGCGAGCACTGGATCACTGATGTCTGGAAATGCACCAAGACGTTGAGCGCCGACGGTCGCAAGATCTATGACCGTGAAGACCTGTTGCCCGCCGATGCGCCGGAGCTTGATGGGCTGATCGATTACGTCGAAGGCGTGCTCGATGCCTTGGCCATCACCCACGGTCCGGCCCATACCGAAGTGATCCTCACGACTCGCGGCCCGCGCCTGCTGGAAACCGGTGCCCGTCTTTCCGGGCTGGCCAACCCACCGGCGCTGCAAGCGGCGACTGGCAACGACCAGGTCGCGCTGACCTGCACCAGCTATCTGGAGCCGGCCCGACTGGCATCGTTTCCCAAGCGCTATCGCTTGCAGCAGCACGCCCGCGGACTAAACCTGATCGCCCGCCATAGCGGCGTCTTCGCCCAACTCGATGTACGCAAGCGCCTGGAGGCTCTGCCGAGCTTTTACAACGCGCGCTTTCGTTTTACCGAAGGTCGCCCAAAAACGCCGACCATCGACCTCAACAGCTCGCCGGGTGCCGTATTCCTTGTGCACCCGAGCGCCGACAGAATCCGCCAGGACCATGAAACCTGGCGTGAATGGGAGAAAGACTGGTTGTAGTGACAGACGCCCCATCCCCGGGGTTTTCAATCATCACAGGAAGACACTTATGAGCGCTCATACCCGTACTAAACGATTGACGGTTCCGCAACTGGTCGCGATGAAGGGCCAACAGAAAATCGTATCCCTTACGGCGTACTCCAGCTCTATTGCCAGGTTGATAGACCCAATCGTCGATTTCATTCTGGTCGGTGACTCTACTGCTATGGTCGGCTATGGTCGGGCCTCGACGCTGAGTATGCAGCTCGAAGAAATCATCGGACACACCCGGGCCGTGGTCGACAGCACGCGCCTGTCTTGCGTCATCGCCGACATGCCTTTCGGCAGCTATCAGGAATCTAACGAACAGGCCTTTCGCAATTGCGCGCAGGTCCTGGCGCGCACCGGTTGCGATGCCGTCAAGCTGGAAGCCAACAAGGCCCTGGCGGGTACCGTCGAGTTTCTGGTGGCACGCGGTATTCCGGTCATGGCCCACGTCGGGCTGATGCCGCAGTTCGTCAATGTCATGGGAGGGTTCAAGGCCCAGGGCCTGACCGCCGAAGCCGGTGCGATGATTGCCGAGGACGCTCGGGCCAACCTCGAAGCCGGTGCCTTCAGTCTGCTGCTCGAGGGGGTGGCCGAAGGCGTGGCCCGGCAAATTACCCTGGATTCGAAAATGCCCACCATCGGCATTGGCGCCTCACCGGCCTGTGACGGCCAGGTGCTGGTGACCGAGGACGTGCTGGGTCTGGGCGGTGAACAGGTGCCGCGCTTCGTCAAGCAGTACGCTGATGTCGGCGCGGTGATTCGCGGCGCTTGTGAGCGTTTTGCCGAAGAGGTGCGCGATGGCCGCTTCCCTGAATCGCGGCATTGCTATGGGCTCTAGGCATAGCTATGGTTCTTCGCTGATAGCCTGGGCCAGTTTCTTCAGGGCCAGGGGAATATCCTTGCTCCAGTCGAGGGTGTAGCTCAGGCGCACGTGATGCCGCCAGGCCCCCTGCTGGCTGAATATTTCCCCGGGGGCGATAACGATGCGCTGGGCCAGCAAGCGCTCGAACACCCGCCGCATGTCCACCGAGTGTCTGGCCTCGAGCCAGAAGGTCGCTCCGCCTTGCGGGGCGACAACCCGTAACTGGCCATCGCCGTGCGCCTCCAGCAAGGCCTCCATCCGTTTCATCCGGTCCAGCAGCATGGCCCGCAGCACCATTAGATGCTGGTCGATGCGCTTGGAGCTGAAGAGTTTGGCGATCGCTTTCTGACGGATCGGCGACAGACGAAATGCCCGTTCCAGAAATAGCCGATGCAACTGAGGCCCGTGTCGGCGACACAGTACATAACCATAGGGCGCTTCCGAGCCGATGATCTTGTCGAAGGTTGAGAACACCAGCAGCTTTTCCGGATCGGCAAAATCGCGATAGCGCGCGGGTTTGGGAGAGAAATAGAACTCGCCATAGCTGTCGTTTTCGAACAGCCAGACATCCCGCTCCGCCAGCCAGCGACAGATTTGCTGTTTATCCTGCGCCGGCATCAGCTTGCCTTGGGGAATATTCACGGTCGACGACAGCACCGCCAGCCGAATGGGCTCACGCCTGAGCAACTCACTGAGCGTGGACAGATCGAAGCGTCCATCCTCGCCGAGCGGGACTTCGATCACGCGAATCTTTGCTGCCTGCAACTGACGCAGGATCGCCCATGAGCAAGGCGACTCCACCAGCGCCACAGTGCCACCCAGATTCAAGGCGCTGAGGGACAACTCCAGCACACTGCGCAGGTCCGAGCCGATAAACACGTGCTCGGCCTGCCAGTAGCTGTGAGTGGAACGGGTGTAGCGGTCGGCCAGGGCGCCGCGTAACTCGGGCTCGCCGAACGGCTGATAGAGTGGCGCATGGGAGCGCGGGTATTGCCGGGCCAGTTCGCGCTCCATCATCAACAACGGGTTTTCCAGCGACAACAACATCGCCGGCGCGTCGCTGCTCAGGGCCAGCATCCCCGGCTGGCGCGCGTTGGAGAATACGCTGTCCAGCAGATTGGGCGAGCCCTCGTTCAATAAGGGGGCCGGCATCGCCTTGGTGAAATAACCGAACTTGGGTTTGGCATAGATCCGTCCCTCGTCTTCGAGAAGCGAATAGGCGTACTTGGTCGTCGACACCGACACATTCAGGCGCCGGGCCAGTTGCCGCAAGGACGGCAATTTCTGTTCACGTTCCGAATTGGCGGTTTCGATCAGCTCGACCAGATAGCGGTACACCGCCTGATAGGCGAAAGAGGCGTCTTTGGTTGTAACCAGGCTCACTTGTTGAAATTCCTGTGTGCCCACTGCACGAAAACGCTGGCGACCTGAAGCGGCAAGCCTGAGGTATGTTTTTCCAGGTGTTCAAGTCCGGCGATGATCTGGGACCTGATGGCAATGCCATCAAGCAAAACCAGGAGACACTCGAAAGGAAATGGCATGCTCTTCATCCCTGTAGTGATTGCCAATAAAACTATTCTTGCATAACTGGGCAGCGTTCCCGCGTTACCGGACAGGCTACGGATGGAGGAGGGGGGGTGTCCCAATATGCAAAATCCCCGTATCAGCGAGTGATTACGGGGATTTTGTGTCTATCGAGGTCCGTGGAAAACCACGGTTCCTCTTTACACGTTAAACCGGAAGTCGAGGCTGCAGGGGCCGTGGCTGAAGGGATGTTTGCGCTGGAATCAGAAATATAGTCACCCCCGTATACACTTTAATGTTGGCTACTCTTTTTTCAGGTCTTGATGCGCGGTTTGTCCCGCTTCCTGTAGATAAGTCATCCAGAGAGTGAATCACGGACCCGTTCCCGCAGGCGGCGCATGCCATCGGCCGTCGCGCAAGAAAAACGCAAGAGTGACTGGAATCGTGCATTTTTAATCATTTTTAATCATTTTTATTTTTTAACTATATATATAGTAGTTGCTTCCATAGCGAATTCTTTGCGCCATATCGAATCTGCACCAAAAAGGAATTTACATAATGATCTCTAACGAAAGAGGGTTTTGGACTAGCGCTGCGCGTCATGTGAAAGGAAAAGATTCTATTGATGCAGTCCAGGTCAAGCAATGGATCAAGAACTTAGTGGTTTCGCTGGTCGGCTTGGCCATGTTAGATACGGGAACGGAACAGCAAATGAAAGCCTGAACATTCTTTTCGTATTCTGCGCATTTTGTTTGGCCGCCTCGTCAATCTACGGTTCCTGTAATCGACGATGTATTTTGTAGTCAAATCCAACTGGAGAAGTAATATGTCCGTCAATCTCGTCATCAGCTTTAATGTAAAAGAAGAAAAGCTGCAATCGTTCAAGGACATCATGAACGACGTGAAGATCAATCTGCCGAAGGTGGACGGTTGCCAAACGGTCAAGATCCTCAACCACTTGGAGGATCCACTCGCGTTCACGCTAGTGGAAGCCTGGGATTCGCGTGAAATGCACGGCACCCACGTCGACCAGATGATCTCGAGCGGTCAGTGGAGCGTCATCGTCGAGCATCTGAGCAGTGCACCGGTCAGCGGCTACTTCAGCGAAGTTTGATACCGTAACGTCAGCGGCAGGGCGCGTGCGGCGAGTCCGGCTGCGCCTCCGGCGCCATCTCGGGCATACACGAGCTATTTGCTGTTATGTATTTTCTGCTATTTTCCTGGATATCCTCTTCCGTCCCGAACGTCCTACACGCTTGGGCAGCAGCATGTCGCGCTGCTGGATACCGTCCTGTCCAAATGGGGCGGCCAATTTGTTGAGAAGCCATAGCAATGACACTCGAAGTAGTACCGGCGGCGCTTTATTCGATGCGCAACGTAAAGCCAATCCTCGCTGACGGTAGCTCGTCCATCCTCCATAAAACGCTTGAAACGAACCTGGAAAACAAGGCGATCTATATCGCCACGCCGTTGATCGTCTACATCAAGCAGGGCAAGCAGATTATTCGCGACTATGACGCCATGGCCAATGTCGTCGACGAGAATCATTTGATTTTCCTCTCCAAAGGCATTTACACGGTATCGGACTACGTCACTGGCAGCGATATCTTCGAGGCGGTGCTGCTGTTTTTCGACGACAAGCTGATCGCCAAATACCTGTCGCGTGCGGCCGGCACAGGTAATTCGCATACGGACGTCCTGCAGAAAAACGTGCACGGCACTTATACCCTGCACGCCAATGAACAGATTCAGCGCTATATCGATTCGCTGAATTATGTCTACAAGGGCGCGGAGGGCTCCGACGCGCTGCTGGAATTGAAACTGCTCGAACTACTGCACCTGATCGCCATCCAGGACAAGTCCTTCCGTTTCCTGCGCGAGCTGTCCTGCGGCGGCAGCCGCAAACGCCGCCTCATCACCGACTTCATGGAGCAGTACTATTCGCACAAGCTGAAGATTGAAGATTATGCCCTGCTGACGGGACGCAGCGTGTCGACCTTTATCCGCGACTTCAGGCGCAGCTACAACACCACCCCGAACCGCTGGATCATCGAAAAAAAAGTCGACATCGCGCATCAGCTGTTGACGGCTAAAAATTATTCCGTCACCGACGCGGCTGCGGAGGTGGGATATGAAAATACCTCCCACTTCATCAAGGTCTACAAGCAACGGTACGGTGTCACGCCGAAGAAAGCCAAGACCTTCGCAGCAGAACTGTAGCGCGACAAGGCCCAAGCCCCCGCTGCCGCGACAGGGTGTTGTTTGGCCTGTCACAACAGTCGGTTCCTGACCGAAAGCCCTCATCCATAATGCACGCGGCTGACTGCGTCAGAGTGTTTGGATGCGCTATTGGGGCAAGCCATTGCTCACGTTGAAGTCGAACGTATTCCCAGGGAGCGGATACCCAGTGCTGCGACCGCTGTATGACGTTTTGTCAGTCAATCTGTATCTAACGTTCCCCCTTTGACCACCCTACTATCGCAGCCTTGGTCTTGGCGGTTCCCTATGCGTATGACGCGCTGCGACTCGGCTGCGCGCGCTATCTGCTCTACCTTGCCTGGCAAGCGGTCAAGTCCAACACGCCGACCACGGCAGTATGCTGGCGCAATACATCGTGCTTGGTTTTACACAGATCGTCATTAGCGTGAGCGTCAACGCGCTGATTGCCGTCATGGCTGGCGCCATCGTGACATTTCTCGCCAGCAGGCCCGTGTGGCAGATCGTGCAACGCTGGCTGATGGGGACGGGGACGGTCCTCGCGAGCTGGCCATGTGCATGGCCGTAGAAGGGCGGCGCTGAACCGGGCTGTTTGCGGTTGGCGCGGCGCGGTAAACCTGCGTCACCCGGATTTGAGAGCGGCCCCTGTGCATCGCGCCAGGCGCACTAGAAAAAGATCCGAGCGGGTTATCGAAAGCCCCTGACCAACCACCCTGAACGATAAGGACATGAAATGTTGCGCATATTGGGTAAGGCATCGTCGATCAATGTACGAAAGGTGCTTTGGGCATGCGCCGAGATCGAAATCCCCTTTGAGCGAGAGGATTGGGGGGCTGGTTTCAAGTCGACGCGCACGCCCAAATTCATTTCGCTGAACCCCAACGCAACGGTGCCGGTGATCCTGGACGACGACTTCGTGCTCTGGGAGTCAAACTCGATCATTCGGTATTTGGCGTCTCGCTATAACGGAGGTCATTTTTACCCGGTCCAACCGAGAGCAAGAGCGCGGGTGGACCAATGGATAGACTGGCAAGCGTCGGACCTCAACAGATCGTGGACGTATGCCTTCATGTCGTTGGTCAGGCATTCGCCTGACCATCAGGACAGCAGAGCCTTGGCAGCCGCTTGCAGCCTGTGGTCAAGGCACATGGAGATCCTGAATCGACAACTCGAATCAACAGGAGCCTACATCAGTGAAGACGGTTTTTCTCTCGCAGACATACCGATAGGCCTGTCGGTTAACCGATGGTTTGAAACACCGCTCGATCATCCAGACTTTCCTGCTGTAAGTGCCTATTACGAACGGTTGAGTCGTCGACCTGGCTACCTCCTGCATGGAAGAAACGGGACTCCGTAATAGTTCAGCATGGTGTCAGGCGGCGCCAGGGACATTTGTTCCCATTGCCTCCTCCACGGTCAACCGGCAGTTGCTGCAGTCGGCCAAGGGGGCGGTGGTCATGGCCGGCATGAACGCTGGTGTGCAGGCCGGTGGAGGCGCCGCAATCTACATGGGCTATCTGTTCTAGTCGCGCATAGCAGGTCGATATAACGCCCAAAAAAAAGCCGCGAATCAACGCGGCTTCTTCGATGCCAACAACGCTACACGTTGAAACGGAAGTGCATCACGTCGCCGTCTTTAACGATGTAGTCCTTGCCTTCCAGACGCCATTTACCGGCTTCTTTGGTGCCGGCTTCGCCCTTGTACTGGATGAAGTCGTCGTAGGCGATGACTTCGGCGCGGATGAAGCCTTTTTCGAAGTCGGTGTGGATCACGCCGGCGGCTTGCGGTGCGGTAGCACCGACGCGGACGGTCCAGGCGCGGACTTCTTCGACACCGGCGGTGAAGTAGGTCTGCAGGTGCAGCATTTCGTAGCCGGCGCGGATTACGCGGTTC
The DNA here is from genome assembly GCF_003253625.1 of Pseudomonas sp. URMO17WK12:I6. Taxonomy (NCBI): domain Bacteria; kingdom Pseudomonadati; phylum Pseudomonadota; class Gammaproteobacteria; order Pseudomonadales; family Pseudomonadaceae; genus Pseudomonas; species Pseudomonas sp. URMO17WK12:I6. Next base: position 197,568 of record NZ_QKYZ01000010.1, read on the forward strand.
AGGCCAGGCTCTTCGAGGCCGAGGGCTTCGAGGAACATGTCTTTCTCTTCGCCGTCTTCCAGTTCGGCGATCTCGGCTTCGATCTTGTTGCAGACCGGAACCACCACGGCGCCTTCTTCTTCGGCGATGGCCTTGACCACGTCCAGCAGCGGGTTGTTTTCGAAACCGTCTTCAGCGACGTTGGCGATGTACATGACCGGCTTGGTGGTCAGCAGGTGGAAACCGCGAATCACCTGCTTCTCATCGGTGCTCATGTTTTTCATCAGGCTGCGCGCAGGCTTGCCCAGGGTGAAGTGAGCGATCAGCTGCTCCAGCAGGCCTTTCTGGACCACTGCGTCCTTGTCACCGCCCTTGGCGTTACGAGCGACTTTCTGCAGCTGCTTCTCGCAGCTGTCGAGGTCGGCGAAGATCAGTTCCAGGTCGATGATTTCGATGTCGCGTTTCGGGTCGACGCTGTTGGAGACGTGAATCACGTTCTCGTCTTCGAAGCAGCGGACCACGTGGGCAATGGCATCGGTCTCGCGGATGTTGGCGAGGAACTTGTTGCCCAGGCCTTCACCTTTCGAGGCGCCGGCCACCAGGCCTGCGATGTCGACGAATTCCATGGTGGTCGGCAGGATACGCTTGGGCTTGACGATGGCCGCCAAGGCTTCCAGGCGCGGATCCGGCATCGGCACGATACCGCTGTTGGGCTCGATGGTGCAGAAGGGGAAGTTCTCGGCCGCGATCCCGGACTTGGTCAGGGCGTTGAACAGGGTGGACTTGCCGACGTTAGGCAGGCCGACGATGCCGCAATTGAATCCCATGGTGTTTCCCCTCGGGTAAGAGTCAGGCCTTCTGGCTGTGCAGGTTTTTCATCGCGCGGTTCCATTCCCCGGCGAGGATATCCGGCAGCACGCCGAGGGCAAAGTCGATGCTGGCATCGAGTTTTTCCTGTTCGGCGCGTGGCGCACGACCCAGGACGAAGTTTGAAACCATACTGGCAACGCCCGGGTGGCCAATGCCAAGCCGCAGGCGGTGAAAGGTATTCTGATTGCCCAGTTGCGCAATGATGTCGCGCAACCCGTTATGACCGCCATGGCCGCCGCCCTGTTTGAGCTTGGCAACGCCCGGAGGCAGGTCGAGTTCGTCATGCGCCACCAGAATTTCTTCCGGCTTTATGCGAAAGAAGCCGGCAAGTGCCGCTACGGCCTGGCCGCTGCGGTTCATGTAAGTGGTGGGAATCAGTAGACGAACATCCTGACCCTGGTGCGAATAGCGCCCGGTCAGGCCGAAATATTTGCGATCGGCCACAAGGTTGACACCCTGCGCCTGCGCGATGCGCTCAACAAAAAGGGCCCCTGCGTTATGCCGGGTCTGTTCGTATTCAGCGCCTGGATTTCCCAGGCCAACGATCAGTTTGATGGCAGTCACGATAGGGGCCCTTCCTTGAAGTGGTGGATAACATCGCCGCCATCAGGGAGTGCGGCGAAAGTGGACGACAAGTGCTCATTTACCATTATGTAAACTCCGCGTTCTCGCCCGCTTTCTCGCTACGCTCTAGTCCGCGATGTTTCCGGTCACTCCGGCGTACAGAGTGAAATTACTCTGCAGCGCCTTCTGCAGCTTCTGGAGCAACACGTGGAGCGTGAACGTTGGCAACAGCCAGGTCGTTACCGTGAGCCAGAGCAACAAATTCAACGCCTTTAGGAGCGCTGATGTCGGACAGGTGAATGATCGAGCCGACTTCGGCGTTAGCCAGGTCAACTTCGATGAATTCAGGCAGGTCTTTCGGCAGGCAGGACACTTCGATTTCAGCAACAACGTGCGAAATCTCGCCGCCTTTCTTCACCGGAGCAGCTTCGTTGATGAAGTGCACTGGAACGATAGCGGTCAGCTTTTGGCCAGCAACTACGCGTACGAAGTCAGCGTGCATCACGTGGCCTTTGGCCGGGTGACGCTGCAGAGCCTTGATGATTACGTTTTGCTTGGTGCCGCCAACGTTCAGCTCGATGATGTGGCTGTAAGCCGCTTCGTTTTCGAGCAGTTTGGCAACTTCTTTAGCCAGCATGCTGATGGATTCAGGGGCTTTTTCGCCACCGTAAACTACAGCTGGAACCAGGCTTGCGAGACGACGCAGGCGGCGGCTCGCACCTTTCCCCAGGTCGGAACGCACTTCAGCATTCAGAGTAAAATCGTTCATGTTGTATCTCCAAAATAACCACATTCGCCCCAGCGTTTGCGACCAGCGCTAAAGGCGATATGGGCAAAAAAGCCCCGCCCCGACATGAATGCCGGGGCGGGGCGCTTTTCGTCAACAGGATGTAATGAAAAGGGCAGGGCCCTTAACGGAACATCGCGCTGATCGATTCTTCATTGCTGATGCGGCGGACCGCCTCGGCAACTACCGGTGCGATATCCAGTTGGCGGATACGCGCACAGGCTTGTGCTGCAGCGGACAGCGGGATGGTGTTCGTCACCACCAGCTCGTCCAGCACGGAATTTTCAATGTTTTCGATCGCCCGACCCGACAGCACAGGGTGCGTGCAGTAGGCGAAAACCTTGGCAGCGCCATGCTCTTTCAAGGCCTTGGCCGCGTGACACAGAGTGCCGGCGGTATCGACCATGTCATCGACCAGAATACAGGTACGCCCTTCGACATCACCGATGATATGCATCACTTCAGAGTGATTGGCTTTCTCACGGCGTTTGTCGATGATCCCGAGATCCACGCCCAGGGATTTGGCAACAGCCCGTGCACGCACGACGCCGCCAATGTCCGGGGACACGATCATCAGGTTTTCGAAGCGCTGATCTTCAATGTCATCCACCAGTACCGGGGAGCCGTAGATGTTATCTACCGGAATATCGAAGAAACCCTGGATTTGGTCAGCATGCAGATCAACCGTGAGAACACGGTCGATGCCGACTACGGTAAGCATGTCAGCAACGACTTTCGCGCTGATAGCCACACGTGCGGAACGCGGACGGCGATCCTGACGGGCATAACCAAAGTAAGGAATAACAGCAGTGATACGAGTAGCCGAGGAGCGGCGGAAGGCATCAGCCATCACTACCAGTTCCATCAGGTTATCGTTGGTCGGAGCGCAAGTCGGCTGAATAATGAAGACATCCTTACCGCGGACGTTTTCATTGATCTCGGCTGTAATTTCGCCGTCGGAAAACTTACCGACAGAGATGTCACCGAGAGGGATATGCAGCTGACGTACGACACGCCGAGCCAGATCGGGGTTAGCGTTCCCCGTAAAGACCATCATCTTGGACACGCGCAGTACCTGAAGGCTGAGGGTAACCTGGATGAGTATAGGAAAATGGCAGGGGCGGCTGGATTCGAACCAACGCATGGCAGGATCAAAACCTGCTGCCTTACCGCTTGGCGACGCCCCTGTATCTGTTGCTACGAGTACCCAGTACCCGATTCCTTTTAGAGCAGACTTTGCAGCTTGCGATGCAACATCGAAACGTTGCTTCCTTTTGCTACAAACCCTGTAAGGGTCTCTGTAAGAAGGGCCGAGACTTTATCAGCTTCAGCTTTGCTTGGGAAGCCCCCAAACACACAACTTCCAGTTCCGGTGAGTTTTGCTTCGGTAAATTTACCTAGCAAATTCAAGGCGTTACGTACCTCTGGATAACGTCTTGCTACCACCGGTAAGCAGTCATTTCGACTGTTTCCCTTGGGAACGGGGCGCACTTTAATGGGAGGAGTGTTACGTGTCAACAGCGGATCTGAAAAAATTTCTGCTGTACTTACAGATACTTGCGGCACAAGCACCAGATACCACGGTTCCTCGGGTTCTACAGGCGTGAGTTTCTCCCCCACGCCCTCGGCGAAAGCCGCGTGGCCACGCACGAAAACCGGGACGTCGGCGCCAAGTGTCAGACCCAGCGCGGCCAGCCTGTCGTCATCCCAGCCCAGTTGCCAAAGATGATTGAGGCCCAGCAACGTGGTCGCCGCATTCGAACTGCCGCCACCGATTCCACCGCCCATGGGCAGGATTTTTTCGATCCAGATGTCGATGCCCAGCGAACAACCGGATTGCTCCTGGAGTTTTTTCGCGGCTTTGACAATCAGGTTGCTGTCGTGAGGGACGTCGGCGAATTCGGTGTGCAACCGAATCACGCCATCGTCGCGAACGGCGAAGGTGATTTCATCGCCGTAATCGAGAAACTGAAAAATCGTCTGCAACTCGTGGTAACCGTCTTCACGGCGGCCGAGGATATGCAGCATCAGGTTGAGTTTGGCGGGCGAGGGCAGAGTCAGGCGTGGGGCAGTCATCTTCACTGCCCCAGTTTGCGCGGTTGCCAGTCCTTGATCACCAGCGTGACATCAAGGTCGGTGCCGTGCAGTTTGATCCGCTCGGGCAGCCAATAGCCGTTTTGCTCGGCATAACTGAGGTACTCGACCTGCCAGCCATCCTGTTCGAGATTGGCCAGGCGGCTGTCGACGTCCAGGGTCAGACGACTTTTGCTGTCCGGGGCCGGGAGACCGCGAACCCACCACGCCAGATGGGACACCGGTAATTTCCAGCCCAGTTGCTCTTCGACCAGGGCTTCCGGAGTCGACGCGTCATAACGGCCCTGATTGGCCACTTCCAGCGAGACTTTGCCGGGGCGTCCGGTCAAGCGGGCCGCGCCGCGACCCAGCGGGCCGGAGAGGCGGATATCGTAGTAATCCTGGCGTTGCAGCCAGAACAGGGTGCCGCTGCCCGAATCTTTTGGCGCGCGGATACCGATCTTGCCGTTGATCTGCCAGCCGTCGAGGCTGCTCAGTTGTTGTTTGTGCTCGCGCCATTGGGCCGGGTTACCGTGCCCCCCGACCGATTCACGGGCGCTGAAGCCCGCGCAACCGGCGAGCAGGGCGATGAAGCTGAAAACGATGATGTGGCGCAAAAACATAATCTTAAAGAGTCTCTGATCCGGTCAGGCGCTTGATGGTGCTGCGCAGGGTAGGGCTGTCGGGCTGCTCCTTGAGGAACTTGCTCCAGACTTGTTTGGCTTCGCGTTGTTTGCCATTGGCCCACAGGACTTCGCCCAGATGAGCGGCAACTTCCTGATCAGGGAAGCGCTCCAGTGCCTGGCGCAAATAGCGCTCGGCCTCATCGAGGTTGCCCAGGCGGAAATTCACCCAGCCGAGGCTGTCGAGAACGGCCGGGTCTTCCGGGTTCAACTGGTGCGCCTGTTCGATCAGGGCCTTGGCTTCGGCGTAACGCGTGGTGCGGTCGGACAGGGTGTAGCCGAGGGCATTCAACGCCATCGCATTGTCCGGGTCACGTTTGATGATCAGTCGCAGGTCTTTTTCCATCTGCGCCAGGTCATTACGTTTTTCCGCCTGCATGGCTCGGGTATACAGCAGATTCAAATCATCCGGGAATTTCTGCAGGGCTTGCTGCAAGACGTTCCAGGCCTTGTCGCCCTGTTTGTTGGCCGACAAGGTTTCGACTTCGATCAGGTACAACTGGATCGCATAATCGGGTTGCTCGTCGCGCTGGGCCGCCAGACGGCTTTGGGCTTCGGCGGTCCTGCCGTTGTTCATCAGAATATCGGCCTGACGCAATTGCGCTGGCAGGTAATCGTTGCCCGGCCTGACCTGGGCGTACTCGATCAGCGCGCCCTGGGGGTCGTTACGCTCTTCCGCGATACGCCCAAGGTTCAGATGCGCCGAGTCGACGTGGCTTTCCCTGGCGATCAAGTCTTCCAGATAACCTTTTGCCTCGTTCCAGGCCTTGGCTTCCAGGCAGACCAGAGCCAACGAATAACGCAGTTCGTCGTCTTCCGGGTATTGCTGCACCAGGCTCGAGAACTCGACCTTGGCGTCGTCCATGCGGTCCTGTTCGACCAGCGTGCGCGCGTAGGTCAGGCGCAGGCGTTTGTCGTCCGGGTATTTCTTGATGCTTTTTTGCAGTAACGGCAAGGCTTCACCGCCACGGTTGAGCCCTTGCAGCAGGCGCGCGCGCAGCAGAATCGGCGCTATTTCGCCTTCTTCCGGCGGGTTGTCTTCGAGCAGGGTCAGCGCGCCTTTGGCGTCGCCATCCTGTTGCAACAGCAAGGCCTTGCCGAAAATCAGCTGGTTGTTGTGCGGGTGGCGCTGCAACAAACGGTCAAAACCTTTCATCAGGCCGTTGCGGGTTTCCTGGTCGGTATCGGCCGCAGACAGGGCGAGGAAGTCGAAATGAGTGTCGCCTTTGCCTTGCAGGACTTTTTCCATATAAGCCATGGAGTCGTCGTAACGCCCGGCACGGGCGAGTTGCACGGCCGCCGCCCGTTGCGCCTCGAGATCGTTCGGGGCGTTTTTTGCCCAGATCAGCGAAGTGTCGAGGGCCGCTTGATCGGCGCCCAGGTATTCGGCAATGCGAAATGCCCGCTCGGAGATGCCCGGATCCTGGGTATTGATAGCCTGGGTCACGTAGTTGTCCAGGGCAATGTCGTAACGATTGCGCTGGCCAGCCAGTTCGGCGCTCAACAGGCTGAAGACAGTTTCTTCGCTGAACGAGCTGTAAACCTTGGGCTTTTCAGGCGCCGGAGTGCTGTCTTCGACCGGCGGCGTACCGTCCGACGAAACGGGTGCCAAGGCCTGGCAGCCGCTGAGGAAGACAAAAGCGAGGAGCAACGCGGAAGATCTATTCATATAGGAAGAGGACGACTAACCTGCGGTCGGATCATCATGACACAAGCCTTCGGCCAAACATAACCGCCCGGCCAATTTACCCGCATACGCAATCCCGGCAGGCCCGGTGCCGGTGTAAACGAGAACGGATCGCAGCTTCGGCAGCGTCAACCGGGACGATAGATATCGAGTGGTTGTTCTGGCTCTGTCGAAGTAGGACAATTGTCGGCTTCACGTCACCATCAGCGACCTTGAATGGCCTTCCTTGCACTCGGTATTAACCACAAGACTGCTTCAGTAGACGTCCGCGAGCGCGTGGCCTTTACCCCTGAGCAGCTGGTTGAGGCCTTGCAGCAGCTCTGCCGACTCACCGACAGCCGCGAAGCTGCGATCCTCTCCACCTGCAATCGCAGTGAACTGTATATAGAACAGGATCACCTTTCGGCTGACATCGTGCTGCGCTGGCTGGCCGATTATCATCATTTGAGCCTCGATGAGCTGCGTGCGAGCGCTTATGTGCATGAAGATGATGCGGCAGTTCGCCACATGATGCGGGTCGCCTCCGGGCTCGATTCGCTGGTGTTGGGTGAACCACAGATTCTCGGCCAGATGAAATCGGCCTACGCCGTGGCTCGCGAGGCGGGCACCATTGGTCCGCTACTCGGGCGTTTGTTCCAGGCCACGTTCAATGCGGCCAAACAGGTGCGAACCGACACCGCCATCGGTGAAAACCCGGTGTCCGTGGCGTTTGCCGCGGTCAGCCTGGCGAAACAGATTTTCAGTGATTTGCAACGCAGCCAGGCCTTGTTGATCGGCGCTGGCGAGACCATCACCCTGGTCGCCCGCCATCTGCATGAGCTGGGCGTGAAGCGAATCGTGGTCGCCAACCGCACCCTGGAGCGCGCAAGCACCCTGGCCGAGCAGTTTGGCGCCCATGCGGTGTTGCTCTCGGACATCCCGACAGAACTGGTGCGCAGCGACATCGTCATCAGCTCCACCGCCAGCCAGTTGCCTATTCTCGGTAAAGGCGCGGTGGAAAGCGCCTTGAAATTGCGTAAGCACAAGCCGATTTTCATGGTGGATATCGCAGTCCCTCGGGATATCGAGCCGGAAGTCGGCGAGTTGGATGACGTTTATCTGTATAGCGTCGACGATCTCCACGAAGTGGTCGCCGAAAACCTCAAGAGCCGTCAGGGCGCCGCTCAGGCGGCCGAAGAGATGGTGTCGGTCGGTGCCGAAGATTTCATGGTTCGCCTGCGCGAACTGGCGGCGGTGGATGTGCTCAAGGCTTATCGTCAACAAAGCGAGCGCCTGCGCGACGAAGAATTGCAGAAGGCCCAGCGTATGCTCGCCAACGGCAGCAGTGCCGAGGACGTGCTGGTGCAACTGGCCCGTGGCCTGACCAACAAACTCTTGCATGCCCCGAGCGTGCAATTGAAAAAGCTCTCTGCCGAAGGCCGCCTCGATGCGCTGGCCATGGCCCAGGAACTCTTTGCCCTCGGTGAGGGCTCATCGGATAGCTTTTCGGATAAGAAACCGCAATGAAAGCGTCACTGCTCAATAAGCTGGACATCCTCCAGGACCGTTTCGAGGAATTGACCGCCCTGCTTGGCGATGGCGAAGTCATTTCCGATCAGAACAAATTCCGCACCTATTCCAAGGAATACGCGGAGGTCGAGCCGATCGTCGACACCTATAAACAGCTGCTTAAAGTGCAGGGCGACCTCGAAGGCGCACAGGCACTGCTCAAGGACAGCGACCCGGACATGCGTGAAATGGCCGTGGAAGAAGTCCGCGAAGCCAAGGAACGATTGATCGAGCTCGAAGCCAGCCTGCAACGCATGCTGCTGCCCAAGGATCCGAACGACGGTCGTAACGTGTTCCTGGAAATCCGCGCGGGCACCGGTGGTGACGAGGCGGCGATTTTCTCCGGCGACCTGTTCCGCATGTATTCGCGTTACGCCGAGCGGCGTGGCTGGCGGGTAGAGATTCTCTCGGAGAACGAAGGCGAACACGGTGGCTATAAAGAAGTTATCGCCCGTGTCGAAGGCGAGAACGTCTACGGCAAACTGAAGTTCGAATCCGGTGCGCACCGTGTGCAGCGGGTTCCGGCCACTGAATCCCAAGGTCGTATCCACACCTCGGCCTGCACCGTGGCGGTATTGCCCGAGCCGGATGAGCAGGAAGCCATTGAGATCAACCCGGCGGATCTGCGGGTCGACACCTATCGCTCCTCCGGTGCCGGTGGTCAGCACGTCAACAAGACCGACTCGGCGATTCGTATCACCCACTTGCCGTCCGGTATTGTCGTCGAGTGCCAGGAAGAACGTTCCCAGCACAAGAACCGCGCCCGGGCGATGTCCTGGCTGTCGGCCAAGCTCAACGACCAGCAGACCAGTGCCGCGGCCAATGCCATCGCCAGCGAGCGTAAATTGCTGGTCGGTTCCGGTGACCGCTCCGAGCGGATCCGTACCTACAACTTCGCCCAGGGCCGGGTCACCGACCATCGGGTCAACCTGACGCTGTATTCGCTCGACGAAATTCTTGCGGGCGGCGTGGATGCGGTGATCGAACCGTTGCTGGCCGAGTACCAGGCCGATCAATTGGCAGCGATAGGTGAGTAAATGACGATCATTGCCAGCTTGCTGCGCGCCGCCGATTTGCCTGATTCGCCCACCGCGCGTCTGGATGCCGAATTGCTGTTGGCGGCGGCCTTGGGCAAGTCCCGCAGCTTTCTGCACACCTGGCCTGAGCGTATCGTCCCGAGCGAAGCGGCACTGAAGTTTGCCGAGTATTTGCAGCGCCGCCGCAGCGGTGAGCCAGTGGCCTATATTCTGGGTCAGCAAGGCTTCTGGAAGCTCGACCTGGAAGTCGCGCCCCACACGCTGATTCCGCGTCCCGACACTGAATTGCTGGTGGAAGCGGCGTTGGAACTGTTGCCGGCCACCCCAGCCAAGGTGCTCGATCTGGGCACCGGCAGTGGTGCCATCGCCTTGGCGCTGGCCAGCGAGCGTCCGGCCTGGAAGGTCACCGCCGTGGATCGCGTGCTGGAAGCCGTGGCCCTGGCCGAGCGCAATCGTCAGCGCTTGAACCTGAGCAATGCCACGGTGTTGAGCAGTCATTGGTTCAGTGCCCTGGAAGGCCAGCGTTTTCAACTGATCATCAGCAATCCGCCCTACATAGCTTCGACCGATCCGCATCTGGTAGAGGGCGACGTACGCTTTGAGCCGGCCAGTGCCTTGGTGGCGGGTGTCGATGGGCTCGACGATTTGCGTCTGATCGTCGCCCAGGCACCGGATTATCTTGACGCGGGTGGCTGGTTGATGCTCGAACACGGTTACGATCAAGCCTGCGCAGTGTGCGATTTGCTGCTGACCCGCGGCTTTGAAGAAGTCCATAGCCGCACCGATCTGGGCGGTCACCAACGCATCAGTCTGGGGCGCTTGCCGTGCTGAATGATCAGGAATTGCTGCGATACAGCCGGCAGATTCTGCTGCAACACGTCGACATCGACGGCCAGTTACGGCTCAAGGAAAGCCGTGTGCTGATTATCGGTCTCGGTGGCCTAGGTTCGCCGGTTGCGCTGTACCTGGCCGCGGCCGGTGTCGGTGAGTTGCATCTGGCGGACTTCGACACGGTCGACCTGACCAATCTGCAACGCCAGATCGTTCATGACACCGACAGCGTCGGCCTGAGCAAGGTCGATTCGGCGATCCGTCGCCTGACCGCGATCAATCCAGAGATTCAGCTGATCGCCCATCGCACTGCATTGGACGAGGATTCGCTGGCCGCCGCTGTTGCCGCGGTGGATCTGGTGCTGGACTGTTCCGACAATTTTTCCACCCGCGAGGCGGTCAACGCTGCGTGTGTGGCCGCGCGCAAGCCGCTGGTCAGCGGTGCGGCGATTCGTCTGGAAGGGCAATTGTCGGTGTTCGACCCGCGTCGTCCAGAGAGCCCGTGCTACCACTGTTTATACGGGCACGGCAGCGAGGCCGAGTTGACCTGCAGCGAGGCGGGCGTCGTCGGTCCTTTGGTCGGGTTGGTCGGCAGCCTCCAGGCACTGGAAGCGCTGAAACTGCTGGTGGGGTTCGGCGAGCCGCTGGTGGGGCGCCTGTTATTGATCGATGCCTTGGGCTCACGCTTCCGTGAATTGCGGGTCAAACGTGATCCGGGCTGCAGCGTCTGCGGGTCGCGCCATGCGTGAAGCGCCGATTGCTGTGTTCGATTCCGGCGTCGGTGGACTCTCCGTGCTGGCCGAGATCCAGCAGTTGCTGCCCAACGAGTCTCTGTTGTACTTCGGCGATTGCGGGAATATTCCCTACGGCGAGAAAACCCCGGCATTCATCCGCCAGCGTTGCAGTGTCATGGCGCAGTTCTTTCAGCAGCAAGGTGCCAAGGCGCTGGTGCTGGCTTGCAACACCGCGACGGTGGCCGGCGTTGCGGACTTGCGGCGCGATTACCCCGAGTGGCCTATCGTCGGCATGGAGCCTGCGGTCAAACCGGCCGCTGCGGCGACGCGCAGCGGTGTGGTCGGCGTGCTCGCCACCACCGGTACTTTGCAGAGTGCCAAGTTTGCTGCCTTGCTCGATCGTTTCGCCACCGATGTACGGGTGATTACTCAGCCGTGCCCCGGGCTGGTGGAGCTGATTGAAAATGGCGATCTGCACAGCGAGACATTGCGTCAGTTGCTGCAAGGGTATGTCGAGCCGCTGCTGGCTGCAGGTGCAGATACGATCATTCTGGGCTGTACCCATTATCCCTTTTTAAAGCCACTGCTAAGGCAGATGCTCCCGCAAAGCATCAGCTTGATCGATACGGGTGCCGCTGTGGCGCGGCAGCTCCAGCGTCTGCTGGCCGAGCGTGAATTGCTGGCCGAGGGGCCTGCTCGCCCCGCACAGTTCTGGTCGAGTGCGGACCCAGAACATTTCAGAAATATCTTGCCGATCCTGTGGAATATGTCTGGGGTTGTGCGAAGCTTCGAAAAGTAGAGACGCGTAGCAAACGAATAATTGGGGTGAGCTTCTGATTAAACGGTGACTTCTATAGCTTTGTTTGTTTTGCAGCATAAAAATCATACTAAATTGTTCGGAAAAGGATGTTTCTAATGAAGCGACTATTCTGTTTGGCCGCGATTGCGACCGCATTGATGGGGCACAGTTTTACCGCGCAGGCGGCAGGGGTGGAGTTCGGGGTCGGCCAGACCAGCGATTCGACCATGACCTACCGACTGGGCATGCAGTTCGATTGGGACAAGAGCTGGTTGCAGAGTGATGTTGGCCGCTTGACCGGCTACTGGAGCGGCGCTTACACCTACTGGGAAGGCGACAAAACGGCGAGCAATCACAGTTTGTCGTTCTCGCCGGTACTGGTGTACGAGTTTGCCGGTCAGACCATCAAGCCCTACGTCGAAGCGGGTATCGGTATCGCGGTGTTTGCCAACACCGAATACGAAGATAACAAGCTCGGCAGTGCCTTTCAGTTCGAAGACCGTTTCGGGTTTGGTCTGCGCTTTGCCGGCGGACATGAAGTCGGGATTCGCGCCACCCACTACTCCAATGCCGGGATCAGTAACCCGAACGACGGTGTAGAAAGCTACGCATTGCATTACACGATGCCGTTGTAAGCCTGCAGTGTTTAGATGTGGGAGCTACCTGTGGCGGGGGCTCTCACATGGCATCGGGTGACTGCGATCTCACCGATACGCCGTCGCAATCCCCTGGCGTTCGGTGATGCATTCCGGTGCGCCCATTTCGAACTCCCGGCAGATCAGCGGACGCTTTTCATAGATGGTGCACATCATGCTGTTGCGATCCAGTGCGGCGCACCAGCCGTCATCCAGTCGCAGCATGACTTCACCACCCCAATCATCGGTATCGATAAAACGTTCGGGCACGCCGGTGTCAGTGATCAGCATCACTTCAAGCTGGCAGCAGCAGGCTGCGCAGGTCGAGCAGGTGACCGCAGGCTCGGCGACTTGCGTGTGGGGAATGGTTTTCATGGCGCGCAGTGTAAGGCAGTGGGCCCACGCTGTGTAAAAGGCCTGACAGACGCTCAGGCTTCACGGCAGATCCTCGATCGGCGGCTTGTTTCGCGCTTGTTCGTCGATTGCCAGTCCCGCCCGGTCGGGTTGTTGCGGCAGGGGCCAAAGAACAGGCATGAGCAGCTCCGGCAAGGAGCATTCCAGTGGACGATTCTTGATCATGTCGAGGAGGTATCGCGCGGCTTGGCCTGCCGACCAGTCGAGATGTATCGGGGCGCCGTCGTTCAGAGGCGTATCGATAAGCCCTGGGCTGACCACGGTCATTTCGATGTTTTCCGGCGTCATGTCGATGCGCAATGACTCGAATAGATGACGCAACCCGGCCTTTGAATCGCCATAGGATTCGGCCCACGGCAGGGGTAACCAGGTCACCGAACTGGCAATGCCCACCAGATGCGGCGCAGTGCCCGCCTGCAGCAAAGGCCGGGCGGCTGCGATGCAATAACTGCTGGCAAGCAAGTTGGTACGCATGATGTGCTCGATGATTGACGAATCGAGCTGATTGGCGTCGACGTATTCGCAGGTGCCTGCGTTAAGGATCATGGTGTCCAGAGAGCCCCATTCCTGCGCAATCTGCTCACCGATTTCGCGCACCCTTTGGCTGTTGGTCAAATCGCCCGCGACCACCAGCACTTGACCGGGATAGCGCTCAGACAGGGATATCAGTGATGCCACCGAGCGGGAGCTGGCCGCCAGATGAGCCCCGGTTTTCAGTATTTCTTCAGCCAGCACAGCACCAATACCGTTGCTGGCGCCGGTCAACCAGTATCGCCTTGGAGGTGTACGACTCATCCCAATCCCCTTATTTACCCAATATTTCCCTGGCTCAATTCCGTGTTCATGACGCAACGCTGCAGCATCAATTTAATGACGGTGGCGATAAACCCTGTCGTGATGGCAGGTTCTTGAACGCGGCCAGGGCCCGTTCACGGGAAGCACTCAGATTGACGATAGGCGACGGGTAGCCTCTCACACCGAACAATCCGCCGAGATTGGCCAGATTGTGCAGGTCTTTATTGTTCATTTCGTTGAGCTCCGGCAACCAATGCTTGATGAACACCCCTTGTGCATCGAATTTTTCCGACTGGCTCAGCGGGTTGAAAATCCGGAAGTAGGGTGCCGAATCGGTGCCGGTGGACGAACTCCACTGCCAGCCACCATTGTTCGCCGCCAGGTCGCCATCAATCAGGTGCCGCATGAAGAAACGCTCGCCCTCACGCCAGTCGATCAACAGGTTCTTGGTCAGGAACATCGCCACCACCATGCGCAGACGGTTGTGCATCCAGCCGGTTTCCAGCAATTGGCGCATGGCGGCATCGATGATCGGCAGGCCGGTGCGGCCTTGCTGCCAGGCCTTGAGTTCTTGCGGGGCGTCACGCCAGACCAGGGCTTCGGTTTCCGGCCGGAAGGCGCGGTGCCGGGATACACGGGGGTAGCCCACCAGTATGTGTTTGTAGAACTCGCGCCACAGCAGCTCGTTGATCCAGGTGATGGCGCCGACCTTGCCGCTTTCGAACTCGCCCTGATTGCTTCGCAACGCGGCGTGCAGGCACTGACGAGGGGAAATCACCCCGGCGGTGAGATAGGCCGAGAGCTGGCTGGTGCCGGGCTTTGCCGGGAAGTCGCGTTCGCTGTGGTAATAGTCGATCTGGGCGTCGACAAAGGTGTCGAGGCGGCGCCGGGCTTCGGTTTCACCGGCTGGCCAGAGGGCACGCAAGCTGTCGTTGGGAGAGTCGAAACCCTCGACACGGGAGGGCGGTTCGTCGCTGCTGATATCCAATGGAGCCTGAAGGGCGGGTGCAGCGACCAATCCGGGCAATGAAGCGTGCAGGCGTTCGTAGCAGACCTTGCGAAACTGGCTGAAGACCTGGAAGTAGGTTCCGGTTCTGGTGAGCACGGTGCCTGGCTTGAACAGCAGCTGATCGAGGTGGCTGTAAAAGTCGATGCCCCGGGCTTTGAGCGCTTGGGCCACCGCCGCATCACGGCGGGTCTCATGAATGCCGTATTCCTCGTTGACGTGCACCGCGTCGATCTTCAGCTGCTGGCACAGTTCGAGCAGAACCTTGGGCGCTTCATCCCAGCGGGACGCGTGGCGAATCAGTAGCGGGATGTTCAGGGCGTCCAGCGCGCGGCGTAATTCGGCGAGGTTGCGCAACCAGAAGTCCACTTTGCACGGCGCGTCGTCGTGCGCAAGCCACTGCTGCGGGCTCGGCAAATACACCGCCACACACGGGCCACGGGCTGCGGCGGCCGAGAGGGCGGTGTTGTCGTGTAGACGCAGGTCGCTGCGCAGCCAGATCAATTGCATGGTCGTATCCGTACGATTCATCAAAAAAGCGCCATTAAATGAGCCCGCGCTGTATCAGGTCCAGATGGGCCGATAACGGGCTGTCGGCCAGGATCAAATCAGCAATGGCGGTGTTTTTTGCGGACAAATCGGCGTGGTGGATGCATACCGTTGGTCCAGCGATCATTTTTGGGCAACTGACGCCATTCAAAAGTTTCGACAATTTTGCAAGATTCATGGCTTTGCTGGAATACAGCAGGACGCCGCGGGCTTGCAGGTGATCGATCGCCAGCGTCAGTTCGCCGGCCGGGAGTGGCCAGTCGAAAACTTCCACCGGGCAATCGGTGCTGCTGATCAACCAGGCGGTGAGCCATAGATGAGGTTCCAGAGGCAGGTCCGAGTGATTGATCAGCAGCAGCGGAGCGGTACGTAACTGGCGGTTGTTGTGGTAAACCCTCGCGCCGAATTTGCTGCGCAACCAGGAATAGACAAACACCCGCTCCATCTGCGCGCCGAACTGGCCTTGCCAGCGTTGTTCCAGTTCCGCCAGCCACGGCATCAACAGGTGTTCACACAAGGTGCGTGGCGGATACAGCGCCATCGCCTGGTTCACGGTGTCATCGAGGGTGCGTTCGGCCAGTTGGGTAACGGCTTGTAGCAGTGTCTGGCGCAACACCAGCCAATCGTTTCCGACGGGCTCGGCAAGTACCTGAGGCGTGTCGAGCAGTTGCTTGACCTGACCGACCGCCACGCCGCGATTGAGCCAGGTGAGGATCGTCAGGATGCGTTGAACGTGTTCGGCACAGAACAGCCGATGCCCCTTGGGAGTGCGCTGAGGCACGATCAGCCCATAGCGCCGTTCCCAGGCGCGCAAGGTGACGGCGTTGACCCCGGTCTGCCGGGCCACTTCACGGATGGGCAGCCAGCCTGCGTCCAGGGCCTTTTTGAAGTCGGTGCCGAGGTCTTCGCTGGCGCTGGTGTCCGGTGGGGTTTTCATTAGATTGCGTTTCGCAAGCTGAGGTTTTCCGGGTGCGGTTGCAGGTAAACCTGTTGCGCAATGTATGGATCCGGGTGCTGGCGAAAGTAGTGTTTGAGCAACGTCAGCGGTACCACCAGCGGCACGATGCCGTGACGATACTGGCTGATCACATGCTGCACTTCCTGTTTGTCTTCAGTGCTGATGGCCTGTTTGAGATAGCCGCTGAGGTGTTGCAGGACGTTGGTGTGGGTGCGGCGCGTGGCGCATTTTTTCAAGGCCGCCATCAGCTCGCTGAAATAGCGCGGGCCGATGACTTCAGGGTCGGTCCGGCCCATGTTGCCGAGCAGGTTTCCCAGGGTTTTGTATTGCACCGGGTTGTGGGCCATTAACAGGTATTTGTAGCGCGAGTGAAAATCCGTGAGGCCGCGCCGGGTCAGGCCGGTTTGCAGCAACTGCTGCCAGGCGCTGTAGGCGAATACGCGAGTAAGGAAGTTTTCCCGCAGCACCGGATCGTTGAGCCGGCCTTCTTCCTCCACCGGCAAATCGGGATGCAGCGCGCAGAAGGTCCGGGCGTAAATGCCACGGCTACCGCCGTCCACCGGCGCGCCGTTGGCGTGGTAGACCTTGACCCGCTCCAGACCGCACGAAGGGGATTTCTGCATGAAGATATAGCCGCAGATGTCGCCCAGCTCCAAAGCCATTTTCCGAGCATATTCGGCCAGCGGCCGGGTGACGTTGTTTTCAGGGTTGACCGTGCCGACCGCCTGCGGATGCTCAGGGTTGCCGACCAGGCGGATCGGTTCGCGAGGGATACCCAGGCCGATGGCAACTTCTGGGCACACCGGGACGAAATCGAAATAATCGGAAAGGATGTGGCTGCACAGCCGTGACGTCTTGTGCCCGCCGTTGTAGCGCACCTCGGCCCCCATCAGGCAGGCGCTGATGGCGATTTTGGGTGGGATCGTTGATTGTGCAGGCATCGGGGCACCTCGAATCCAGACCTGTACGGATTGTTAAATCTGTACAACATTCGTTCAGCATAGATTCAAAGGTGTACAAGTCAATTTTTTTGTATAGGTTTTTTCAGGGCTGCTGTCCGTGTCGACAGCAGCAATGTGCTCGAATCGAGGCGGTTCACTGCAGGTGTTCGTGCAGACGGCGGGCCGCTTCCTGGCCACTGAGCCAGGCGCCTTCGACACGGCCGGACAGGCACCAGTCACCGCATACATACAAGCCCAGATCAGCATCAGCCAGGGCACCCCACTCATGGCTGCTGGCCGGACGGGCGTAAAGCCAGCGGTGAGCGAGGCTGAAAGTCGGTGCAGGCATGGCGTCGTGCAGCAGTTCGGCAAAGGCACCATGCAATTGCTCGATCACCGCTTCCTTGGACAGATCGATATGCTGCCGGCTCCAGGCGCTGGTGGCGTGCAGCACCCACGTGTCGAGGGTGTTGTCGCGTCCCGGTTTGCTACGGTTGCGCGCCAGCCAGTCGAGGGGGCTGTCCTGCACGAAGCAGCCTTCGATCGGGGTATCCAATGGTGTGTCGAAAGCCAGGGCGACCGCCCAGGTCGGCTCCATTTTTACCCCGGCGGCGGCCCCGGCGAGTTTCGGCGCGGCGGGCAGCAGCGCGGTCGCCTGAGGGGCTGGCGTGGCAATCACCACATGACTGAACGGCCCGTGGGTGAAGCCTTCGGCGTCTTGCAGATGCCAGTGCTCTTCACCGCGATAGACCTCGGTGATCCGGCAGCTGAACTGCACTTCCAGGTCACCGAGCAGGGCACGGGTGATGGCGCTCATGCGCGGCGTGCCGACCCAGCGTGTCTGTTCGTCCGGCGAGGGGCTGAGTTGGCCGCCGTGGTAGGTATAGAGCTGCGGTGTCCACACGGCGACCCAACCGTTGGCTTGCCAGCGCTGGACTTCGGTGACGAAGCGACGGTCGCGGGCAGTGAAATATTGCGCGCCCATGTCCAGAGCACCCGCATCGCTGCGCTTGCTTGACATGCGTCCGCCACTGCCGCGGCTTTTATCGAACAGATGAACGACATGCCCGGCCTCCGTAAGAGCCTGGGCGGCTGAGAGTCCGGCGATGCCGGTGCCGATGATTGCGATAGGTACAGTCATAGGGGCCTCGTTTGCCTTTCTGTACAGACTACGCCGTGGTTCAAACCTGTACAATATTGTTTTTTGGTATAACTTTTAGCGTTCTCGTTCTGAGAGCTTGGCCTATTGTTAAACACAGAACCTGCCCGATACCAAAGATCCCTGCATATAAAAATAGACTAGTGATCTGGGTAAAACGCCACGCGAGGAAGATGTCATGCACATATTGCTGACCGGCGGTACTGGTTTGATAGGACGTCAGCTCTGCCGACACTGGTTGAGTCAGGGACATCACCTCACGGTCTGGAGTCGCACGCCCGCTAAAGTCGCCAAAATCTGCGGCACTCAGGTACGGGGAATCGCACGGCTTGAGGATTTTGGGCCAGAACCGGTGGATGCAATTGTCAACCTTGCGGGGGCGCCGATCGCCGATCGGCTCTGGACCCACAAACGCAAAGCGCTGTTGTGGAGCAGTCGGATCACCCTGACCGAAACCCTGTTGGCCTGGCTCGAAAGTCGTGAGCAGAAACCGCAGGTGCTGATCTCCGGCTCAGCGATTGGTTGGTACGGCGACGGCGGCGAGCGGGAGTTGACCGAGCAATCGCCACCGGTCATCGATGATTTCGCCAGCCAGTTGTGCATCGCCTGGGAAGAAACCGCGCAACGTGCCGACGCCTTGGGCATTCGCGTGGTTCTCATCCGCACCGGGTTGGTGTTGTCCGCCGAGGGCGGCTTTTTGTCCCGGCTGTTGTTGCCGTTCAAACTGGGGCTGGGCGGGCCGATCGGCAGCGGTCGGCAGTGGATGTCGTGGATTCATATCGAAGATCAAATCGCCCTGATTGATTTTCTTCTGCATCGCAATGGGGCCAGCGGTCCCTATAATGCCTGCGCGCCCAAACCGGTGCGCAATCGCGAATTCGCCAAAACGTTGGGTGACGTGTTGCATCGTCCCGCGTTCATGCCGATGCCGACTCTCGTCTTGAAGGTCGGACTGGGCGAGTTGTCATTGTTGTTGCTGGGGGGGCAGAAGGCGATGCCGGCTCGCTTGCTGGAAGCGGGTTTCACTTTCCGGTTCACTGATTTGCGCGCGGCATTGGACGATCTGTCCGGCCGCCTCTGAAATAGGACGTTGCATGACCGATCACGCATTGCTTCTGGTCAACCTGGGTTCACCTGCCTCCACCTCGGTGGCGGATGTGCGCAGTTACCTCAATCAATTTCTGATGGACCCGTATGTGATCGACCTGCCTTGGCCGGTGCGGCGTTTGCTGGTGTCGCTGATTCTGATCAAGCGCCCGGAACAATCGGCTCACGCTTACGCGTCGATCTGGTGGGAGGAGGGCTCGCCGCTGGTTGTGCTCAGCCGTCGCCTGCAACAGGCCATGACCCGGCAGTGGACTCACGGGCCTGTTGAGCTGGCGATGCGGTACGGCGAGCCGTCCATTGAGTCCGTGCTGGTGCGGCTGGCTGCCCAGGGGCATAAGAAAGTGACCCTGGCACCGCTCTATCCGCAATTCGCCGACAGCACTGTGACCACGGTGATCGAAGAAGCCAAGCGCGTGGTGCGCGATAAAAAGCTCGACGTGCAGTTCTCGGTTCTTCAGCCGTTTTACGATCAGCCGGAATACCTCGATGCGTTGGTGGCCAGTGTCAGGCCTTATCTGCAACAGGATTTCGATCATCTGCTGCTGAGCTTCCACGGTTTGCCGGAACGTCACCTGAAAAAGCTTAATCCGGGGCACAGCTTCGAGGGTGGCGGCGATTGCTGCGCCGGTGCGCCACCGGAAGTGGTCGCGACCTGTTACCGCGGTCAGTGCCTGCGCACGGCCGCAGAGTTTGCCAAACGTGTGGGCATACCGGACGGCAAGTGGTCCGTATCGTTTCAGTCGCGTCTGGGCCGGGCCAAGTGGATAGAACCCTACACTGAAGCTCGCCTCGACGAGTTGGCCAAAAGCGGCGTGAAGAAAGTCCTGGTGATGTGCCCGGCGTTCGTTGCCGATTGCATCGAGACGCTGGAGGAAATCGGTGATCGTGGGAAGGAGCAATTCCGCGAGGCGGGAGGGGAGGAGTTGGTGCTGGTGCCTTGCCTCAACGATGAGCCACTGTGGGTCAGGGCGTTGAGTGCCATGTGCGAAAGGGCGCCATTGGCTTTATAGGAACGTACATTGAAGTGACGGCTGGCTGGTTTTGGCGAGGGAGCCAGCTCCCGCCGGGTCGCGAAGCGGCCCCAAAATCTTTGCAGTCAATGAAGATTTTGTGAGTGCTGCGCACTGGTGCGCCAGCCCGGTCAAGCGGGAGCAAGCTCCCTCGCCACAGGGGATTGAGTCGCCTGCTTACAACAGCGGCTCATCCGCCTTCTTGTGCTTCCAGCTGTCATTGCCCGGCAGCAACAGGTTCAGTGCAATCGCCACCACCGCGCACAGCGCGATGCCTTTGAGGCCGAAATCGCTCTGGCCGGTACCGGTGCCGACCAGCATGCCGCCAATCCCGAACACCAGCGTCACCGAGACAATCACCAGGTTGCGTGCTTCGCCCAGGTCGATCTTGTGGCGGATCATGGTGTTCATGCCCACCGCGGCAATCGAACCGAACAACAGGCAGAGAATCCCGCCCATCACCGGCACCGGGATGCTTTGCAGCAGCGCGCCGAATTTGCCGATGAACGCCAGGCTGATTGCGAAGATCGCCGCCCAGGTCATGATTTTCGGGTTGTAGTTCTTGGTCAGCATCACCGCGCCAGTCACTTCGGCGTAAGTGGTGTTGGGTGGGCCGCCGAACAGACCGGCCGCGGTGGTGGCAATGCCGTCACCGAGCAGGGTGCGGTGCAGGCCGGGCTTTTTCAGGTAGTCGCGACCGGTCACGCTACCCACGGCAATCACGCCACCGATGTGCTCGATGGCCGGGGCCAGGGCCACCGGAACGATGAACAGAATCGCCTGCCAGTTGAATTCCGGCGCGGTGAAATGTGGAATCGCGAACCACGGTGCCACGGCAATCTTCGCGGTATCGACCACGCCGAAATAAAACGCCATGGCAAAACCCACCAGCACACCGGAGATAATCGGCACCAGGCGGAAAATACCTCTGCCGAACACCGCGACGATCAGGGTGGTCAACAGCGCGGGCATCGAAATCATCATCGCCGTCTGGTAATGAATCAGCTCAGTGCCGTCGCCCGCCTTGCCCATCGCCATGTTGGCGGCAATCGGCGCCATGGCCAGGCCGATGGAGATGATCACTGGGCCAATCACCACCGGAGGCAGTAAACGGTCGATAAACCCGGTGCCTTTGATCTTCACCGCAAGGCCGAGGAAGGTGTAGACGAACCCGGCCGCCATCACACCGCCCATGGTCGCCGCCAGGCCGAACTGGCCCTTGGCGAGAATGATCGGGGTGATGAAGGCGAAGCTCGACGCCAGGAATACCGGCACCTGACGCCCGGTGACGATCTGGAACAGGATCGTCCCTAAACCTGCGGTGAACAGCGCCACGTTCGGGTCGAGGCCGGTAATCAGCGGCATCAACACCAGGGCGCCGAAGGCCACGAACAGCATCTGCGCGCCGGACAATACCGTGCGCCAGAGCGGATCGTTGAACTCTTGCTGCATGGTCACGCGTCCTTCTGCTTGGTGCCGAAGATCTTGTCACCGGCATCGCCCAAGCCTGGGATGATGTAACCGTGTTCGTTCAGTTTCTGGTCAATGGAAGCGGTGTAGATGGTCACGTCCGGGTGAGCCTTCTCCACAGCGGCGATACCTTCGGGAGCGGCCACCAGGACCATCGCGCGAATGTCCTTGCAGCCGGCCTTCTTCAGCAAATCGATGGTGGCGACCATCGAGCCGCCGGTGGCGAGCATCGGGTCGATGATCATCGCCAGGCGCTCGTCGATTTCCGGCACCAGTTTTTCCAGGTAGGTGTGGGCTTCGAGGGTTTCCTCGTTACGGGCCACGCCCACGGCGCTGACTTTGGCGCCCGGGATCAGGCTCAGCACGCCTTCGAGCATGCCGATACCGGCACGCAGGATCGGCACCACGGTAATTTTCTTGCCGGCGATTTTCTCCACCGACACCGTGCCGCACCAGCCTTCGATGTCGTAGCTTTCCAGCGGCAGGTCTTTGGTGGCTTCATAGGTCAGCAGGGCGCCGACTTCTTGAGCGAGCTCACGGAAATTCTTCGTGCTGATGTCGGCGCGGCGCATAAGGCCAAGTTTATGACGGATCAGCGGATGGCGGATCTCACGGATGGGCATGGGGAAAGGCTCCGGCGGCGGGCAAAAAAACCGGCCTAGATTAATCTATCCGAGGGTGTTGTCCTATAGACATACAGTACGTTAGTCCACAAACGCTTGATCTGGCCGTGCGGGATGCGTACCTTTGCCCGCTTTTCCGAATCCGTCCCTCCCCCTCAAACCCCTTGGAGAGCGCCATGTCCGCTGATCTCGAGCATATCCGTCAAATCATGCGAGAGGCTGACTGCCTGTACACCGAAGCTGAAGTCGAGGCGGCCATCGCCCGCGTCGGTGCACATATCAACGAACAACTGGCTGAAAGCAATCCGGTGGTGTTCTGTGTGATGAACGGCGGCCTGATTTTCGCCGGCAAGCTGCTCACCCATCTGCAATTCCCGCTGGAAGCGTCCTACCTGCACGCTACCCGCTATCGCAACGAAACCAGCGGCGGCGAGCTGTTCTGGAAAGCCAAGCCGGAAGTTTCGTTCATCGACCGTGACGTGCTGATCATCGACGACATCCTCGATGAAGGTCACACCCTGGGCGCGATCATCGATTTCTGCAAACACGCCGGCGCCCGCAAAGTGCACACCGCCGTGCTGATCGACAAGGACCACGACCGCAAGGCTCGCCCGGACCTGAAAGCCGATTTCGTCGGCCTGCCGTGCATTGACCGCTACATCTTCGGTTATGGCATGGACTACAAAGGCTACTGGCGTAACGCGAACGGAATTTTTGCCGTTAAAGGCCTGTAAGCAGGTTGACTGTCTGGGGGTGGTTTTAGCCGCCAGACACGTTGATGCTTGAAGGCAGATCTCCCATCCGAATGCGTGCGCAGTTCGCTTGAACCGCGCGCTCAGTCCTGCCCGACGAGCCAGCGTTCGCTTTTGCGTCGAGCCTGTTCCAGGTTGTTCACGTAAGCCAATTGACGCTGTTCCCGATGGATGCCCGCGCGCCTGAGTTTCAGGCGCACGCGCGCAGCCGTCCCGACCAGAATCAGGCCGATGCCGTCGGTGCGATAATCCCTGAGGATATTGTCGAAGGCTGCCAACGCCGTCATGTCCAGCATGGACACGGCACTCATCTCGACAATCACCACTTTGACCTCCGGGCTGAATTTGCGCAGCACGCCCAGGGCCTTTTCCGCTGCACCGAAAAACAACGGTCCGCGTATCGCATAGCAACGAACATGCTCCGGCAAATCCTGTAAGGCTTGATGGAACTCTCGAGGCAGTTCGGCGGTGTCCGTGAGGTCGCTCATGCGCTTGACGAACAACCCGGCGGCCAGCAACAGCCCAACGGCAACGGCCAGCACCATGTCGAACAGCACTGTCAGGCTCAGGCAGGTCAGCAAGACCAATACATCGCTGCGTGGTGCAATGCGCAGGGTGTGCACGACATGCCGGGCCTCGCTCATGTTCCACGCCACCATCACGAGCAGCGCCGCCAGCGCGGCCATCGGCAAGTAGCTGAACAGCGGGGCGAGGGCGAGTATCGCCAGCAGCACCACCGCGCTGTGGATAATTGCCGCCAATGGCGAAAACGCCCCGCTGCGCACGTTGGTGGCGCTGCGGGCGATCGCCGCGGTGGCGGTAATGCCGCCGAACAACGGTGCGACCAGGTTACCAATGCCTTGACCCAGGAGTTCGGCGTTGGGGTCATGTTTGCTGCCCGTCATGCCATCGGCCACCACCGCACACAACAACGATTCGATGGCGCCGAGCATGGCAATGGCGAACGCTGGTGCCATTAATTGGCGGATCAGGTCGTAAGACAGATGCAGCGGCTGACCATTGGGCCCTGGCAGATTCCACGGCCAGTCGAAGCTCGGCAGAAACGGCGGAATGCCGGGGTGGCTGACACCATCGACGATATAGTTGAAGCGCTCGCCCAGCGTCGCAATCGGTAACCCGCCGCTTTCCAGCGCCAGCCCCAACATTGCGCCGATGGCCAGCGCCACCAGATGCCCCGGAACCCTTGGCACAAACCGCGGCCAGACGATTAGAACCGCCAGGCACATGACACCGATGATTCCGTCCCCCAGGCGGGCGCTGGGCAATGCCTGGAGCAGCGCACCTAATTGCTCGATGTAATGTTCGGCATGCCCGGTGGTACTCAGGCCCAGCAAATCCTTTAGTTGGAGTGTGGCGATGACAATGCCGATCCCGGCGGTAAAGCCCAGGGTCACCGGATAAGGAATGTACTGAATCAGCCGTCCGGCCCGAATCAGCCCCAAGGCAATCAGGATGGCCCCGGCAAGCATGGTGCAAAGCAGCAGGCCACCCAGGCCATATTGTTGGGTGATCGGCAGCAGTATCACCACGAACGCGGCTGTCGGCCCGCTGACATTGAAGCGCGAGCCTCCCGTCAGGGCGATCAGGGGGGCCGCGATCAGCACCGTATATAAACCTTGTTGGGGCGCTACTCCCACCGCAATCGCCAGGGCCATGGCCAGGGGAATGGCGATAATCCCTACCGTCACCCCGGCACTGATGTCGCCACGCAAGCGTCTGAGGCTATAACCTGCACGCAGAGTTTGACGCCAGGCGGCGAATAACGGGGGGATGGAGAATGGCATAGGGACTCCACAGTAGACGGCACGCCGTCGAAATAGGGCTGAAGGCTCTTTCAGTATGCCCAGCCTTGTCTTCGAGAGTATTGATCTGGATCGGTTATTCGCCCGATTGATCATCATGCTAGAGTGCTCGGCCTCGTCCCAGGAGCCTGTCATGAGTCTTTTGATCCGCAGCTGCGCCGCCCTGATGTTGGTCTTCAGCCTACCCCTGGCCGCCGCTCCGGCACCGATGCATGTGCAGTTTTTGCCCCCGGACGACTTGACTCTGCGTGAAGCGGAACCCGAGCAGCAACAACTGTTGCAGGTCACCGAGTATTCGGTGGTCCTCGGCAGCCAGCGTCAGTCCAACCAACAACCGATCCCGGTCACCTCACCCTTGCTGATCCGCCTCAAGGGCAAACCCTTGAACAAGGGTGCGACCATCAGCCAGGTGATGGTCAACTTCGATGGCGAAAGCAAAAGCCTGAAAAAGCCGATCTACGACAACAAAAGCAAAACGCTAACGCTCTATTACCCGTTGGCCCAGTACCGGGTGGTGATCGACTTGCTGCGCAACGACACGGTGTATTGCCAGTTTCTGAGTTACGCCAACGGCCATATCTGGGCCGATCTGCACACCGGCAGCGTTCGTCCGCGTTGAGCCCGGCATCAAGGCAGGGGTAAACTGCCCGCCCTGTGAAATGTCTGCGAGCTGGAGTCGGCAATGCGTAAAGATAAGAAGCAAGTGATTGGTGACGAGATCGGCGATGCGCAGATCAAACTGTTCCTCGATTTTGAGCCGGTCGACGCCACTTCACCGTCGCTGCACAAACTGATCAAGGCCTACCGCGGTCTGCGCATCGATGACTTCGAGCGTTTTCTGACGTTCTTTGTCGAAGCCGGCTACGATCTGGACGGCAAGGATGAGCACGGCAATGACTTCGTGGCCCTGATTCAGGATCAACGTAACGCGGCCGAGTACATCGAGTTGATCGACAAGGCTCGCGGTTAACGTCAGGCACACTGGAATTTTGTGGCGAGGGAGCTTGCTCCCGTTGGGCTGCGAAGCGGCCCCAAAATGCTGCGAATGGCGGAGATTTTGTGAGCGCTGCGCACTGGTGCGCCAGCCCGGTCAAGCGGGAGCAAGCACCCTCGCCACAAGATTGTTTCACCGCACACAAAAAAACGCCCCGCCCTCAATGAGGACGGGGCGTTTTTTATGCGGCTGAATCAAGCGTAGCTTTGGGTTTCGCTGCTTGCTTCAACCAGTTCCAGTGCGACGTTGTTCTGCGCATTGATCTTGCGATACAGCGCAGCGTCGGTTTCCAGGACTTTCTCCCGAGCCGGGAAGATTTCCGCCAGTTTGGCAGCCCACTCGCCCTTGGCCTTGTTCGGGAAGCATTTCTCGATCAATTCCAGCATGATCGACACGGTCACCGAGGCGCCTGGCGAGGCGCCGAGCAGAGCGGCAAGGGAACCGTCCTTGGCCGCGACCAGTTCGGTACCGAACTGCAGAACGCCGCCTTTCTTCGGGTCTTTCTTGATGATCTGCACCCGTTGGCCGGCCACTTCCAGGCGCCAGTCTTCGGCTTTCGCTTCAGGGTAGAAGCGACGCAGGGATTCCAGGCGCTGCTCCATCGACTGCATCACTTCGCTGACCAGATACTTGGTCAGGTCCATGTTGTTTTTGGCCACGGCCAGCATTGGACCGATGTTGCCGGCGCGGACCGACATCGGCAGGTCCATGAACGAACCGTGCTTGAGGAACTTGGTGGTGAAACCGGCATAAGGTCCGAACAGCAGGGACTTTTTGCCATCGACCACACGGGTGTCCAGGTGCGGCACGGACATTGGTGGCGAACCGACCGCGGCCTGGCTGTAGACCTTGGCCTGGTGGTGCTTGACCACTTCCGGGTTGTCGCAACGCAGCCACTGGCCGCTGATCGGGAAGCCGCCGAAGCCTTTGCTTTCTTCGATGCCCGACGCTTGCAGCAGCGGCAGTGCCGCGCCGCCGGCGCCAAGGAAGACGAATTTGGCGTCGACTTCGCGGGTATTGCCGCTGTTGACGTCCTTGATGCTGACGGTCCAGCCGCCGTTGTTACGCTTCAGGCCGGTGACGCGCTTGCAGTACTTGACCTGGGCATCGGGCGCGCTGGTCAGGTGCTTGAGCAGTTGGTTGGTCAGGGCGCCGAAGTTGACGTCGGTGCCGTTCATCACGCGGGTGGCGGCGAGGACCTCGTCAGCCGGACGGCCCGGCATCATCAGCGGCATCCACTCGGCCATCTTGGCTTTGTCTTCGGTGTATTCCATGTCCGAGAAGGCATGGTGCTTGCTCAGGGTCTTGAAGCGTTCCTTGAGGAAGGACACGCCATTCTCACCCTGCACGAAGCTCAGGTGCGGCACCGGGCTGATGAACGATTTGCACGAACCGAAGGTGCCTTTCTTGGTCAGGTAGGACCAGAACTGCTTCGACACCTCGAACTGGGTGTTGATGTGCACGGCTTTCTTGATGTCGACGGTGCCGTCAGCGGCCTGCGGCGTGTAGTTCAGCTCACACAGCCCGGCGTGACCGGTACCGGCGTTGTTCCACGGATTGGAACTCTCCGCGGCACCGGAATCCATCAGCTCGACGACTTCCAGCTTGATCGCGGGGTCGAGCTCTTTAAGCAGTACAGCGAGGGTGGCACTCATGATGCCGGCCCCAACCAGTACTACGTCGACTGCTTCGTTATGCGCCATTTAACGCGTCTCCAAAATCTGCAGCACCAAATTGTCGGCATAGCTGCCAGGCGTTCCGGGGCGTGTCAGTGATGCCCCAGGTACCCATGGCCAGGATCGCCATGTCCGAATCTTCGCAATTTTTCGCAACTTCGACGGATGCATGCGGCCTGGCTTCAAGAGTCACATGAACTCATTTCGGCACGCGGCTGGCAATTCGACTTATGGTCGAGACATCCGTTTGTGCAACCAAATCCGTAGCGGACAGGCTTCAGGCTCCGGTGTTCGAGGAGTACTCGGTCCTGTGTCGTTGGGCTGTTGTAGACGCTAATGGTGCATTTTCAGACGCAAAACTATTCATTTGCTCGCCACACTCTTGTGAAGTTGTGAAAACCCGTTTTTTTCACGCTCTTTTGAAGACGTGAACCTCAAAAAAGGGCTGTCCCAGCCTGGCACCGTGCCCGGATGGATTGCCGCCATGGGGTGCATGGGCAGCAAAAACGGGCAAACAGCTCAGTGACCGAGCGTAATGACAGCTCTGCAGATTCGCGAAAAGTGGGGGTTTTGCTTGAGAAACAGCAAGCGCGCCAGCTTCACTCGATCTGTGTGGGCGGCTCTCTGTGGGCGGTGCGGGGTGTCAATACCGAGGCATTGAACGATGCTGCGAGGCCCGATCAGGAGACGTCCTTATAATCGGGGGGAGATTGTATCTAAGAAACGCAGGGAAATGGTCGTGTTTAATGACTTTTATTAGGCGTCGGGTCAGGTGGTCAGCAGTTGCTGCGCGCGTGCACGTGGCTGGTGCTGGCTGACACGGGCACTGGCGGGCAGAGGCTGGTGCAGCCAGTTGAGGCGAATTTCTTCGATTTCGACCCAACCATCGCCCATGGGCTGGAGGCTGCACTGCTTGAAGGCCTGGCAGTGGCCATTGTGGTCGAGCAGGGCGAAACTGCGGTGCAGCGGGCGTGGCGCGAACAGGGAGACGAGAAAACGCATGGCAACGTACCTTTTGGGGGTGACTGCCATAAAGGTTGCCAGCGGGCGGTGACAAAGGTGTGACAGGAACCGCGCTGCGCCGGGTTTGTCAGAGATTTCAGTAATCGTTGCGCGAAGCTAGTTCGCCGCAGTGGCGCACCGCTATACTGCGGGCATCGTTAGTTGCCTGATTCTGGAGAGAAGAGCATGTTGCAACGCCTGTTGTTCGGTTTGATCACTGTGACCAGTTTGACCCTCGTCGGCTGCGCCCACAGCCCGCAACAACTGAGCCCGGAACCCAAGCTGACGGCTCAGCTGGCGCCGGTCGGCCATGGTCAGCCGGTGGTGGTGCGTGTGGTGGACGGTCGTCCATCGCCAACCCTGGGGACCCGTGGCGGTCTGTACCCGGAGACCAGTGCGATCACGGTGCAGGGCGCGCAGATTCTGCCGAAGCTGCAGGCTCAAGCTGAGGCGGCCGTGCGGTTGCTGGGCTTCACGCCGACGGCCAATGCGCTGAATGCGCCGCAATTGACGGTGACCCTGGCCGAGCTGAAGTATCAGTCGCCCAAAGAAGGTTTGTATGTGACTGAAGCTACAATTGGCGCGACGTTCCGTTCCGATGTGCAGAATGCCAACCGTCGTTACAGCGGTCGCTACGGCGCGTCGCTGGATCAGCGTTTTGGCATGGCGCCGAATCAGGAAACCAATACCAAGCTGGTCAGTGATGTGCTGAGTGATGCGTTGACCCGCTTGTTCAAGGACCCGACGATTGGTCAGGTGCTTGGCGAGTAACGGTTTGTAGCTTGTTTAAAGAACCCGGCGCCAGTGATGGCGCCGGGTTTTTTTGTGCCTGCCGTTCCAGCAAGGGAAATCAAGCCGCTTGCGAATAGAAGTCCAGAACACTCACCCCGGTCAGCAAATCCGTCTCCGGCAAATCCGCATGTTGATGCCCGCCCAACGCGCAATACACCAGCCAATGCCGGTCCTGTACATTGAAGGCGAGGCTGCCGACTAAGGTTTGTTGTTCGTCGCTTTGGGCAATGAGGTAAAGACGATCCTGGTTTTCGGCGTGGAGCATGACGCGGTCCGTGTCGGTTTCGAAGGGCGACAGACTGGCGGATTCAGATGACGGCGCCGTGACACAGGACAATAATCGGCTAAATGGTTTCGTTATTTGTCGGAAAGGGGGGGCAGGCCGGAGCGCTTTCGGTAGAATCCGCGCCGTGGTCGTCGGTCCCGGCGTCTGTTACACCGGTTTGCCTGAGGTTTGTGATGTCGCTGCAATTGATTTCGCTCTTTACCGCTCATCCCGCCAAACTGATCAACCTGCTGGCCTTGCTGTTCGCCTGCCCGGGCGGCTGGTTGCTGCACGCCACCCGTCGTCGTGAACAGCGCGCGATGGCCAGTATCGAAGCCCAGCGCCAGAGCCGACCCAGCGAAGAGCCGACGCTCGATTGGGCGACCTTGCGCATGAACCGGTTTTTCTATCGCTTCGGTTTTGCCTGCCTTGGGATGGCGCTGCTGGTGTCGTGGGTCAGTACTCGCGTCTGAAGTTCTGACACAGTTACAGTGTCTGACTGACCTACTGCACCAAGACAAACAAAAACGGCGCCCGAAGGCGCCGTTGTCGTATCCAGCCATTACCCTACAACGGTAGCCCGGCCTTGACCCGATACTGATTACGCACCGGCATCGCATATTGCAGCACCAGGAACGGACGATGTTCCTCGGGGCAAGCTTCCAGTCGACGCTGCCATTCTTCCTGAGCCTTGGCCAGTTCATCTGCCGCAAACAGCTCGGCCGCTTTCGGCACCTGCAATTGCGGGTCGGCGTCTTTCCACTGCGCATACGCCAGGTAATGCACCGGGAATAACCGGTAACCGCCCAGAATCTGCTTGTCCATTTCGATCGCCAATTGCTTGGTGTCTTCGAACAGTTCGGTGATCGGCGCGGCGAAGTTCACGTGGACCCGGCCTTTGTAACCGGTGATGCCCTTGGCGATGCTCGCGTCATCCTCGCCCGGCGCCTTGGTGTAGGTGCCGGTGGTGGCGCGGATGTACAGCTCGCGGGCCTTGGCCTGGTCGCAGGGGTCGTACTCGTAGCTGATCGACACCGGGGTGAGGTTCAGCGAACGGATGACTTCGCCGAACGGCTCGTCCTTGCGGCTCATGTGGAACATCTTGAGGATCGCCGACTCGGTGCGGTCGTCGCCGTCCTTGGCCCGGCCTTCAGCCTGAGCGATCCAGATCGAGGCGCAATCGTTGCGGATCGAATGGTTGATGTAGGCCGACAACAATTGATACGCCGCCATTTTCTCGCGACGACCGGTGATCGAACGGTGCACGATGAAGCTCTTGTTCAGGCGCATCAGGTCGCTGACAAAAGGCTTCTGCAGCAGGTTATCGCCAATGGCAATGCGTGGGGTCGGCAGGCCGGCGTGGTACACGGCGTAGTTGACGAAGGCAGGGTCCATCACGATGTCGCGGTGGTTGGCGATGAACAGGTAGGCACTGCCGGACTTGAATTGCTCCACGCCGGTGTAGGTCACCCCGTCCGTGGCGCGCTCGATGGTGTGGTCGACGTAAAACTCGACTTTGTCCTGCAACGTGGCCACTGACGTGACGTCGGCGAACTCACGGCGTAGCCGATGCGCTATAAGAGGTTTGAGCATCCAGCCGAAGGCACCGGCAAAGCGCGGGAAGCGGAAGTGGGTGAGGATATCTAGAAACGCCTTGTCGCCGAGCAGACGTGCCAGCACTGCTGGGACTTCGCTGTCGTCGTAAGGTCGGATGGCATCGAATTCGCCCATCATGCTCTCTTGTTAGAAACGGCTAGGGTAAGTAAAGGTATTGATCGAAAACCAACGGGGCACGGTCTGAAAGGTAGTCAGACAAAAATAGCCCTGTAAATAGACCGGCGATTATACGCACAAGTCACCTGGGAGACCGCGATGCTGGAAACTGCGCAGTATGAATGTCCGTATTGCGGTGAAGAAGTCGAGGCTGTTCTGGATTTGTCTGGCGGTGATCAGACCTATATCGAGGATTGTCCGGTGTGTTGTCGTCCCATTACCTTTGTCTTGCAGGTTCACGGCGAGGAGTGGCACCTCGACGTCTACAGCGAAAACGAATGAAGGGGTTCACCCATGCAGCGTATCTACGAGCCGGAAAACCTGATGGAAGGCGAATTGCTGCTAAGCATGCTGGCCAGTGAAGGCATCGAGGCGCATCTGGTGGGCCGGGATTTGATCGGCGGTACCGGGGAATTGCCGATATTCGGCCTGCTGGGTGTATCGGTCGATAACGACCAGGCGCAATACGCGCGGGAACTGATCGCCGCGTACAATGCCGCGCTGCCGCTGTCCGGCGATGAACCGGACAGCTTTCCCGGCACGCTGGTCTGTTAGGCTGACGTTCGTTTGATCAAGAGTCGTATTGCCCCATGTGTGGACGTTATGCCCTGTTTCGCTGGAACCCCGCCTTCGCAGCCCTGCCCGGATTTCCCGCCGATCAGCAGGCCCAGTGGAATATTTCTCCCAACGATTCGGTGTTGATGCTGCGTGCCGGTGCAGACGGGCAGCGTGAGTTGGCCCGCGCCCGCTGGGGCCTGACGCCGCCGTGGCTGACCGACCTGTCCCGCACGCCGGCCCATGCCCGTGCCGAAACCGTTGCCGAACAGCCGATGTTTCGCGAAGCCTTGCGCCTGCGCCGTTGTCTGCTGCCGGCCAATGGTTTTTACGAGTGGCGCGGTACTACGCGCAAACGTCCATACTGGCTGACTCCGGGGGAGGGCTCGACGCTTTACTTCGCGGCGATCTGGGAAGCGTATCCAGTGCAGGAGCAGGTATGGCTGAGTACGGCGGTGATCACCCAACCTGCTTCGAGTCAGCGTCGGCCGTTGATTCTCGATGCGGCGGGGCAGGAAGCCTGGCTCAATCCTGAAACCCCGCTACATGCCTTGCAGGCGCTGCTGGCCAGCGAACCCGCGGCGCTGCGCGAGCGGGTGCTGGCGAACATGGTGAATGATCCGAAGCTCAATGGGCCGGAGTGTTTGACCCCGGGCTGAGCGCGTAATGATCGTTCCCACGCTCCGCGTGGGAATGCAGCCATGGACGCTCCGCGTCATTGAACCCTAAACCTTGAACTGATTGATCAACCGGCGCTGCTGTTCCGCCAACTTGGTCAAATCCGCACTCGCTGCGCTCGATTCATCCGCACCACCAGCCACTTCATTGGCTACTTGCCCGATGTTGATCACGTTGCGGTTGATGTCGTCGGCCACCGCGCTCTGTTCCTCGGCGGCGCTGGCGATCTGGGTGTTCATGTCGTTGATCACCGACACCGCTTGCGTAATGGTCTCCAGCGCTTGGGCCGCTTTCGCCGCGTGCTGCACGCTTTCGTCGGTGCGGTTCTGACTGTCTTCCATGACCCGCACCACATCGCGGGTGCCTTGTTGCAGTTGCTGGATCATGGTCTGGATTTCTTCCGTGGCCTTCTGGGTTTTCTGCGCCAGGTTGCGTACTTCATCGGCCACCACCGCAAAACCCCGACCCTGTTCACCGGCCCGCGCGGCTTCGATGGCCGCGTTCAAGGCGAGCAGGTTGGTCTGCTCGGCGATGCCGCGAATGGCCGTCAGGATCGCGTTGATGTTTTCGCTGTCCTTGGCCAGGGTCTGCACCACGCCGACGGCTTTGCCGATTTCGATGGCCAACACACCAATCGAATTCGACGTATCCCGGACGATTTGCATGCCTTGCGCCGCCGCCTGATCTGCATGACTGGCAGCTTGCGCGGCCTGGGTGGCGTTGCGCGCCACGTCCTGGGCGGTGGCGGTCATTTCGTGTACGGCGGTGGCGACCTGATCGATCTCGGCCATTTGTTTGTGCACACCGATGTTGGTGCGAATGGCAATGTCGGCGGTGTGTTCCGACGAGTCGCTGACGCTCTGCACCGAAGTCACCACTTGAGTAATCATCGCCTGCAACTTGGCCAGGAAGGTGTTGAAGCCCTTCGCGATCGAGCCCAGTTCGTCGCTGCGGTCGCTGGTCAGGCGGCGGGTCAGGTCGCCTTCGCCCTGGGCGATGTCATCGAGCATGGTCACCATCTGCTTCAGCGGCCGGGCAATGCCGTGGCCCACCAGCCAGATCACCAACAAACCAATGCCGGCGATCAGCAGGCCAACCATGGCCATGCCAAAGGTGTCGGACTTGCGCTGTGCGTCCAGGTCACTCTGAAGTTTTTGCAGGTCGGCCATCACCGCGTTCAGCGGCAGTTGCAGCATCAAGGTCCAGCGGGCGTCGGTCTGGCCGATGCCGAAGGGCAGGTACAACTCGATCCGGCCTTGGGCCTTGTCGACGGTGTAAGTCACTTCGCCACGCTTGAGATTGGCCATGTTGGCAATCTGCTTGCTGTCGAGGATGTCGCTGACCTTTTCGCCGAATTTGCTCGGGTCTTTGGTGTAGGCGACGATCCGGCCGTTACCGCCGATCAGGGCCATTTCTCCGGCGCCGCTGTACAGTTTCTGATTCGCCCCCAGGAGCATTTCCTGGATGAAGTTCACCGACAGGTCGGCGCCGACGATGCCCTGGAACGCGCCGTTGAGCATGATCGGTTCAATGAAGGAGGCGAGCATGACGATCTTGTCGCCAACCTTGTAGGGCGCCGGATCGATCACGCAGGATTTTTTGGTTTCCTTGGAGCACAGGTAGTACTCGCTGGCGCGCACACCGGTGGACAAGGTTTTCTGGTCGTCGACGTCGACCAGTTTGTCCAGGCCCAGGCTGCCGTCT
The DNA here is from genome assembly GCF_003253625.1 of Pseudomonas sp. URMO17WK12:I6. Lineage (NCBI taxonomy): Bacteria > Pseudomonadati > Pseudomonadota > Gammaproteobacteria > Pseudomonadales > Pseudomonadaceae > Pseudomonas > Pseudomonas sp. URMO17WK12:I6. The sequence goes on from NZ_QKYZ01000010.1 coordinate 231,841, forward strand.
TCGTTACGGAACCACCATGGCAGGAAGCGCCCGTTACTGGCGTCGATGCCGACTACTTTGGTGTCGACGTAGGCCGCATCGTTGTGGTCGAGGGCGTTTTTTTCCCACCCAATGTAGGTGCCGAGAATTTTCGGGTTCCGGGCGACGTTTTCCTTGATCAGGCTGATCAGTTGCTCGCGGCTAAGGCTCAGTTGCGGCTGGCCGTCGGCGCCTGGTGTGCCGATCAATGCGTTGACCCGCACCAGACCGCCGGCAATCAGCAGCGGTGCTTCGAGTTCGCGCTGGATCTGGCTGACCTGGGTTTGTGCCAGCGACGTCAGGCGCTGTTCGATGACTTGCTCAAACTGCGCCTGAGTCCGTTGCTGGACCATGTCTTGGGTCCGGGCGCCGGAAAACAGCGCGTACAGCACCAGGGCTGCGACAACGCTGAGCACAATGGCGCCGGCCAGGGCGGCAACGGAAAACTGGATCGACTTGAATTTCATGGGTGCTCCGCACGCAAGAGGACGTCTGCAGAGCTGTATCGGCACTGGGGCGGTGGGGCATGAGCCAGATGTAACGAATTGGCTGTTTTAGAGTGCTGGATGTCGTAAATGAATCATTGCTGGCCGTGATCAGCCGCGGTGGACGCTGTTGTGTGAATTTTTTCCTACGGTAATCGGGGCTTTGTCTGAAATGTACGTGCTACACGTCCGTTGTATCTGGCGCCGATACAAATCCCCACCTAGGATACGCGGCATGTTTCCAGGGAGCTTCTTGATGAGTAAGACATTGGTTTTGTGTGCACTGAGTGCGAGTCTGCTGCTTGCCGGTTGTCAGTCGGTCAACACCACCAGCGGTGGCGCCGTGGGCGTTGAGCGCACGCAATACATGTTCAGTATGTTGTCGACCTCCGAGGTCAACCAGATGTACGCCCAGTCTTATCAACAGACCATCGGGGAGGCGAGCACCAAAGGCGTGCTGGATAAATCCAGTAACAATGCGAAGCGCGTCCAGGCCATCTCCAATCGCCTGATTGCCCAGGCACCGGTGTTTCGTCCGGATTCGGCCCAGTGGCAATGGGAAGTGAACCTGATCAAGAGCGATGAGCTGAATGCCTCCTGCGGGCCTGGCGGCAAGATCATTTTCTACAGCGGGCTGATCGACACCCTGCAACTCACTGACGACGAAATCGCCGCCATCATTGGCCATGAAATCGCTCACGCCTTGCGCGAGCACAGTCGTGAAGCGATGTCCAGGGCTTATGGTCTCGAAATGGCCAAGCAGGGCGCCGGTGCGTTGCTCGGTCTGGGGCAGGACAGCCTGGCCCTGGCGGACACCGTGGCCAAATACGGCATGACCTTGCCCAACAGTCGCGAGAACGAAAACGAAGCCGACTTGATCGGCCTCGAACTGGCCGCCCGCGCTGGTTACAACCCGAACTCTGCGATCACCCTGTGGAACAAAATGAGCAAAGCCTCGGAAGGCGCACCGCCAGAGTTCTTGAGCACTCACCCGGCGTCGGCCAGTCGGATTGCGTCGTTGCAGGCGGCGATTCCGAAAGTCATGCCGTTGTACGAGAAAGCCAGGAAATCCTGATCATCAAGTGCTGAGGCTTGTGGCGAGGAGGCTTGTCGGAACGGCCCCTCGCCACAATCTGTTACTCACCAGATCCAGGGTCAAACCCAGCCACTGCTCTGCATCGCCTTGTACACCGCGACAATCGCCAGGATGAAGAACGCCGACGCCGCCAGGCGACGGATCAAAGTCAGAGGCAGTTTTTCCGCTGCAAAATTACCCGCCAGTACCACCGGCACGTTCGCAATCAACATCCCGGCGGTGGTGCCGAGGATCACCAGCCACAGATCCGGGTATTGCGCGGCGAGCATCACGGTCGCGACCTGGGTCTTGTCGCCCATCTCCGCGAGGAAGAACGCAATCAGCGTGGTCAGGAACGGTCCGAACTTGCGGGCGGTGCTGGCTTCGTCTTCGTCCATCTTGTCCGGCACCAGTGTCCACAGCGCCGTGGCGGCGAAGCTGGCGGCGAGGATCCAGTGAAGCGTCGCATTCGAGAAGAAACTGCCGAACCAGGCGCCTACCGCACCGGCCGCCGCGTGGTTGGCCAGGGTCGCGGCGACGATGCCGGCGATGATCGGCCAGGGTTTGCGAAAGCGAGCGGCGAGAATGAGTGCGAGCAGTTGCGTCTTGTCGCCGATTTCGGCCAAGGCAACGATTGCGGTGGGAACGAGTAGAGAGTCCAGCATCATCAGGGTTTTCCTAAGGGGCGGGTCGACACGGCTATGACACGTACAGCCTTCCCGCCCCGGGTAAGGTGTTCGTGTCATAGGTCTTGTCAAACCCTGCGATCCGTCTGATGCGGACGCGTGGGTCGCATACGCCATGGTCTGAGGACCAAGTATGTTGACGTATGCCGGACGAGCATGGCGCTCGTGGGAGACTACTCCCCTAGGACGGAGCGGATTCTGCCTAGGCAAATCCGATTGGGCAAGCCTTCTTTTACAAAAGCGTTTTCAGCCACGCTTGGCCCGGTAGATTCTAAAACCCTGTCCTTCAGCCTTGATCGCACACGCGCCCAAGTGCTCTTCGATCAGCGGCTGATACTTCAGGAAACTGTTGGCAACCAACCGCAGTTCGCCGCCATTTTTCAGATGTTTAGCTGCTTTTCGCAGCAAGTTTTCTGTGGCGAAGTAATCGGTGTGTACGCCGACATGGAACGGTGGATTACTCAGAATCGCGCTCAAGCCCATGGGCGCTGCGTCGATGCCGTCACCGGTCAGCACTTCCGCTTCCAGACCGTTGGCGGCCAGGGTCAGGCGACTGCTGGCGGCGGCAAATGCGTCGACATCGAGCAAGGTAACCTGGTTGTGCGGATAACGCCGCTTGACCGCGGCCCCCAGCACGCCTGCGCCGCAACCGAAGTCCAGCAGGTGGCCGCTGGGCAGTTTGTCCAGATGTTCCAGCAGCAGGGCGCTGCCGCGATCCAGTCGGCCATGGCTGAACACACCCGGCAGGCTGATGACTTTCAACGGCCCTTCGGCCAATGGCAGTTCATAGGTCTGGGCCAGGCTTTCCAGCGACTTGGCTTCTGGCGCATTGGCCACGGTGACCTGCCAGAGCTGGCAATGCCGTGCGCTGTCGAGCTTGCGTGGTTTGCCGAAGGGGTTCAACTGCTTGGCCGCGCCTTCGATGCCGCTGCGTTTTTCGCCGACCAGATACAACTCACGACCGGCCAGACGAGAGGCGAGGGCGTTGAGGATATAGTCGGTCAGGTCCTTGGACTTGGGCAGAAACACCACGGCGCTGTCGAATTCGCGCTCGGGCGCATTCACGCCAAAATGGCTGCGCCCGGCGAAACGGGCGTCCAGTGCTGCTTGATCGCCGGCGTGCCAGCACCAGCCGTGGGTCTCGGGCAGGCGACCCAGCAAGTCGTCGGCGGGCAAACCGGCCAGCAGCACCGAACCCTGGAACAACTCGGCCTGACGAAGCAGTACTTCACTGCGCGGATCCATACTCTGCTCCTTGAAAAAAAGTGCCGCAGTTTATCAACTGACGACCCGCAGCGCTTTACCGCTGAAATAAGCCTGAGCGTTTTCCGTCAACTGGCCAACGATTCGCTGCCGCGCCTCGCGGCTGCCCCAGGCGTTGTGCGGGGTGACGATTAGCCGTGGAATGTCCTGGGCCAGCAGCGGATTGCCCGCAGTCGGTGGTTCGACACTCAACACGTCGGTGGCCGCGCCGCCCAAGTGGCCGTTGCGCAGGGCGTCGGCCAATGCGTGTTCGTCGATCAAGCCGCCGCGCGCGGTGTTGACCACGAAAGCACCGGGCTTCATCGAGGCCAGTTCACGGGCACCGATGAAGTGTCGGGTGTGTTCGTTGAGCGGGCAATGCAGGGTCAGGGCGTCGATTTGCGGCAGCAGCTCGTCCAGCGGCAAGCGGTCCGGGCGGGCAGGGCGGCCCGGAATCTGCCCCAACAAGACGCGCATGCCGAACGCTTCGGCCAGCCGCGCGACGGCACCGCCCAGTTCACCGTGGCCGAGCAAACCGAGGGTTTTGCCTTCGAGTTCGACGATCGGGTAATCCAGCAGGCAGAACTGTTTCGCCTGTTGCCAGCGACCTTCGGCGACGGCTTTTTGATAGTCGCCCAGGCGCGTCGCCAGGTTCAGTAACAACATGATCGTGTGCTGAGCCACCGACGGCGTGCCGTAACCCTGGCAATTGCAAACAGTGATGCCGTGGGCGCGGGCTGCAGCAAGGTCGACATTGTTGGTGCCGGTGGCGGTGATCAGGATCAACTTCAACTCGGGGCTGGCCGCCATGGCCGCCGCATCAATCAGGATTTTATTGGTGATGGCGACAGTGGCGCCTTTGAGGCGTTCGATCACCTGCGCAGGCGTGGTCTGGGCGAACAGCTGCAAGTCGCTGAAGCACTCGCGTAGTGGGCTGAGGTCGAGATCGCCGAGGTCCAGGGACGGATGGTCGAGGAAAACGGCGCGGCGAGAGTTCGTCATCAACTGTACCTTTTGTGCATTGAACTGAGGGCGTAATCTGCCGAGCCTACCAGATGAAACAAGCAGTTACGCTTGGCCAAAAGGAGCCCCCATGTACTGGACAGAATTCTTGACCGTTGCGCTGATTCACCTGCTGGCTGTTGCAAGCCCCGGCCCGGATTTCGCCGTGGTGGTGCGGGAGAGCGTGACTCACGGTCGCCGTGCCGGGACCTGGACGGCGCTGGGCGTCGGTTCGGCGATTTTCCTGCACGTCGGTTATTCGCTGCTGGGGATCGGGCTGATCGTGTCTCAGTCGATCGTGCTGTTCAACGCCTTGAAATGGGCCGCTGCCGCGTACCTGCTGTACATCGGCTACAAGGCCCTGCGCGCGCAACCGGCCAAACCTGCGGCTGACGATCTGCACCAGGAAGCGGGTGAGCGCACCGCGCGGGGCGCCTTCACTGCGGGGTTCGTGACCAATGGCCTGAACCCGAAAGCCACGCTGTTTTTCCTGTCGCTGTTCACCGTGGTGATCAACCCGCACACGCCGCTGGCGGTACAGGCCGGTTACGGGATCTATCTGGCAGCGGCAACGGCGCTCTGGTTTTGCCTGGTGGCGATGTTGTTCAGTCAACAACGCGTGCGCGCCGGTTTCGCCCGCATGGGCCACTGGTTCGACCGGACCATGGGCGCGGTGCTGATCGCCATCGGCGTGAAACTCGCGTTCACCGAGATGCATTGATCGCGCTGAGTGTCTACGGGGGATTGAGTTCGCTCAATTTGTTCAGCGCGTTCAGGTATTCCCGAGGGTTTTCCCCGAGCAAACGGCGAAACATTGCGCTGAACGCCCGAGCACTGCCGTAGCCCAGGTCGCGCGCCACGCTCTGCACGCTTTCCCCGGCGAGCAGACGCGGCAGGGCTTCCATCAGGCGCAGTTGCTGGCGCCAGGCATTGAAATTCATCTTCAGTTGCTGCTGGAACAGCCGCGCCAAGGTTCGAGAGCTGGCGCCGACCTGTTGTGCCCAGTCTTCCAGGGTGTTGGAGTGATTCGGTGCGCGCAGCAGCGCCATGCAGATGCCCTGCAGGCGTCGGTCCTCGGGCATTGGAATGTGTAGCGGAAGGTTTTCCAGGCTGGCGATCTCTTCCAGCATCAGCTTCTGAATCAATGAGTTTTCCGCGTGTCGCGGACCTTGCACCGCGCGCAGGATCAGCTCGCGCAGCAGCGGTGTGACGGCCAGCACACAGCACTGTTGCAGCGTTGGCGGCGACAGTTCGGGGGCAATGAACAGCGAACGCATGCGCACCTCGCCCGACATGAAAATTTCATGCGCCACCAATGGTGGAATCCATACGGCTCGGGTTGGTGGAATGACCCAGGCACCTTGCGCAGTGACCACTCGCATGGTGCCGCAAACGGCGTACAGCAACTGAGCTTCGCGGTGTTGATGCAGTTCCTGGTGAGCACCGTCCACGTAATCTCGCGGATAGGCGCTGACCGGCCCGTGCAGGAAATGGCTGATTAACATGTCAGATCCAATGACTTTGTTGTCAGGATTACTCTTTTTCGCCAACTTAGCATAAGCCGCTCACTACAACGTAAGCGTGCCGCGATGAACCAGTCCAGAAATGTCCTCCGCTATATCAACGCAGCTCATGTGATCGATCACATGTTCATGCTGATTTTTCCCGCCGCCGTTCTCGGCATGACCCAGGCCTTCGCACTGGACTACGCCGCGCTGATCGGCCTGTCTCTCGGCGGCTTTATTGCCTTTGGCGCCTGTTCGCTGCCGGCCGGCTGGCTGGGGGATCGCTGGAGCCGACGGAAAATGATGCTGGTGTTTTTTTTCGGCATTGGCGCTTCGGCGATCTTTACCGGCGTGAGCAGCAGCGCACCGATGCTGGTAATCGGCCTGACGCTGATCGGTATTTTCGCCGCGATCTATCACCCGGTGGGCACCGCGATGCTGGTGGCTTACGCGCAGAACCGGGGCCGCGAAATCGGTATCAACGGCATGTGGGGCAACCTTGGCGTGGCGTTTTCGGCGCTGATCACCGGGTTGCTGGTGGCGCAACTCGGCTGGCGTTCGGCATTCGTTTTGCCTGGCATGGTGGCGATTGGGCTGGGCATCGGTTTCGCGTTTCAGGTGCGCGAAGAACCGATCCCCAAGCGTGCGCACATACCGCTCAAAGATGCGGCCGGTCAGCGGATTTCCATGGTCATGGTGTTCGGCGTACTGGCCTTGGCCACCGCGACCGGCGGTGTGGTGTTCAACGCCACGACCATGACCTATCCGAAATTGTTTCAGGAACGCCTGCACGATTTGTTTACTTCACCGCAAATCCTTGGCGTCGTGGTCAGCCTGGCGTATGCCTTCGGCGCCGTGGCGCAGTTGAGCATCGGCCGGGTCTTGCATCGTTTCAGTCTGAAATGGCCGTTCATAGTGTTGACGCTGTGCCAGGCGCCACTGTTGTTCGGGTTGGCCTATGTCGACGGCTGGGCCGTGATCGTGCTGGGTGCGGCGTTCATGTTCGTGGTGTTTGGCCAGGTTACGGTGAATGATGCGATGGTCGCCAACTTTGTCGCGCCGCAATGGCAATCCCGAGTCTTCGCGCTGCGTTACTGTTTATCGTTCGGTGCCAGTGCTACCGCGATTCCGCTGATTTCGTTCGTCGAACCGCGCCAAGGTTTTGTAGGTCTTTACCTGATATTGGCGAGTATTGCGGCGTTGACCTTCGTGGCTGCAATGGTTTTCCCCCGGACACCGGCCGAGGCTGCCGTAGGAAAAATGGCGTAACGGCTGACGAATTCTCGCAAGTGCTGGCGTAAAGCTAGCATTTGTACGGTTCTGCAAATCATACCTTTGGCTGATTTGGCTGGCGTTCAAGGCCTCTAGAGTGCTTAGCTTTAGCAGCCAAGACTGTGCAGTCAAAAAGGGACTCTTATGTTGCAGACTCGCGTTATTCCTCCAGCCGAGGGCGCTTACCAGTATCCGCTGTTGATTAAACGGCTGCTGATGTCCGGCGCCCGTTACGAAAAAACTCGCGAAATCATCTACCGCGATCAGTTGCGCTACAGCTATCCGACCCTGATCGAGCGGGTTGCGCGGCTGGCCAATGTGCTGACAGAGGCCGGCGTGAAGGCCGGGGATACCGTGGCGGTAATGGACTGGGACAGCCATCGCTACCTGGAATGCATGTTCGCCATCCCGATGATCGGCGCGGTGATCCACACCATTAACGTGCGGCTGTCGCCAGAACAGATTCTCTACACCATGAACCACGCCGAGGACCGCTTTGTGCTGGTCAACAGCGAGTTCGTCGGTTTGTACAAGGCGATTGCCGGGCACCTGACCACGGTGGAGAAAACCCTGCTGCTGACCGACTTGCCGGAAAAAACTGCCGAGTTGCCGAACCTTGTCGGCGAGTACGAGCAACTGCTGGCCGCGGCGAGCCCGCAGTACGACTTCCAGGACTTCGACGAAAACTCGGTGGCCACCACGTTCTACACCACCGGCACCACCGGTAACCCCAAAGGCGTGTATTTCACCCATCGGCAACTGGTGCTGCATACCATGGGCGTGGCGACCATCATGGGCGCCATCGACAGCGTGCGGCTGTTGGGCACCAACGACGTGTACATGCCGATCACCCCGATGTTCCATGTGCATGCCTGGGGCTTGCCGTATGTGGCGACCATGCTCGGGCTCAAGCAGGTTTATCCGGGCCGTTACGACCCCGAGTATCTGGTGGAGCTGTGGCGCAAGGAGAAGGTGAGCTTTTCCCACTGCGTGCCGACCATTCTGCAAATGGTCCTCAATGCCAAGGCGGCGCAAAACGTCGATTTCGGTGGCTGGAAAATCGTCATCGGCGGCAGTGCGCTCAACCATGCGCTGTACGACGCCGCCAAGGCCAAGGGCATCCAATTGACCGCCGCCTATGGCATGTCGGAGACCGGGCCATTGGTATCATGCGCCCACCTCAACGATGAGCTGATGGCCGGCACCGAAGACGAACGCACCACCTACCGGATCAAGGCTGGTGTGCCGGGGCCGTTGGTCGAGGCGGCAATCGTCGACATCGAGGGCAACTTCCTGCCTGCCGATGGTGAAACCCAGGGCGAACTGGTGCTGCGTGCGCCGTGGCTCACCGAGGGTTACTTCAACGAGCCGCAAAAAGGCGCCGAGCTCTGGGCCGGGGGCTGGCTGCACACCGGCGACGTAGCAACCCTGGACAGCATGGGCGTGATCGACATCCGTGACCGGATCAAGGATGTGATCAAGACCGGTGGCGAGTGGATCTCTTCCCTGGACCTGGAAGACCTGATCAGTCGCCACCCTGCGGTACGTGAGGTAGCAGTAGTGGGCATCGCCGATCCGCAGTGGGGCGAGCGCCCATTTGCGCTGTTGGTGGTTCGCGAAGGGCATCAGATCGGGGCCAGGGAACTCAAGGAGCACCTCAAGCCGTACGTTGAACAGGGGCACCTGAGCAAGTGGGCTATCCCGAGTCAGATCGCCGTTGTTACTGAAATTCCCAAGACCAGCGTCGGCAAGCTCGACAAGAAGCGTATCCGCGTCGACATCACCGAATGGCAGGCCAACAACAGCACCTTCCTCTCGACGCTTTAAGCGTCATCTGGCGTGCCCGAAAGGGCACGCCAGAGCCACCAAGCAAGCGCTTGGCTTGTGAAATCCAATTTTTCAGCCATCCTTGCCGTGCCGACATGTGTCGGACTGGCGAAAGGACTGTTCCAGGGTGGCCGGCAGCGCAAATCACACTTTAGAGGGATCAAGCACTACTACCTGCTGGCTATAGTCCGCTCAAGGATTTTTAAGAACGGAGCTCACGCAATAAACGGGGCGATGCAACTTTGGAGTGACTTCGGACCGCTTGGCTTCCGGTTACCCACAGCGTTTTTAAAAGTACTAAGCCATAACAATAATGCACATGGAGTAGCGTCGATGACATCAGTAAACCAGTTCTGGCGCCGGGCGAAACTGCCCCTGGCGGTCAGTCTTGCCTCTTCGCTCGCCGGGCCCGCATTCGGCGTCAGTTTCAACGTTGGTGAAATCGAAGGTCAATTCGACTCATCCCTGTCGATCGGAGCCAGTTGGTCTACTCAGAGTCCCAACAAAAACCTGATCGGCGTCAATAACGGGGGCCATGGCCTGTCCCAGACGTCCGATGACGGTCACGCCAACTTCAAGAGTGGCGAAACCTTCTCGAAGATCTTCAAGGGTATTCATGACCTTGAATTGAAATACGGCGACACCGGTGTCTTCGTCCGAGGCAAATACTGGTACGACTTCGAACTCAAGGATGAAAGCCGCGAATTCAAGGACATCAGCGACAGCAACCGCAAGGAAGGCGCCAAATCCTCCGGCGGCGAGCTCCTCGACGCCTTCGTCTACCACAACTACTCCATTGCCGATCAGCCGGGTTCCGTGCGTCTGGGCAAGCAGGTTGTGAGCTGGGGTGAAAGTACTTTCATCGGCGGCGGCATCAACTCGATCAACCCGATCGACGTCTCCGCGTTTCGTCGTCCCGGCGCCGAGGTCAAGGAAGGTCTGATCCCGGTCAACATGTTCTACGTGTCCCAGAGCCTCACCGACACTCTGTCGGCCGAAGCCTTTTATCAACTGGAATGGGACCAGACCGTCGTCGACAACTGCGGCACCTTTTTCTCCCAGCCCGACATCATTGCCGACGGTTGCGACAACAACCTGCGCGTGCTGAACAAGCGCTCGACCATTCCGGGTGCCGCCTTGCCCACATTGGCCAGGCTGGGCGTCGACGTTAACGACGAAGGTGTACTGGTGCGTCGTGGCCCTGATCGCGATGCACGGGACAGTGGCCAGTGGGGCGCGTCCCTCAAATACATGTTCGAGCCGCTGGACACCGAGTTCGGTGCCTACTTCATGAACTACCACAGCCGTGCGCCGATCTTCAGCGCTACGGGGGCTCCAGCATCGGCCTATGCGCAGGCAGCGGCCTTGCCGGGGGCGCTTCGGGCTCTGGCGCCGTTGGTGGTCGCGGGTAACTCGAACTACTTCGTCGAGTACCCGGAAGACATCCGCCTCTACGGCTTGAGCTTCTCCACCACCTTGCCTACCGGCACGGCGTGGAGCGGTGAGCTCAGCTATCGTCCGAACGCGCCGGTGCAGCTCAACTCCACCGACATTCTGTTCGCCGGCGTGCGTCCATTGGGCGGCACCCTGACCAATGCTTCGCTGCTTAACGGTGTGCCGGGTCAGGACTTGCACGGCTATCGCCGCAAGGAAATCACCCAGTTCCAGACCACCCTGACGCACTTCTTCGATCAGGTCATGGGCGCCAGCCGCCTGACCCTGGTGGGCGAAGTGGGCGTGACCCACGTCGGTGGCCTGGAAAGCACCTCTGATGTCCGTTATGGCCGTGACCCGGTCTACGGGCCTGGCGAACTGCCGTCCACCGGTGGCCTCGATACCTGCTCGGCGATCCTCAACACCAGCACCATCAATGGTGCCGGCGCGGGTGCCGCTACCAACAACCGCAGCCGCAATTGCAACAACGACGGCTTCACTACGGCCACTTCGTGGGGTTATCGCGCCCGGGCCATTTGGGAATACCCCGACGTATTCGCCGGTGTGAACCTCAAGCCGAACGTGGCCTGGTCCCACGACGTGAGCGGTTACTCGCCAGGCCCTGGCGGCAACTTCGAGGAAGGTCGTAAAGCGGTAAGCCTGGGGCTCGATGCCGAATACCAGAACACCTACACCGCGAGCCTGGCGTACACCAACTTCTTCGACGGCAAGTACACCACCGTAGATGACCGCGACTTCGTTGCGCTCAGCTTCGGCGTGAACTTCTAAGCACAGTATTTTCAGGACGAACACATTTATGAAAATAACAAAGAGTCTGTTCCATGTTGGTGTTCTGGGGCTTTCGCTGCTGGCGACCGCTGTCATGGCGGCGGTCCCTGCGGCCGAAGCGGACAAGCTGGGCAAGAGCCTGACCCCGATGGGGGCCGAGATGGCAGGCAACGCCGACGGCTCGATCCCGGCCTGGAAGCCGATGCCAAAAAACGCCGGTAGCGTGGACAGCAAGGGTTTTCTGTCTGATCCGTTTGCGAGTGAAAAACCGCTGTTCACCATCACCGCGCAGAACGTCGACCAGTACAAGGACAAACTCGCGCCGGGCCAGTACGCGATGTTCAAGCGTTACCCGGAAACCTTCAAGATGCCGGTCTACCCGTCCCATCGCGGCGCCACTGTGCCGGATGAGGTGTTTGCCTCCATCAAGAAGAACGCTACCAACACTAACCTGGTGTCCGGCGGTAACGGTCTGGAGAATTTCGAAACCGCGATCCCGTTCCCGATTCCGAAAAGTGGCGTTGAAGTCATCTGGAACCATATCACCCGTTATCGCGGCGGCAGTGTGACCCGTCTGATAACCCAGGCCACGCCGCAGGCGAACGGCTCGTTCAGCCTGGTGTACTTCGAGGACCAGTTCGTGTTCCGCGACAGGATGAAGGATTACGACCCGAAGAACCCGGGCAACATTCTGTTCTACTTCAAGCAGAAAGTGACCGCGCCGGCTCGTCTGGCCGGTGGTGTGCTGCTGGTGCACGAAACCCTCGACCAGGTGAAAGAGCCGCGTTCGGCGTGGGTCTACAACGCCGGGCAGCGTCGTGTGCGTCGTGCGCCGCAAGTGTCCTATGACGGGCCGGGTACCGCTGCCGATGGCCTGCGTACCTCCGACAACCTGGACATGTACAACGGTGCGCCGGATCGCTATGACTGGAAGCTCGAAGGCAAGAAAGAGATGTACATCGCCTCCGACAGCTACAAGCTCGATTCGCCACAGCTGAAGTACGCCGACATCATCAAGGCTGGTCACATCAACCAGGACCTGGCTCGCTATGAACTGCGCCGGGTCTGGCATGTGGTCGCGACGCTTAAGGAAGGTCAGCGTCACATCTACGCCAAACGTGACTTCTACATTGACGAAGACACCTGGCAGGCGGCAGTGGTCGACCACTACGACGGTCGCGGGCAACTGTGGCGCGTCGCCGAGGCTCACTCCGAGAACTACTACGACAAGCAAGTGCCGTGGTACGCCCTCGAAACCTTGTACGACCTGCAATCGGGCCGCTACCTGGCACTGGGCATGAAGAACGAAGAGAAGTCGGCCTATAACTTCGGCTTCACCGCCAGCACCGCCGACTTCACTCCGGCCGCGTTGCGTCAGGAAGGCGTTCGCTAAAACGTTGTAACCCGAGGCCGCATCCTCGAAAAAACGCCCCGACTGGTTCGGGGCGTTTTTTTGGCAGTTCATAAAGATCGTTGTCCGGTATGGCTGTCCGGTTTACCGACATTTTTGCTCGTAGTCTTTTTGTAGCCATTTGTAGCAATAACCTTCAATAGCTCTTCGTTTACCGCTAGGCTGCGGACATCTGTAACGCCGCCATCAGTATTTCAAACAAGAGCCGGCCATGACTGATCTGTCCCCACTTCCGGGCCCTGCAAGCGTTGCCGTCGCGGCACTGGACGGGCGTTTTTTCCGGCCTCCGCTGCCCGCCGGCCATGTGCTGCGGCCGCGTCTGTGCGAGCGCCTGAGTGCAGGTCTCGGTGGCAGGCTGTTGCTGGTCAGCGCGCCGGCAGGGTTCGGCAAGAGTTCATTGGCGGTGGAGTTTTGTCAGGGGTTGCCGGATCACTGGCAAAGCCTGTGGCTGGGCTTGAGTCTGCGGGACAGTGATCCCGGCCGTTTTCTTGAGCGCCTGCTCGAAGGTCTTCAGGACTACTTTCCACAACTGGGCAGCCAGGCGTTGGGGCTGCTGAAAATGCGCCAACGTCATCAACCGTTCGCCTTTGAAGAATGGCTGGACGGTTTGCTCGATGAACTGGCCGTGCACCTCTCACCCAACACGCCGCTGCTGTTGGTACTTGATGACTATCATCTGGCCCAGGGGCCGGTGCTCGATCGTTGTCTGCAGTTTTTCCTCAATCATTTACCCGATGGCCTGTTGGTCATGGTCACCAGTCGGCAGCGTCCGGACTGGCATCTGGCACGCCTGCGGCTGTCGCGGCAACTGCTCGAGTTGCATGAGCAGGATCTTCGGTTGACCCATGATGAAGCCCTGAGCCTGCTTGATCGACACAGCATTTCATTGCGTGGCGAGGCGCTGGAGAATTTGATCCAGCGCAGCGAAGGCTGGGTGGCAGGGCTGCGCTTCTGGCTCTTGGCGGCCTCCGAGGTGGGCAGCGAGGGGGCATTGCCCCAGTCGCTGTACGGCGGGGAAGGACTGATTCGCGATTACCTGCTCGAAGAAGTCATCGATTGCCTGCCCGCCGAGGTGCAGTCATTCCTGTACGACACCGCGCCCCAGGAGCGCTTTTGCAGTGAGCTGTGCGACGCTGTGCGCGAAGCCCATGACAGCGCCGAAATCCTGCGTTTCCTGCTGGCGCATCAGGTGTTCCTGGTGCCGTTGGACGAACACGGTCACTGGTATCGCTATCACCACCTTTTTTCCGATCTGTTGCGCAGCCGGCCCACCGCCCAGGCGATGGTGCCGACGGCCAGCTTGCACCTGCGCGCCTGCCGCTGGTTCAACGCCCAAGGGCTACTCGATGAGGCGGTGGAGCAGGCGTTGCGCGCCGGGCATCTGGATGTCGCGGCGAATCTGGTGCAAAACCTTTCTGAAGAGCAACTGCTGGCCGAGCAGAACGTCGGCATGTTGCTGCGCTGGAAAATGGACTTGCCCGATAGCCTGTTAATCAGCACGCCACGGCTGATCGTGCTCTACAGCTGGGCATTGGGGCTGGCCTGTCAACTGGACGCCGCCGAAGAGCTGGCCAGTCACCTGAGCCGCTTCCTGCCGGCGCCGTCGGCTACTGCGCAAAAATCCATGCTGGCGCAATGGCTGGCCCTGAGCGGGATCATTGCCCGGGGGCGAGGCAATCGCGAGCTGACCATGCTCTATTGCGCCGAAGCACTGGAAAGCCTGCCGGCCAAACGGTATGGACAGCGACTGATGTGCCTGTCGACATTGTCCAATCTGGCGATTGCCGATGGCGACTTGTGGCGTGCCCGGGGGTTGAATCGTGATTCGCTGGAGTTGGCACAGCGCGTTGGCAATCCGTTGTTCGAGGCCTTGGCTCATTACGACCGCGCCCGGGTATTGCAAGCGCGCGGGGAGATTCTTCGTTCACTGGATGAAGTCCGTCAGGGGTTGCAACGCTTGCAAGGTTTATCCCCTCAACGACTCTATGCGGTGCGTGCACGCCTGACCTTGTACGAGGGTTTTTTGCTGGCGCTGCGCTTGCAACCCCAGGCCGCGCGGGCACGTTTACTCGCGGGGTTGGGTGAAGCCAGGGCCTGTCGTGACATCAGCGTACTGATCGGCCACTGTGTTATTGCCCGGCTGGAGGGCAACAGCGGCGAATTCGCGAAGGCCTTCGCCGAACTTGCCGAGGCCGAGCGCCTGATGCACATCTGGGACGTCCCGCCGATTTACTATCTGGCGATGATTACCCTGGTCAAATGTGAACTCTGGCTGGCTCAGGGTCGCACCGATCTGGCCGAAGCCTGGCTTGCGCGACTGGGCCAGACCTATAACGGCGAGCACCCGGCTGCCCCCCCGGAATTCCATCCACAACTGCCGCTGCACATTGAGTTGCAACAGGCGGTGCTGGACATGATGAAGGGCCAGCCCATGCTCGCCGAAGGGCGCCTGAATGCGCTGCATGAACACGGTCAGCGCAGCGGTCGGCAGATGCTCAGCGTGATGGCGCTGAATCAGAACGTTACGCTGTTGTTGGCGGGCGGACGCGAACCCGAGGCCCGCAAGGCGCTGGCCCAGGCTTTGGAAGCGGCCGCCGGAGGTGTCCTGCAACCGTTTGACCGATTACTGGCCGAGCATCCGGACTGGCTGCGTGGGCAACTTCAACCCTGTGCGCCGACGCCGGTTTCGCAGCATCTGCTGGAAAAGCTTCCGGCCATGGCCTCCCGTCCAGTGGTTGAGTCATCGCCTGTTGCTGAACAACTCAGTACGCGTGAACTGGCGGTTTTGCGGCTGATCGCGCAGGGATGTTCGAATCAGGAAATCAGTGATCAGTTGTTCATTTCGCTGCATACGGTCAAGACCCATGCCAGTCATATCAACAGCAAATTAGGTGTTGAGCGGCGCACGCAGGCCGTGGCTCGGGCGAAAGAGTTAGGGGTGTTGGGGTGAACGGGGCCCCCGACATTTTTCGCGTTCAAGTCTTGGCGCTTGGATTCACTCTTGGTGATACAAAACAAAACACCCCGACATTGGTCAGGGCGTATTGTTCAAACCTTGGTCAAACTACCAAGTCCTTGGCACTGAAGGTATCGACGCCTACCAGTTGGATTGCGAAATCTGCATCCAGCCTGCCGTTGACGTTGCCGTACAACACATGATCTTCGAAACGCAGTTGTCCTGCTCCTGTGAACGCATTCGAGTCAATGAATGTAAAGGCGTTGAACGCAGTGGTGAGCATATTGGCATCGAGTTTTGACAGGTCGATCTTGTCGCCCTGTAGGCTGCTGAAGTCGGTGATGACGTCACTGTTTGCCCCTTTGCCCAGCTCACTGAGTAAATTGAAAACAAACCGGTCGGCACCAGAGCCGCCCGTCAGGATGTCTGTGCCCAGACCTCCTATCAGCAGGTCATTGCCCATACCACCATCAAGCAGGTCGTTGCCTGCTCCACCATTGAGCACATTGTTGCCACTGTTGCCGGTCAGCACGTTATTCAGGGCGTTGCCGACACCGGTGAGGTTGTCGCTGCCGGTGAGGGTGAGGTTTTCCAGGTTGGCACTCAGGGTCCAGCTCACCGAGGAACGTACGGTGTCGATTTCGCTCGCCAGGGTACTGGTCTCGGTGACCGCGTCCTGGAGGTTGTCGACGATATAAGTGTCGTTGCCAGTGCCGCCGATCATCAGGTCGGCGCCGGTTCCGCCATCCAGAACGTTATTGCCGCTGTTACCGGTCAGACGGTTGCCCAAGGAGTTGCCGGTGGCGTCGAGGTTGTCGCTGCCGGTGAGTGTCAGGTTCTCGAGGTTGCTGCCCAGGGTGTAGCTGATCGACGACATGACTGTGTCGATTTCGACCAGCGAGGTGCCGCGTTCGATCACCGTGTCGCCGAGGTTGTCGACCACGTAGGTGTCGTTGCCAGCCCCGCCGTCCAGGGTATCAGCCCCGGCCTTGCCGTCGAGGAAGTTGGCAGCGGCGTTGCCGAGCAGGGTGTTGTTCAGGTCGTTGCCGATCACGGTGAAGTTGCCGAGGCCGGTGACGGTGACATCTTCGACGTTCTGCAGGTTGCTTTGACTGAGATCGACGGTGCTGCTGGCCAGGGTCGAGGTGTAGCTGATGTTCAGCAGGTCACGGCCCTGGTCGACGGTTTCCTGCAGCAGTGCCAGTTCGCCGGCCTGGTCGAGGATATAGGTGTCGTCGCCGGCGCCGCCGATCATGGTGTCCAGGCCGGTCTGGCCGTTGAGGATGTTGTTGCCGCTGTTGCCGGTCAGCACGTTGTTCAGGGCATTGCCGACGCCGTTGAGGTTGTCGCTGCCAGTCAGGGTGAGGTTTTCCAGGTTGGCACCCAGGGTCCAGCTCACCGAGGAGCGCACGGTGTCGATTTCAGATAGCAGGGTGCTGGTCTCGGTGACCACGTCCTTGAGGCTGTCGACGACGTAGGTGTCATTGCCGAAGCCGCCAATCATCACGTCGGCGCCGCTTCCGCCCTCC